>NZ_JBYJZJ010000023.1:0-4526 GCF_057732415.1 Thainema salinarum CENA647
GAATTAAATCTTATACTTCCGACTCCACTTTCGTGCGCATTCCAATTGAGTATCTTACGGCCATTTACAGTCCATAACTCGATTTGACCAGTAACACCACAAGCAGTAGCTAATTTGTTATTCTCAAAGAAGCTGACACCCCATGCAGGAGCACCCTCACAAGCCTTGAACTCAGAAACTAAAGCCCCTGAGACTTGTCTTATTTGGATGAAGCCGTCTTCTGAGGTAATAACAAGGTGTTTACCATCTAAGCTGTAATCTACCCATAGAACTTCTCCATGTTGTATATTAATTCTATTCTTCTCACTAATTTGGTTGAGAATCTTCTGTAAGGAGAAAACAGGATTCAGAGCTGGATAATCTTCTAAGGCGATATTTTCATCTATTAAATCATCTAACCTTCTTCCGGCGCTTATTGCAGTAATTAAAGCATCAATCTGTGATGAGTCAAACTGTTGCAAAGCATAGTTGCCTGACTGTTCAATTTCGGCAGCTAAAGATATTTCTTCTCTTTGGCTTTCAGCTTTCTTGTTTGCAAAAGTCGCAAAAGATACTGTTGCTAAAAATACACAAACTGATACTCCTAAAGTAGCTTTTAATAGCTTGCCAGCCCTTTGCCTTGCATTCTCTAGAATCTGGTTGGAAGATGAAAGCTCTGCTCGTTCTGCTTCTGATTCGATGAGCTTTTTATGAAGACTGAATTCATACCTTGAACGAAAGCTCTCTGCAATATAATCATGAACTAGTTGATACCTTCCATCTGTATCTTCCGGTAAATAGATTATAATTCCCGATCCACATAAAATTCTCAATACATACTCTAGTGGCTCATTTACGGCCTGTCCTACCTTCTCTTTCCCACCATTAGGAGAACGGTTGAGGTTGAGGTCTAAATTTCCACAATTTGACGAGTAATCAGAGGAGACGGTATCCTCAAACAAACCCGGCAACAACGCCTCTAACTCCCGCCGCAAATCCGATCGCGTCTTGAGCGGTCGCGTGCCCCGCTCGTCCGTCAGCAAATACAGCACCAGTTCCGCAATCTGTTCATACTCCGCGCCACAATCGTCGATTACCTCTTGCAGATAGCGGCTGACCAACTCCTCCTTTGGCTGATCGCCCAGCTCCCGATATTGCGCCAATGAGCGAATCCGCTCCGTCTCCAACTGCGAACCCACAATCTGTAGCTCAATTGGGCGCACCTCCTGCAACGGCCCCGCCAGATCCGCCACCAGCGCATCCACCAAATCCGGCTCCAGATACGATCGCGACTGCTGAGTCAAATCATCAATAATCGCCTTTGCCTGCTCCGGGCTGAAATTGCCGATGGGATAGAGAATATCGCGCCCCAGAATATTGCCAAACAGATTTTGGCTCAGCATATTAGGGCTAGCAACACCGCGTAGCGCCCGACTCGCTTCCAGCAGATAGTGAAGATAATCCTCCCGCAGCGACAGGATGATATTGAGATAGGTGATTCCCAGACAATTGCTCAAAAACTGAAAAAACTGCCGCCGCTGCACCGGATCAGGATTGGCAAAAAAGAACTCCTCAAACTGGTCAAACACCAGGACAATGCAGCGATTGTTCTGCTCGCACTGGCGCAGCATCGCCAAAATATCAGGACTGGATTCTGGCACCTGCACCGTTTTAGATCGTGACGATGCCTGAATCGATTCCGTCAGCGCCGTCGCTAGTTCCTTTTCCCAGTTCATATACTGCCGCACAATCACTGGCAGCGCAGACCGATAGCCAATCGCCTCTTTTTGCAGCGCCGGAATCAAACCCGCATTCACCAGCGAGCTTTTGCCCACTCCTGAATCCCCATGCAGCACCGTCAGCTTCGAGTCCGTGCTGTTAATCCGGCTCAGCAGTTCTTGTAGATCTAACTGCCGACCCGACGCATAAATCTCTGGCGCTGGCTCATCCGACTCCTCCAGCAGTTGCCCTTGTGCCCCCAGCCGTCCAGCACCGACAAACGCCCGAATGCCAGCAACTTTCTCCACCTCCAGCCGCGCCTGCTTCAGCTTAAACGCCTCCAGATAGCGCTTCTGCTGCCAGTACAGTTCACGCAAATCGCCCAAAATGGTGCTATAGGTGGTGGGATGGCCACGGTCACCTAAATATCGCGCCCATTCCAATAGAGTGATAGCACCTGTTTCATTACCTAACTGCACCTCTGCCTTGGCTTGCAGTGCCAAATACAATCCTTCTGCCCATTGTTGTGACAATGGCAATGGTTGAATAGTTTCCACTGCTAGATCGGCATAGTGTCTCGCCATTGGCCAATCTTGCTGATGTAGTTTCAGCTCAGCCAAAAAGCCATAATCCATCGCCAAGCGACTCAGCATGTGGTACTGCTGATGTAGTGGAATCACTTGATTCAGCAGCGGTTCCAAATCATCCCAAGCCTGTAGTCGTCGCAGTGTACCGAGCAGATGTCGGCTCACCTTAGCAACCATATCTAGACGATTAGCTGCTGCAAACAATTGCCAGCTTTCTTCCAAGGGCAGACGCGCCTGCTGCCAACCGTGATCGTCATACTGAGCCTGATCCAGTCGCCTCATTTCATCCGTATGATGAAAGTAAAATCGACCCAAGAAAAAGAGCGCCAACGCTAGTTTCAGATTCGCTGCCGGAGTAGTTTCGTGAATTTGCCCTGCCTGAAC
Source organism: Thainema salinarum CENA647 (assembly GCF_057732415.1). Taxonomy (NCBI): domain Bacteria; kingdom Bacillati; phylum Cyanobacteriota; class Cyanophyceae; order Leptolyngbyales; family Leptolyngbyaceae; genus Thainema; species Thainema salinarum. The sequence continues at coordinate 2,670 of NZ_JBYJZJ010000023.1, forward strand.
TTGGCTGCGCCAATAATCCACACAGGCTTGGAAATGTCCAATAGCGGCTTCGTCTAAACCCGCATCAGCACCCTCAACTAAATGCAGATCAGCCCGTAAATCAGCAGGTAATGAAACGGCTCGGTCGGATAAAGTCTGCAAAGCTTGGGCCAGTTCAGATCGACGCAAATCACCAAGTTGCGCCGCATCTATTGCTGCTCTCACCCTTTTAGGCAGAGGCTGATCCGGATCATTGGCAAGCTGGGGTTGATTTGGTTTGAAACAGGCTGCGTAAATTGCTTCCACGCCCTGCTGCAAAGATTGAATAATCGTATCAGTGGGAATCTCAAACGTCGGCGTGTCTACAGGTGCCCAGGTTTCAAAATTGGGTGCCCGATCCTTAAAGCTGTTGAACTGGGTGTCGTCCAGCCACAGCACGATGGGCATGGGCAACTGCTTGCGAAACTCTTCCCGCGCCGCATCCGCATTAGCAAACAGCTGATCTAAATCCTTAACCTGCTCAAACCCGACCACGATAATCCCCTCTGGTGGGTCGAGCGAAACTGCGATCGCATCTCGGATGGTGGTGTAAAGCTGCTGCGTATCGGCAGTCAACGTAATAATTTGAAGCTGGATTGAACAAATGTTCTGCAACTGAGTAATCAGGTGAGATCGCACCGCAACATAGTTGCATCGCGCTAAGAACAGATGAAATTCGCCGACTGACCATTCCAACGTTTGCGCCAATTCCTCTAGCGTTTGGCGATTGTGAACTTCAATCTCATCCTCCGGCCACTGGCTCATGCCTATAGCTCCTTCGCATCCAACAGAATTGGATTCACATCAAACCAAGACTCACCGCGATCGCGATACTCAAATACTAGCCGACTGCGAATTAATGTCTGATAGTCGTCATCGCCACTCACCTTTTTGCGCTGCCGCACCCGCCGCAGTAGCTCCCACTCATCGTCTGAAATATACATTGTCATTTCATTTCGATAGCCGCGAATCACATCTTCAAGTTGCGATCTCATTAGGGGAAACTGCCGTGCCTTTTTGATCCAGGCATTCAAAATCCGCAGCAAGTCCCGCACATGTCCACCACTAACGTGACAGAGATGATCCAACGATGCCGCCTCATCAAAAATTTCAGTTAGTGCCGCTAACCGTTCCGTTTCACTTAAATCAGGAAACGCGCGTGCCAACACCATCTGCTGCAACAACGCCATGCCCTCACTGCACTCAGTTCCATCTTGCCGCTGAATTGGCACCATTGGCAGCACCTTTGGATCTTCTGGAAAGCGCTGGGTCAACATGCCATATTCATTGGAGAACTTTAGCGCCAGCGGCATGGTATAAACCAGATGGCAACGTAAATTTTTAAGACAGCTGCTCTGGTCAATAAACAAATATTCTTGCTGAGGACGACCGTGAGATCGCGGACGATTGTCAATCCGATCCAGATTGTCCACAATCACGACCAGCCCCTTCTTGCCGTGCTGCTTCAATTGAGCAATGGCGGGTTCGATTAACTCCTGATTAATCGCTTTCAACAGCTCATTTTTCTGCGGCCCTAAGTAGTTGTTGATGCGATCGCGCAGGTTGGGGTCGCTTTTTGTCCGAGCGGTAATTTTGCCAATGCCTGCCGACAGAGAAAACTCACCATTATCGCTCCAAGAGATTCCTCCAATTCCTGGCACCTCACCAGACGCCCCAGTCACTTCAATTTCGGTCGTCAGGATCTGCACCGCTCCCTGCAAAATCGCCTTCAGTCCTGTGGGTTCTGCCAGTTTATACTGCTCAAGGCTCTGGCTGATGCGACGGGCAACCGTCAACAACACATCACCAATATCCACATCGGCCATTTCCAGATCATCA
>NZ_JBYJZJ010000024.1:0-17942 GCF_057732415.1 Thainema salinarum CENA647
CCAACTCCAATCGCTTCATTAAACTGAATGGCTTGGGGTTGGAAAAACCGCTCTACCGATTCAAACGCCATCACAAATGCAATGACTGCTAGAGCAACGGCGCTGGCGAACCCGCCAAGCACACTCACTTTGCCAGTGCCAAAGGTATACCTTGGATCAGCCGCATGTCGGCGGGCATAGCGATAAGCAAACACTGTGATACCAAATGCCGCGACGTGAGTTGCCATGTGCCAACCGTCTGCCAACAGCGCCATCGAACCAAAAATGGTGCCTGCGACAATTTCGGCAACCATTGTGACTGCGGTTATGAGCATCACGACCTTGGTATTTCGCTCTGCTTGATTCTGATGAACTGAGAAGTCATGAGAATGGTGCCACTGATCAATCGTGTGAATATGCATAAAGTTTTAAATCACTCAGTTGGACGCTTTACCAGTAAGTATTTCTAAATTGTATAGTCTTTCAGATGCCCCCCCAGGGGGACATACAGTGAAGCTATATCAAACGTTTCAGCTATGTTCAAACATTCATATTTCAATGCATGTTTTCAACACCATGACTCTTTCAGTGCTTTAGAAATCCCACCTTTGCCCGTCTTTACTCCACCCAAACCATCAATTTAGTTGATGATGCCCTCACGCACGTCACAGCCTACGTCATCCTGTCGCCTCTTGCTGGCACGACCTCAGATCGGATCGACCGCAAACAGATCATGGTTATCAGCCACTTGGCGCGCATGATCATTGTCTGTTTTCTGCCGTTTGTCACACAGCCCTGGCAGATCTATGGAATTGTGCTGGCGCTGAATGTGTTTTCAGCCTTTTTCACTCCCACCTACACCGCCACCATTCCCCTGGTCACTTCCGCAGCCGACTATCCAACTGCGATCGCAAACACCGCACAGAATCTAATGAGCCGTCCCGCGCGACATCTTGCCCAGCCCATGCCGACTCGGAATTCAATATGCAGTACAAGTTCGTTAAACACTTCGCATTTCATCCATATTTCACTTTTGGGCTGCACAGTAAAATTAGCGGTTATTTGATTCAGTTAATGCTTAAACGATTACTGAAGGAATATCTGCCACCTTTTTTCTAATAAAGGATATTGTGCAATATGCGCCTGAGACGAACCTGGGTTTCGTGGGTGTTGGTGGGGAGTATGCTGTCTGCCACTGTAGGGCTGGCAGGATGTAGCACCTCACCTGAGATTTCTGAGCGTTCCGATTCTCAAACGACGCTGGCGGGGGATACCTCAACGGCAGATCACGTGATGATGATGATGGACTTGGGGCCTAAAGATGCTGAGTTTGATTTACGCTTCATTGACGGAATGATTTTGCACCATCAAGGAGCAGTTGTCATGGCTGAAGCCGTCCTCGAACAGTCTCAACGGGAAGATATAAAGCAGTTAGCCCAAGCTGTGATTACGGCTCAGCAGGGCGAAATTGACCAGATGAAGCAGTGGCGACAAGCATGGTATCCCGATGCGAGTGCGGAACCTGTGATGTATCACGCCGAAATGGGCCACTCAATGGCGATGACGCCTGAAATGCAGGCTGCCATGATGATGGACGGTAACTTAGGCACAGCCGATGCTGAGTTTGATCTGCGGTTTATTAATGCCATGATTCCTCACCATGAGGGCGCGTTAGCGATGGCGGAGCAAGTTTTGGAAAAGAGCGATCGCACTGAACTTCGAGAGCTAGCCCAAAACATTCTGGCCACGCAGCAAACGGAAATTAAGCAGATGGAAGAGTGGCGACAAGACTGGTACGGTTAGTGATGTCAGTAGGATCAGCAAAATGTGCGATCGCATATTCCAAGTGCGATCGCACATTTTGCTATAGTCACGTCTTGTATCTTCAAACTCAAACCCGAAAAGAACTACTTGGCCGCCGCTTAGCGGCGACCAAGTAGTTCTTTTCGGGTTTTAATCGGACTCCGTATCACTATGAATGGTCAGCAAAAGCAGCGGTTTCACCGGATTCAGTGAACGAGAAAACCGTATAAGGTTCAACATAATCACCAGATTCCATACCGGGTGAACCGATAGGCATACCGGGGACTGCAATACCAGCCACTTCAGGTTTTTCGACCAATAAGCGTTGTACATCTTCGGCTGGAACATGGCCTTCCACAACGTAGCCATCAACTACAGTGGTGTGGCAGGAGGCGAGATTGGCCGGAACTCCATACTGTTCCTTAATAGCCGTCATATCTTCTGTTACATTATCCTTGACAATAAAACCAGCCGCTTGCATGTGCTCAATCCACTGACCACAGCAGCCGCAGGTGGGACTACGGAAAACAGTAATCTCAGTATCCATTGCAACTTGCTCCGCCGTATCCGCTACCGCTTCCACATTGGGAGTTTGGGCAATGGAGCAGCCGGTTAGGGCAACGGTGGTTGAAACCAATCCTACAGCGACTAATCTGGATGTAAATAGACGACGATTCATAGAGACCTCTGCATGGCAATGTCAAGCTAGCGTCTTACTCAAGCATAGTTTGCCCACTAGCCTGACGCACAATCATGAAATCGAAATGAAATGGTCATGCCTAAACGTTAGTGACCTAAGCACTATTCAGCAGACTGAAGTTGCGCGATCGCAGTTGCCTGAGACAATTGCCTAACCTGCGGCTCTATCTCACGGGTGCCGACCGTCGAAAAGATGAGAGTTGCCCCCATCAGCGCCATAATCGCGTTTTCTGCAAAGCTGACCACTCCCAGCGGAGCCTTGGAATTGCCGCCAATACAAGCACAGTTGAGCGCTATTTTGTCGATATAGACAGCTTTGAAGACCGATACCGCCCCGCTTACGCCCACAACTAATGAACCAATCCCCGTTGCTAGAGGTGCGATGCCGGAGAGAAAGCCCAGACCAATGGCAAGCTCTGCAAAGGGATAGATTTTGCCATAGGGCTTAAATCGTTGAGTGACCAGATCGTATTTGGCAAAGCTTTCGGAAAAGGCGTTGATATCCATTAGCTTCAGAGAGGCCAGCATCGATAAGGAAATACCCATGAAGCCAGGGACGCCAAGGGAGGTCGCTAAAGCCATTAAGCCAGCAGTGGAAAATAAAGCCGCAACTGGAGTATAGGAGTAATCAGCCTTTTCAGCCTCGACATCAAAATAGGCTGCCAGATCGGTATAGCCACCAATGCGGCGATCGCCAAAGAAGATCTGGGGTGTTGTGGCAACGTTGTGCTGGGTCTTGAAGGCAGCAACGTCCTCTGGGGAGGTCAGTTTAATATCGTCAAAGGCAATGCCTTTTTCGTTGAGCAAATTCACTGCCCGCACCCCCCAAGGACACTCATGTTCAGAAGTAGACATGCGGTAGAGCTTGACTGAGTCTTGAGCATCTGGTTGAGCTTTATTGGAATTGGAAAGTATAGCGGTCATCGATTCACCTCGCGGATGCCAAACGGCATCAAACTGTTGATGAATCCACCCTAAAGCCTACAGTGAACTTTAGAGTCAAGAGGTGGGCTGAAGATTTTTTGACGCTCTCCATCCTGTATGAATTAAGCACTCAAAAAGGGATGATTTTGCTGCCGTAAGCCGCAGCAAAATCATCCCTTTTTGGTTTACTACAAGCGGTAAGACAATCTACTTGGAGAAGCTAAAGCGGGCATTGACCCTTTCGCCTTGGATATCAGTTTGGATGACGGTTTTATATTCTCCGGTTGCCTGACTGGGGATGAAGGCAAAGAAGTGTTCTCCCGCCGCGTCATACTCCATCGGAATTTCCTGCTGCGAGCCATCGGGAAGCTGGATTTGGGCAACAGCAGTGGCATCGGCAACGGCTTCGTGGGTGTCGCCCGTTTGCAGGTACAAATCTAGATGAATGCCATCTGCTTCGGACACGGGTACTAGTTCCATGTGGTAGGCTCCGGTTTCGACGACCTGGCCGCCTTTTGTCGCAGCACTGTGATCGTCTGATGCAGCCGTTTCGGTTGCGGCATCGTCGGCTGGGGTGGTGGTTGGGCTTTCTGCAACAGAAGTGTCAGCCGTTGATTCAGGCGTCGTTGCCGTTTCGGAGTTACCGCAAGCAACTAAGGTGAGTAGACTTGTGAGCAGTAGGGCTTGAGCAATTTGAGAACGCATGGGATGAACCTTCTATTTTTTGAGTGGAGCTATGGTTTGGGTATTGGGGCAAGGGGGCGGGGGAGTAAGGGAGCAGGGGGGCAGGTTGGGGAATTGGGATTAAGCAGGAATTAAACGGGGCTCATGGGTTGGTCTGAAACAGCCGCTTTCGATTCAGTGGCCTGGATGTCAGAGGTAATGAATGCAGGTACGAGATAGCGGCCAAATTGAGTGTAGAGGGCGGGCAAAACAATTAGCGTGAGGGCGGTGGAGGTAAACAGTCCGCCAAGTACAACCACCGCTAGCGGCTGCAAAATTTCTTGACCGGGGTCAGAGCTGATCACCAGCGGCAGCATCCCCAGAGCGGAGGTAAAAGCCGTCATCAGAATCGCATTGAGCCGCTCCATTGAACCCGTGAAAATGACCTGTGGCAGAGGCATTCCTGCCGCTAGCTTGCTGTTGTAGTTGTCTACTAGCAGTAAGCCATTGCGGACGGCAACGCCAAACAGAGTGATGAAGCCCACGAGGGACGCTACCGAGAGAACGCCACCTGCGATCGCAACTGAGACAATGCCGCCCATAACGGCTAAGGGCAGGTTCAGCATGATCATGATCGTCGCGGGTAAGGATTTCACGGTGAAATACATGAGGATGGCAATCACCACAAGTGCTAGAGCGCCGAATACCAGGAGGTTCTGGGTGGCTCGCTGCTCAGATTCAAACTGGCCACCGTACTGGATGAAGTAGCCGGGAGGAAATGTAACCTGCGATCGCACTTTGTCCCGAATTTCGGCAATGACGGAACCCAAATCGCGATCGGCCACGTTTGAGGACACAATGATCAGGCGCGACACATTTTCTCGACTAATGGAATTGGGGCCAGTGCCATAATCGACCTGGGCAAGCTGCTCCAGCGGAATGCGATGTCCATCCGGCGTATCAATCAGCATGGCGCGCAGGGTACTGGGATCACTGCGGGCGGCAGACTCAAACCACACCACCAGGTCAAATAACTGCTGATTTTCCAACACTTGGGAGACGACGCGACCATTGAGGGCGGTTTCAATAGTTTCGGCCAACGCCTGCATACTCAGGCCATAGCGAGCGGCAGCGGCACGGTCGAAGCGGATCTGAACCTGACGCACGGGTAACTGAGGAGCCAGTTGCAAATCGACCACGCCCTCTACAGTGCCCATCACCTGTGTCACTTCGGTGCCCAGCCGTCGGAGTTCAGCCAGATCGGGGCCAAAGATTTTAACTGCGATCGCACTTCGGACACCCGACAACACCTCATCCATCCGGTGCGAGATAAAGCCACCCACACTGGCTGGAGCACCTGGAATTTTCTCGAATTCAGCCCGCAGATCGGCCAGCGTTGCTTCGCGGTCTTTCATGCCGACATCACTCAGTTCAATATCGAGTTCCGCAAAGTTGGAGCCGACCACATGCGGATCGCCCGGTGCGCGGCCCGATCGCATTTGCAGACTGGCAAACCGAGGATCTTCTTGAAAGGCAGCTTGCACAGCTAATCCCGCCCGATTGGTAGCCGCCAAGGAGCTACCGGGAAACAGGTTCATGGACGCCACCAGCGATCGCTCCTGAAACTCCGGTAAAAAGACCCGTCCTAAAACGGGTAACAGGGTCAGCGAAGCGACCAGTGCCCCTACAGCCACCAGCAGAATCAGCCGAGGGCGCTCCAGAGCCAGCCGCAAACCTGGTCGATACAGGCGTTGGCTGCAGCGAGATACCCAAGTCTCTTCTTCAGGCAACGGCGCGTAGGCCAACAGAAATGCACATAGGGCAGGAGAGAGGGTGAGTGCCACCAGGGTCGAGGCAAAAATGGCTACTAGGTAAGCAATGCCCATTGGCGCAAAGATGCGGCCTTCTACCCCCGTCAGCGAGAAAATTGGGGCAAAGATGACGGCAATAATCACGGTGGAGAAGAGAACGCTGGTACGAACCTCCACCGAAGTGTCGTAGACGACCTGAAAGGGATGCTTGGGATTGCCCAACTGCCGATTCTGGCGGAGTCCCCGATAGCAGTTTTCCATATCCACAATCGAGTCATCCACCACCGAACCAATGGCAACGGCTAATCCGCCCAACGTCATGGTGTTGACGCTGAGGCCAATCCAATCCAGCAGAATCAAACAGATTAGGAGTGACATCGGAATGGCGCTGAGTGTAATCGCCGCCGTGCGCCAGTTCATCAAAAACAACAGCAGGATGACCGACACAATGATGATGCCGCCCCGCAGGGAATCCCGCACATTATGAATCGAGGCTTCGATGAAGTCAGCCTGACGGAAAGTGCGATGGATCGTGACATCCGCTGGCAAACTTGGCCCTACTTCCTCCAGCGCCGCCTCTACCTGCTCGGTCACCGTTAACGTATCGGCCAAGGGCTGCTTATTGATCAGCATCACCAAAGCTGGTTGGCCGTTAAGGCTCGCATCGCCCCGCTTTAGGGCTGGGCCGACTGTCACCTCTGCCACATCTTGCAAAAGCACAGGTTTTCCATCTCGTGCCGTAATCACCGCCTGCTGCAAATCCTGAATCGACTCAATGCGACCAATCCCTCGGATCAGCAGTTCCTGATCGGCATCAATTAGGTAGCCACCTGCCCCGTTCTGGTTCGCTGCCGCCGCCGCTTGGCTGACCTCCTCTAGCGTCACCCCAAAGGCGTTGAGTTTAGCAGGATCGACCAGCACTTGGTACTGCCGCTCCTCGCCACCAAAAACGGTAATTTGAGTAACGCCAGGTACCGCGAGCAGCCGATTGGTTACCTGTCGGTCGATCAGCTGTCGTACGTCCATCAGCGGTGTGGATTCAGCCGTAAAGGCATATTCCAGCACAATGCCCAGCGGCGAGTTGAGCGGAGCCAGTTGAGGCGCTTCCACCCCTTCCGGCAAGCGAGATTGGGCCTGCTGAATTCGTTCCGTGATCAGCTGCCGCGCCTGATAGATATCGGTATCCCAGCCAAATACCACCCGTACGGCAGAAGCACCCGCCACCGAGGTCGATCGCACCGCTGTAACGCCTGGTGTGCCGTTGACGGCGCTTTCAATCGGCAGCGTGACTAAGGATTCCACCTCCTCTGGAGCAAGACCGGGCGCTTCGACTTGAATTTCCACTTGGGGCGGCGCAAAGCTGGGAAACACGTCCAAGGACATGTGGTTGAGGACACGCAGTCCGTAGAGGGTGACGAGGACGGCTCCGATGACGACGATCCAGCGTTGGGCGATTGACCATTTGAGGATTGAGTTGAGCATGGGAAAGTGAGGAGTGAGGAGTGAGAAAGGGGTGGATGGGTGGATGAGGGGGGTAAGTAAGGGAGCAGGGGGGCAAGGGAGCAGGGGAGAGAGGGGGGATTACTTTTTGTCTAGGGTGGTGGTTTCTGGGGAGGTGGTGGTGAGGGCGTAGGGAGGGGTGGGTTCGGTAGGGTGTGGATTGAAGGGGGCGAGGGGTGTGGGGCGGGTGCGGCGTCCGATGAGATAGGCGGTGCTGGTGGTAGTTGCGATCGCACCTATGCCTCCGACAATGAATAACCATTGGGGAACGGCGCGACCGGAAGGTGCGGCTTCCATCTCGGCTTTGGCTGTAGCGCTGTCGCCTCGCAGGGATTGGGCATAAAGCTGCAATGTGCCTTGGGCAACCACCTGATCGCCTTCAAACAGTCCTGATTGCACCTCTACCTGATCGCCAGCCGTGCGCCCGATGGTCACTTCAACGGGTTCAAAGGCATCACCATTTTGCACAAATACGAGGGACTGGCCCTCGGCGTCTACCACGGCACTGGCGGGAATGGTCAAGACGGCTGTGGGGGTGCGATCGGTCAAGATCTCCAATTCGGCGAACATGCCAGGTTTGAGCGCGGCTCCAGCATTCTCTAGGGCGGCTGTCACGGGCACAATGCGAGTCGTGCCGTCTACCACCGCGCCAACCCGAATTACGCGCCCTTGGAAGAACTGGTCAGGCAAACTAGCAATCGTCACGCGCACTGACTGGCCTTCGGCCACCTGATCTAAATCTTTTTCATAGACGTTGGCCGTCACCTGGAGCGCATCGCCATTGACAATCCGCATCAGCGGCGTCACGGCTTCTTCGACCGCTTCACCCAGGGTGACGGGACGGTCTGCGACCTTGCCGGCAATTGGGGCTTTTACTGTGACGACGCCCCGCTCCGTTGCCGAGCTGTTCAACTGCTGGAGGCGCGTTTCATAGGCTGTCGTACTAAGTTGGACATGGGAACGAGCTGCATCTAGTTCCGCCTGCGCCCGCTCTAGCTCCGCCTGGGCTTCCAAAACTGCTTGTCGGCTTTCAGCACGAGCCATTTCACTCTGGGCGGCGGCCAGCTCAGACTGAGTTTCTAAAAACTGTTGGCGGGCGATCGCACCGGCTTTGAGCAGCAATTGGTCTTGCTCAAACCGTTCCTGGGCAAGGGCGAGATGCTGCTGAGCTGCTTTTATTTCGGTGTCTGCGATCGCAACTTGACGCTCATAATTACGTTGAGCTAGCGTCAGATTGGCCTCTGCCGATCGCAAGTCGGCCTCTGCCCCAACTCGATCTTCCTGGGAGGCAACCCGTAGCTCAATCAAATCGGGGGCAATCACCTTGGCCAAAGGCTGTCCGGCTGCAACCGTTGCGCCCGGTTCCACCAATAGTTCGATCACCGTGCCATTAATCGGCGCATTCACCATCACCGCTTGATCGGGCTGCGCCACCAGTTCTCCAGTCGTTTCAATGCCAATGCTCAAAAACTGGGACTGGACGGGGGCCAGCTTAATCCCCAACCGCTCCGCCGTGGTCGGATCAACTCGAATGCCGCTCACAGGTTGGCTCGTGCCGGATTGAAACTCTGCACCGTGATCATGTCCCGTATGGGCCACCACCGCAACTGGTAAAGTGATTAACGCAACTGGTAAAGTGATTAACGCAACCCCAAATACTGATCCGACCCAAGCCGCTAGCCGATAGTGAACATGCATACCGATTCTTCCAGAAAGCGAACAGGACAAACGAACGCGAATGTTGGCTGGACGGCATAGTATCAGCTAAATATGAAATCACGATGAATTTTTATGCGTATCCTCTTAGTGGAAGATGAGCCGGATTTAGGCAAAGCGATTAAGCGTACCCTGATCCAGGAAGCCTATGTGGTGGACTGGGTGCAGTCGGGAGATGAGGCGCTGGCCTATCTGGAAAACGATTTGCCGCTTTACACAATTGGGGTGTTTGACTGGATGCTACCGGGACGGTCGGGAATCGAGCTGTGTCAGTGGCTGCGATCGCACCATCATGCCCTGCCCGTTTTGATTTTGACCGCCAAGGATCAAATTGAGGATCGAATTACGGGATTGGATGCCGGAGCTGATGATTATTTAGTCAAACCCTTCAGCATGGCTGAATTACTGGCGCGTCTCAGAGCACTGCGGCGACGGTCGCCTGAGATTAAGCCGAGTCAAATTCAGGTGGGGCCGCTGATGCTGGATTGCGATCGCAGAATGGCCTTTCTCAATGCTGGTGAACTCACCGAGCAGCCCATCGAGCTAACCCAGAAAGAGTTTCAGTTGCTTCAGTATCTAATGGAGCATCCGAACCGGATTCTGACCCGCGATCAGGTGCTCAACCAGCTCTGGGAAATTGGCGCTGAACCCAACAGTAATGTTGTTGCGGCTCAAATGCGGCTCCTGCGGCGGAAGCTGGCCAAGTATTACTGTGATGATCTAATTGAAACCGTCTATGGCATGGGATACCGCTTCAACGCCGAATAAGCTATTTCGTCGCAGCCGTTGGCAGCTCACTGTTTGGTATACCGGAGTGATGACGGTGGTACTGGGGCTGAGCGGCTTTGGCGTGTATGAAGCGATTGCCCATGCCCATCGGGTCACGGCTGACCGCGAACTGAAGTCTGTGGCCGAAACGGTTCATGATGCCCTGGAAACTACGCTCACGGCTAACGGTCAAATTGATGGCCTGTCGCAAAATTTGTTGCCCAATCTGTGCGTGGCCGGAGAACCCTGTCAGGTGCCATTTGAGGCATCGCGGGGGCATCATGGCGGAGCGCCCTATCGCGGCAGCTACTATTTTCGCGTGCTGTCGCCGGATCAAACGCTACTGGCAACGGCAGGCATCCTGCCCGAAGGCTTGCCAATGACAGATACCGAAGCCGCTTGGCACACGCTGCGAGATGACGCGAACAACCAGTATCGCCAGATTGCGCTACCGCTCTACAACCTCAACGATCAAAGCCGTCTGGGCACGCTGCTGGTCGGGCGATCCTTCAGTGATTTTGCCGCTTACCTCGACATGATTCGCTGGATTATCATCCTCAGCTTACCGCTCACGGTAGGACTAATTGCGATCGCAAGTTGGTGGCTTGCAGGAGTGGCACTCAAGCCCGTCCGCGTTTCGTACCGCAATATTCAGCAGTTTACGGCTGATGCCGCTCACGAGTTGCGTACACCCCTCACCGCGACACAGGCCACAGCGGAATCAGTATTGCGACTGCCCCACATTTCAGATGCAGAGGCGCGGGAAACGCTCCAGGTAATCACCCGCCAGAACCAGCGGTTGACAACGCTAATCAGTGACCTGCTGCTGCTGTCTCGATTAGACATTCAACGTTCAACCGCCCAAACACCCTGCTGTTTACAGGATGTGCTGAGCGATATTGAAGAAGAACTGGCCGCACTTGCGATCGCATCTGACATTCAACTGGTGCTTGAGCAACCCGCCGAACCGCCGATCATCGTCCTGGGTAATGAAGCACATCTCTATCGGCTGGTGCTGAATGTGGTTAGTAATGCCATTCAGCATACGTTAGCGGGTGGCAAGGTCATCATCCAGCTACAGCAAAGTACCCGCAACACATTCCCGGAAGGCGAAAAGCGACAGGCGATAATTACCGTAGAAGACACAGGCATTGGTATTGCTCCAGCCGATCAGCAGCGGATTTTTGAGCGGTTCTATCGAGTCGATAAAGCCCGTTCTCGATACAGCGGCGGTTCGGGATTAGGATTGTCAATTGCCCTTGCGATCGCGCAGGCTCACGGCGGCGAAATTCAGGTTCAGAGCGAGCTAGAACGGGGCAGCACCTTCACCATTCTGTTGCCCATCATCCGCACTGCGTAATATCGCATGGCAAAACCCCCATCAGTTGATTGATGCGGCAATGACCAGGGCAATCAGGCTGACCAGGGCGAATCCTGCCCGCGCTACGTGAGAATATTCCCAGCGATTGCGCAAGTTTGTCCAGGCCCACGAACGGGGATCGTCCGGCTTCACTCCAAAGGCGAAAAAGCCAGTACTCACGTTGCTTAAGTCCTCATTTTGCAGCCAGAACTGGTTCACGGGATGGGTAATCAGCCAGTACACGCCTTGCATACCGATGATGCCTAGTAAGGCTATACCGATTAGCCAGAATTCTATGCTGCCTAGTCGCACAAGGAACAGCAGAATCAGCATCAGGATCAGACTCATGGGTTCACTGATGCCGCCAATCGTGAAACCAGGATAATAAATGGGCTGCACGGCGTAGTAGGTCTCTTTTGAAAGCCGCAGTTTTCCTGGTAGCTCCAGAGCATGAGCCAGCGCAAGGGCCATTGCGATCGCAACCACCACCACAGTCAAAACGTGTAAAACAGTTAACATGACGAATACCTCCTGGTGAGTCAAAGCACAGAGGCCGAAGGAACAGGATGCCGGGAGCGATGAGCTGGAATTTTAACCAGGACAGACATCAGACTAGTGCTAAACCCAAGCAAATACAGCCCAAATCGAGCCGCATGAGCATATTCCCAGCGAGCGCGATAGGTCATCCAGTTGGCGGGCAAATTATCGATAGTCCAAGTCTCCACGTATATATTTACTGGGCCATTGTGCAGTTGCCAAACTATCAAGGCCAGACTAATGCAGATAGATGCCAGCAGGCTCCAGCGAAAGGAATGCCGCTGTTTTCGGAGCAGGACGGTAACTGCGATCGCGCTGAGAAACGCAATGACTTCAATCGGGCCTAACACTTGACCAAATCCCTCATAAAGGCGTTGTTGCACCCAGAGATAGTTCTCAGCAGAGAGTGACATTTTGTTGGGCAACTCCAGTAGATGAGCGAAGGCCACTCCAGCCGATAATCCCGTTGAAACAATGGCTGTAAAGGCCAATATCTTTGAGAGCTGGTTCATGGTTTATGTCTCCGTTCCTCCTTGGATGAGATTACGGTTCACACGATAGGCTATGAGTGTTTCAAGATTCTTTCAATCTGGTAACAGCTAGTAACAGAGGATTGGATGATGCGACCAAAAATCAGCCATCAATCACCTAAGGGATTTGGCTCAATTGAGCATCGACAAAATGCTACTCTTTTGCTGCGGCGTAAGACTCAAGCTGATACCCAGGGCTATCCGATCGTAACGATTGCTTACTATGGCCCTGACGAGGACACTGCGACCAAAGTCGCCGTTGGGATTGTCGATCAGTCCCAAGAAGTCATCGATTTAAAGCGTTGGCTTGCAGATGGGATCGAAATCCGGATGGATGACACAGTGAATCGCCAAATTCTCGATTTCATCAAGCGCAAAAGGGCCAAGCAGGTGATTATGACTGACGGAATTATCGGCTGTCCCCATGAAGAAGGTATTGACTATCCTGAGGGAGGAAACTGCCCTGAATGTCCGTACTGGGCCGACAAACGTTGACTCAGATCTTGCACCCAAATAACCCTTATGAGTTCTCGGTTTGCAAGGTCAAGATCTGAGTTGACATACAACTGCAATCAACTGTTGCTGAGATGAAACAAAGTTGATTAAGCGCTCAATCTAGAATTGCGGTATGACTGAGCCTCCCCTGATTTTGATTGTGGATGACGACCGCGAGATTCGCGATTTGCTGTCGCGGTTTCTGAATCGGCATGGCTATCGAGTCAAGACGGCGGCTGATGGGGCGGGCATGTGGCGCTCACTCGATATCCATCCCATCGATTTGATTGTGCTGGATTTGATGCTGCCGGGAGATGATGGTTTGGCTCTGTGCCAAAAATTACGGTCTACTTCTACGCTGCCTATTGTGATGTTGACTGCCATTGGTGACGATGCGGATCGAATTGTGGGGCTGGAATTGGGGGCCGACGACTACGTGACCAAGCCGTTTAATCCGAGGGAGCTGCTGGCACGGATCAAAGCTGTCTTACGCCGAATTGAGTATGTCACGGTCGAAGTCCAGCAGAAACCACCAAAAGGATTTGGGTTTGATGGTTGGCAATTGGATCTGGCCAAACGAGAACTCTGTTCTCCCGATGGAGTGCTGATTCCCTTAACGGCCAATGAGTTCGACCTCTTAGCTGCATTCGCAGAGCATCCCCAGCAGGTGCTGAGCCGTGATCAACTCCTGGAGCTGACGAAGGGATATGAAGCCGCTCCCTTTGATCGCAGTGTGGATGTGCAACTGAGCCGTCTGCGCCGCAAAATTGAAGCGAATCCCAAAGTACCAACCCTGATCAAAACAGTGCGAGGTGGTGGCTATTTTTTTACACCAGTGGTGGAGAAACGATGAAGCGGATCAAGCGATTATTACCCAGCAGTCTGGCAGGGCGAATTACGCTGATTTTGACGATGGGATTCTTCTCAGCCCAGTCGATTGCTGTATGGCTACTGGTTCACGATCGCACTGTCACCGCAATGAAAATATTTGGTTTATCTGTTGCGGATCGAGTTGTCACTATTATCGACGTGATGGAAACGCTGCCACCGGATGAACAGGTCAAGCTATTGCAGGCACTCCACAGCCCCCGGTTTCAGGTCAGTGTTTTAGACCAGCCGCCGTCCCAGCCCCAGCGGGAAGCGTGGCACGCCGACGAGATTCGCCAGGACGTGCGATCTCACCTCATACCCCAGCTTAGCCAACCCATTCAGATCCAAGTGCTTGACCGCTGGTCGAACAGTTCGCTCCTAGATCAGTCAGATGGTTCTGCTCTTGTGCCGCTGCTATCTAGCCGTCAAACGATGGTGATTGCCGTTCAACAAACTCGCGATCGCTGGTTAGTCTTTGTCACCCCCTCGGACATCGTTTCTCTCCGCAGCAGCAGTCACCGTTGGTTTGTATTTCTGTTTATCGGACTTGCCATTTGGCTGCTGTCGCTCTGGGCAGCTCGACGAGTCACCCAGCCGATTACCCAATTTGCCACTGCCGCTGAGCAGTTCGGTCGGGATATCAATGCACCGCCGCTTCCCGAAGCGGGTTCGCGTGAACTCCGTCAATCCATTCAAGCTTTCAATCAAATGCAGGAACGGCTGCGGCATCTGGTAAATGAGCGCACGTTTATGCTGGCCGCCATTGCCCATGACTTGCGAACGATCCTCACCCGACTGAAACTGCGGGCTGAGTTTATTGATGATGGGGAGCAGGCTCAGAAGGCGATTGCTGACATTGACCAGATGCAGACCATGCTCACGGAAACCTTGACCTTTGCCCGCGCAGAATCCACCACCGAAGCTTTCGTTAAGCTGGATTTGGCGAGCCTGCTTCAAAGCCTGTGTGATGATGTTGTTGATACAGGGAAAAAGGCAATTTATCAGGGACCAGTCCACGTGACCTATGTTGGCCAACCTACTGCTCTACATCGAGCGTTCATGAACCTGATTCACAATGCAGTGATCTACGGGAACGAGGCGGAGGTGACGCTGCGCTCGAAGCAGGAAAGGCTTGAGGTGGTAATTCGCGATCGCGGTTTCGGCATTCCTCCTGAATTCCAGGGCAAAATCTTTGAACCGTTCTTTCGTCTAGAACAATCCCGCAACCGAGAAACCGGAGGAACCGGGCTGGGATTAGCCGTCGCTCAAACCATCATCCAACGTCATAGCGGTACCATCCAGGTACAAAGCCAGTTAAACAGTGGGAGCACATTCACGATCACGCTACCCACTGTCTAAACGGATTAGGCTATCGCTGTCCTCGATGCATCCAGCCAGGCATACCGCCAACCTCGTACCAGTCTTGCAGCCAAGACTGCATCTGCCAGATTTCCTGCCGCTGGGTATTGGCGATATTCTGGGCAAAAGGCTGTACGTCCTGATGCTCAACCAGACCGTGATTTACCAGACGCTGCGACATCATCACGGCTCCCATGTGGTGCATAACCATATCTTCTAGAAACGCCTGATCCAGCTCATCTCCTTCAAGCTGGCTGAGGTCACGCATCATGGGAGAGTAGGTCAGACTGGTTTCCTGACCGGGATACCATTCGTCTAGCCACGCCTGCATCTGCTCAATTTCGGCGGTTTGCACATCGATAATGTCCTGCGCAAACGCGCGCATCTCAGGCCGATCGCTGTACTCCAGCACGCGCTGAGCGGTGGCAATGGCTTCCTGATGGTGAGGAATCATCAGGCTCAAGAACTCAAACTCGCTATTGGCCTGCATCATGTGCATCATCTGCCCGTGGTGCCCTTGCCACTGGCCTTGGTGCATGGGCATTTGATCCCAGTTCATCGGCATTTGCCAGCCCGCTGGATCAGATGACTGTAATGGGTCAGCATTGGAGGGTGAAGAAAGATAAGAAAAGGTAGCGACACCTGCGATCGCAACACCAACACCTGCGATCGCGACGATAGATTTGGTAAGAAGTTGCATAGGGTGTAATCCCCTTGAAGCGTTATACCTCTATTTTAAATCCTCTACTTGACTAGAGAGTTAAGGGATGATCGTATCGCAGAAACCATAATTTACACTTCTTGATACATCTCAATTCAGCATTCGATGTTCGATCATTGAGAACAAAGCACGATTTCTGCCAAACTCCTACCGGGTTGGACTTAGGCTAGTTTGGCTCGGCGTAGCATCACCGCATTAATTGCCACGATCACGGTCGAAAGGCTCATCAATAAAGCACCTATCGCCGGAGAAAGCACGATACCCCAAGCCGACAGTACGCCTGCTGCCAGGGGAATGGCGATCACGTTGTACCCGGTAGCCCAGAATAGATTTTGAATCATCTTGCTGTAGGTCTTCTTCGCTAGCACCAGCGCCTTTACTGCATCTAGGGGATCGTCTTCCACTAGTACCAAGTCAGCGGACTCAATCGCCACGTTGGTACCCGCCCCAATCGCTAAGCCCATATTGGCTTCCAGCAAAGCGGCTGCATCGTTGATGCCGTCACCCACAAAGGCAGTAGGAGCCTCTTGTTTCAGCTCTCTGATGCGATTCACTTTGTCTTCAGGCAGCACGCGGGCGTAGTAGCGATCGATGCCCAGATCTTCAGCAACAGCACGCGCAACGGCTTCGGCATCCCCGGTAATCATCACCGCCTGGATGTCCATCTCATGCAGGCGATCGATGGTAGTGCGGGCACGTTCTCGGATCTGGTCAGCCATTGAGATAACTGCGATCGCACGTTCAGTAGTCATCAGCACAACAGCACTTTCACCCCGCTCATCGGCTCGGCTTAATGCCTGTTGCAGTGGAGCAGAAAACGATAGATGTTGCTCCTGCACCCATTCCGGTCGTCCAACCCGATAGGTTTGTCCATTGATCAGGCCCTCTACGCCCCGTCCAGTCACGGTTTGGAAGTCATGCGTTTGGGGTAGCGTTAGCTGCCGCCGATGAGCTGAATCGACAATTGCTTTCGCAAGAGGATGCTCGGAGGGATTTTCTAGGGCAGCGGCAATGGCTAACGCTTCATCCTCATCCATGCCGTCCACAGCGACGTTTTGGACGCCAAACTTGCCTTGGGTCAGCGTTCCAGTTTTGTCGAAAGCGACGATTTTGATATCCTTAGCTCGTTCAAGAGAATCACGGTTGCGGACTAGAATGCCGTTGCGAGCCGCCAGTCCAGTGGAGTTGGCAATCACCAGCGGAATCGCCAGTCCCAGGGCATGGGGGCAGGTAATCACTAGCACCGTCACCGCCCGGTTGATGGAGAAGATTAGATCGCTGAGGGTAAGCCAAATGATAAAGGTAAGGGTGCCAACCGAAATGGCAATAATCGTCAGCCAGTAGGCCACTTTATCTGCGAGTACCTGATAGCGACTGCGGGACGACTGCGCCTCTTCCACCAGCCGCATGATTTGACTAATGGCCGTGTCTGCTCCAATACGAGTCACTCTGACCTGTACGGAACCTTCCGTATTCACCGACCCCGCGACCACTTCATCCCCGACTTCCTTGTGAACAGGCTTCGATTCACCCGTCAGGAACGATTCGTTGATGCTGGTGCGGCCCTCAATCACTTCGCCATCATTGGGAATTTGTTCGCCAGGACGAATCAAGATGACATCGTTGACTTGGATCTCATCAACCGAAACATCTTCAATGTGACCATTCCGCATCCGATGCGCTGCGTTGGGCACCAGGGTCGAGAGTTCTTCTAGCGCTTTGCTCGCTCCCTGCACCGAGGCCATCTCAACCCAGTGGCCCAGCAGCATGATGTCGATCAGTGTCGCTAGTTCCCAATAGAAGGGCATTCCCTCCAGGCCCAGGGACACGGCAATACTGTATACAAACGCCACCGTAATTGCCAGCGCAATCAGTGTCATCATACCGATCTTGCCCTGAAACTCGTGCCACGCGCCCTTGAGAAATGGCCAGCCGCCATAGAAATAGAGGGCAATGCCGAGAATGGGATTAATCCAACCAGAGCCAGGAAATGAGATCGCTTCATACCCCAACCAACCCTGAAGCTGTGGCGAAAAGTAGAGAATCGGCAGCGTCAAAATCAGCGAGACGAAAAATCGCTGCTTGAACATGGCCGGACTGTGATGCCCATGCCCGCTGTGACCGCCATGCCCCCGGTGTCCGCCACGGGCGCTATGAGCGTGGTCGCCATGATATGCACCAGCAGCCTCTACGGGATGACCAGTGTG
>NZ_JBYJZJ010000025.1:0-11428 GCF_057732415.1 Thainema salinarum CENA647
GTAATTGCTCAACTCGGTTGACCCAAGCACGGCTTTGAGAGAAGATGATAAGCTTTTGCCATGACAGAACTGCCCCCACTCGATGGATTAAGCCCCGCCGAAAAAGATGCCCTGATTCAAGGGCTGTGGCAGGAGCTGCAACGGTTGCGAGCAGAAGTCGAACAACTGAAGCAAAAGCGGGTAAAGAAAACGTCGCGCAATTCGAGTTTGCCTCCCTCCAAGGGCTTCAAACCCAATCAGAGCCGCTGTGAACCCATGGCTAGTCCATCGGAAGAAACGGGAAGCCACCGTGACGGTGGGCGAGAATTAAGTCAACAGCCCAATCAAGTGGTGGTGGCACAAGCCAAGAGCTGTCCCCACTGTGGAGCTGAGGTTGACCGTTCGGCGCAGCGCTTGAGCGGGATTTACGAGCGGATTGAATTGCCTCAGCTCACCCCTGACATCACGCGGGTGGAACGCTATGGCGGGGTGTGTCCGTGTTGTCAAAAGACGTATGAGGCTCCCGTTCCAGTTGGGTTGGAACCCGGTTCTCCCTTTGGCACGAGTGTGGCAAGTCTAGTCACCTATCTGCGCTACCGTCATGCCATCAGCTATCAGCGGCTGAGCCAGTTGATGAGCGACCTCTGGGGTCTGAGCTTGTCGGAAGGAGCCATTGCCAATCTACTGAAACGAGTGCAGGCTCAACTTCAATCCCCGGTGGCCCAGATTGTGGAGCGCTTACGCAGTGCTCGTCTAGTCGGCAGTGATGAGACGGGGGCACGGGTAAATGGAGTCAACCAGTGGGAGTGGGTGTTTCAAAACGAGCAGGTCTGTTTGCATGTGATTCGTCCGAGCCGAGGAAAAGCTGTCATTGACGAGGTGATGGACGGTCATCGGCCTCAGGTGTGGGTCTCGGATTTGTTCAGTGCTCAGACAGCCCATCCGGCAAACGAGTGGCAAGTGTGTTTGGCCCATCAACTGCGTGATTGTCAGTATGCCATCGATGCTGGCGATGACCTATTTGCTCCTCGGATGAAACGGCTGTTGCTCAAAGCCATTGCTCTGCAACGACGACGACACACTCTGGCGGCCTCGACCGTCGAGCAGTATGGCGCTCGATTTCGCGGTTCACTGCGGGAGATTTTGAATCTCAACCCTCAATCGCTTGAGGGGCAGCGGTTGCTCAAACGTTATCGAAAGATTCGTTCTCATCTGTTGCTGTTTTTGACCGATGAGACCATCCCGCCGACCAATAATGCGAGTGAGCAAGCGTTGCGCTGGAGTGTGGTCTTTCGCAAGGTGACTAACGGATTTCGATCCGACTGGGGAGCCGAGTTGTTCGCTCAGGTGCGATCTCTGATCAATACTGCACAACGTCAGGGCATGTCTGCCTTTGATGCCATTTCTCGTGCCCTTACCTCTCAGCAGTCCGATTGGCTACTGGGTTGAGCAATTACCTTTATTCGTTTGTGTTGCCATTTTTTCCTCCTCGGGATTAACCCTGAAGTGATTGAGGGAGGCTGGGCCAACTGTAGTGATATGGCAGAACCTCTCCTTACATCCTATCTCCAAGGCCATTGAGCAAGATTATTTTTTAGCAAGGCGTTCACCAAAGTAGCGAAGCTGTGGTTTGGGGCAATATAGTACATTTGAATTGTTTGTTGGGTGCTTGGTAGGCTAGAGTTAAAGCAACACGAATACCTGCCAAGCGCTATGTATACTCGCGAAAACCATCTTGATCATCTAGATCTGGATTACGAATACGACGTAGCCTATCAGGATGGTCTGATAACACCTGCGATCGCAGATCAAATCGCTCAAATGAAACTGGTGCTGTGTGGCAACTCTTCTAAGGGAGCGCTGGAAGACTCCTCATATCTTTCTGTCGATCCAACCTATACCGGAGAGTTATCCGTCGGTCAGCGTCAACTGTATGAGATTCTGCTCACTCTTCAAGAAGGCTCAGTCTATACCGTGACCACCGTTGGCAAGCTGGCCCAGATGATGGGTCTACAAACGCCGATGGCCTGCGGTAAGCGGCTGGAAAATCTACAATCCTTGGGCGCAATCTCCGGCTTCAACGGCGACTAAATTTAACCGTCCTGTTGTCCTACGAGACAAATAGACAGGACGCAAGACATCAGATTTTGAAATTGTCCTGTTGTCCTATGAGACAGTTAGACAGGACATAAGACAAGACTAGATGTAACTCGTCCTATTGTCTTGTGAGACGAATGGACATGACATAAGACATAAACCCTCTGGCCTTGAGCTGGAGGGGTTTTTAGTATGGTTAGGAGTTGCGTTCGGCTTGCTGTCTCGAAGAGAATCGCAACTTTGAAACGGTAGAGCTGACATGATTATCTGATTTGCGATCGCAACTTCAGGATGGGCCACCCGTCGCGGTCAAGGTGGCCTTGGTCGTTCCCCCCAAACCTCCCGTACTGTTCAGCTACCTGTGGGAGAAACCAACCACAGGGAATCTAATTTTCCCACTTAAGAACCCGTGGCAAGTGTGGGTCTGTCGCCAAACTCATAAAGGATATCGGTGAGAGTGAAGCCTTAACGCGAGTTTGTCCGCCATCCCTACAAGGCCCTAAAGTAGCAAGTTGCGATCGCAACTTGTAACGGCAGCGATCGCGTCTCATTCACTGAGCACCTCAACTCATATTCATATATATATCCAGCAACACGCCAAGGCCAACCCTACGTCTGGATTCCTTCTAAATCCTTATTCAGTTGGTCTTCAAGCCGTCTCTGAAGACCCTCGAAAGAATTTTTGCCCAAACTAGTTGACACTCTCATCTAGATTAGGTTAGAGTGGCAAAGCGCTGGAGGAGAGAGCGTTTGTGCTGAGCTCCTTGAGCGAGAAACGGAACCTCGACATAAGAATAGTTCAGAAGCCAAGAACATCACATCTCGTCAAGGAAAAGACAGATGGTGGGCTAGTTTAGCAAAGCTTACCAAATTTTAATATATTCCGGATACGAGTCGATACGTTTCTTAACGTAAGAGAATCGTATTTGGAGCCAAAAAACTTTCTAAGTTTTTAACACGGAGAGTTTGATCCTGGCTCAGGATGAACGCTGGCGGCGTGCTTAACACATGCAAGTCGAACGCAGAACGCCCTTCGGGGTAAGTATGAGTGGCGGACGGGTGAGTAACGCGTGAGAATCTGCCTTCAGGAGGGGGACAACCACTGGAAACGGTGGCTAATACCCCATATGTCTACGGATGAAACAGTTTTCTGCCTGAAGATGAGCTCGCGTCTGATTAGCTAGTTGGTGAGGTAAGAGCTCACCAAGGCGACGATCAGTAGCTGGTCTGAGAGGATGATCAGCCACACTGGGACTGAGACACGGCCCAGACTCCTACGGGAGGCAGCAGTGGGGAATTTTCCGCAATGGGCGAAAGCCTGACGGAGCAACGCCGCGTGAGGGAGGACGGCCTGTGGGTTGTAAACCTCTTTTCTCAGGGAAGAAGATCTGACGGTACCTGAGGAATAAGCATCGGCTAACTCCGTGCCAGCAGCCGCGGTAAGACGGAGGATGCAAGCGTTATCCGGAATTATTGGGCGTAAAGCGTCCGCAGGTGGCTATTCAAGTCTGCTGTCAAATTCCAGGGCTCAACCCTGGTTCGGCAGTGGAAACTGGATAGCTAGAGTACGGTAGGGGCAGAGGGAATTCCTGGTGTAGCGGTGAAATGCGTAGATATCAGGAAGAACACCGGTGGCGAAAGCGCTCTGCTGGGCCGTAACTGACACTCATGGACGAAAGCTAGGGGAGCGAAAGGGATTAGATACCCCTGTAGTCCTAGCTGTAAACGATGGATACTAGGTGTTGGACGTATCGACCCGTTCAGTACCGTAGCTAACGCGTTAAGTATCCCGCCTGGGGAGTACGCACGCAAGTGTGAAACTCAAAGGAATTGACGGGGGCCCGCACAAGCGGTGGAGTATGTGGTTTAATTCGATGCAACGCGAAGAACCTTACCAGGGCTTGACATGTCCAGAATCCTCGGGAAACCGAGGAGTGCCTTCGGGAGCTGGAACACAGGTGGTGCATGGCTGTCGTCAGCTCGTGTCGTGAGATGTTGGGTTAAGTCCCGCAACGAGCGCAACCCTCGTTTTTAGTTGCCATCATTCAGTTGGGCACTCTAGAGAGACTGCCGGTGACAAACCGGAGGAAGGTGGGGATGACGTCAAGTCAGCATGCCCCTTACGTCCTGGGCTACACACGTACTACAATGCTTCGGACAAAGGGCAGCCAGACCGCGAGGTTGAGCTAATCCCATAAACCGAGGCTCAGTTCAGATTGCAGGCTGCAACTCGCCTGCATGAAGGAGGAATCGCTAGTAATCGCAGGTCAGCATACTGCGGTGAATACGTTCCCGGGCCTTGTACACACCGCCCGTCACACCATGGAAGCTGGCCACGCCCGAAGTCGTTACCCCAACCGTTCGCGGAGGGGGACGCCGAAGGCAGGGCTGGTGACTGGGGTGAAGTCGTAACAAGGTAGCCGTACCGGAAGGTGTGGCTGGATCACCTCCTTTCAAGGAGACCTACCCTACTTAGACGTGCGAAAACTGATAGAGCACCTAAGTAAGGTCATCCTAGGTCGGTCGAGATGATTATTATTGGTTTCTGAACTATCGAGGGGCCGGATATGGGCTATTAGCTCAGGTGGTTAGAGCGCACCCCTGATAAGGGTGAGGTCCCTGGTTCGAGTCCAGGATGGCCCACTCGTGGGGGTATAGCTCAGCTGGTAGAGCGCCTGCTTTGCAAGCAGGATGTCAGCGGTTCGAGTCCGCTTACCTCCACCAGATTTAATAATTCAGCACTATTTCTAAACTACTGAGCAGACAAGCTATCAGTAGCTAGAAAGGCTGCTGGATTAGACCAGCAAAGAACCTTGAAAACTGCATAGAGAAAAGAGATGTCAGGTAGATGTTGACGAAGCTATGAATCAGCAATGATTGATGGTTCAGTCACGAACAGACACCAATGTAAGTAAATGGTCAAGCTATCAAGGGCTTACGGCGGATACCTAGGCACACAGAGGCGATGAAGGACGCGGTTACCGGCGATATGCCACGGGGAGTTGGAAGCAAGCAGTGATCCGTGGGTTTCCGAATGGGGCAACCCTAAGTACGGCCAGTTGAATCCATAGACTGGCACGAGCCAACCCAGCGAATTGAAACATCTTAGTAGCTGGAGGAAGAGAAAGAAAACTCGATTCCCTGAGTAGCGGCGAGCGAAACGGGAAGAGCCTAAACCAGTGGTTTTTACTGCTGGGGTTGTGGGACGGCAATGTGGACTAGAAAGGTTAGACGAAGCAGCTGAATACTGCACCAGAGGGGGTGAAAGTCCCGTAGTCGAAAACTGAACTAGCCTAGCCGGATCCCGAGTAGCACGGGGCACGTGAAATCCCGTGTGAATCCGCGAGGACCACCTCGTAAGGCTAAATACTCCTGTGTGACCGATAGTGAAACAGTACCGCGAGGGAAAGGTGAAAAGAACCCCGGGAGGGGAGTGAAATAGAACATGAAACCGTAAGCCTACAAGCAGTCGGAGTCCGATTTAACGGATGACGGCGTGCCTGTTGAAGAATGAGCCGGCGACTTATAGGCACTGGCGGGTTAAGGCGGAAATGCCGGAGCCAGAGGGAAACCGAGTCTGATAAGGGCGACTATGTCAGTGTTTATAGACCCGAACCCGGGTGATCTAACCATGTCCAGGATGAAGCTTGGGTAACACCAAGTGGAGGTCCGCACCGACCAATGTTGAAAAATTGGCGGATGAGGTGTGGTTAGGGGTGAAATGCCAATCGAACCCGGAGCTAGCTGGTTCTCCCCGAAATGTGTTTAGGCGCAGCGGTAACGATTATAACTGGGGGGTAAAGCACTGATTCGGTGCGGGCTGCGAGAGCGGTACCAAATCGAGTCAAACTCTGAATACCCAGTGCACACGTTGCCAGTGAGACGGTGGGGGATAAGCTTCATCGTCGAGAGGGAAACAGCCCAGACCACCAGCTAAGGTCCCCAAATTAACACTAAGTGGGAAAGGAGGTGGGAGTGCAGAGACAACCAGGAGGTTTGCCTAGAAGCAGCCATCCTTGAAAGAGTGCGTAATAGCTCACTGGTCAAGCGCTCCTGCGCCGAAAATGAATGGGACTAAGTGTTATACCGAAGCTGTGGACTTACTACGTAAGTGGTAGGGGAGCGTTCTGTAGTAGTTAGAAGCATTAGCGAAAGCAGGTGTGGACGAATCAGAAGTGAGAATGTCGGCTTGAGTAGCGAAAACATTGGTGAGAATCCAATGCCCCGAAACCCTAAGGGTTCCTCCGGAAGGCTCGTCCGCGGAGGGTTAGTCGGGACCTAAGGCGAGGCCGAAAGGCGTAGTCGATGGCCAACGGGTTAACATTCCCGTACCGACGTTAGATTGTGAAGAGGGACGGAGAAGGCTAAGCCAGCCGGATGTTGGTTACCGGCGTAAGTGTTCAAGGTGATGAGGGTCGGCGAAAACGACCTGAGCTGAGGCACGAGTCCGACCCGCTACGGCGGGGAAGTGGTGTATGTCAGGCTTCCAAGAAAAGCTCTATCCACGTTAATCTAACGTTGCCCGTACCCGAAACCGACACAGGTAGGGAGGTTGAGAATACCAAGGGGCGCGAGATAACTCTCTCTAAGGAACTCGGCAAAATGGCCCCGTAACTTCGGGAGAAGGGGTGCCACCGAGAGGTGGTCGCAGTGAAGAGTCCCAGGCGACTGTTTACCAAAAACACAGGTCTCCGCTAAGTCGCAAGACGATGTATGGGGGCTGACGCCTGCCCAGTGCCGGAAGGTTAAGGAAGTGGGTTAGCTTCGGCGAAGCTCGCGACTGAAGCCCCGGTGAACGGCGGCCGTAACTATAACGGTCCTAAGGTAGCGAAATTCCTTGTCGGGTAAGTTCCGACCCGCACGAAAGGCGTAACGATCTGGGAGCTGTCTCGGAGAGAGGCTCGGCGAAATAGGATTGTCTGTGAAGATACGGACTACCTGCACCCGGACAGAAAGACCCTATGAAGCTTTACTGTAGCCTGGAATTGGGTTCGGGCTTTGTTTGCGCAGGATAGGTGGGAGACTATGAAGCAGTCCTTGTGGGGACTGTGGAGTCACTGGTGAGATACCACTCTAACAAGGCTAGAATTCTAACCCTTACCCGTTATCCGGGAAGGGAACAGTTTCAGGTGGGCAGTTTGACTGGGGCGGTCGCCTCCTAAAAGGTAACGGAGGCGCGCAAAGGTTCCCTCAGGCTGGTTGGAAATCAGCCGCAGAGTGTAAAGGCAGAAGGGAGCTTGACTGCAAGAGCTACAACTCGAGCAGGTACGAAAGTAGGCCTTAGTGATCCGACGGTTCCGCGTGGAAGGGCCGTCGCTCAACGGATAAAAGTTACTCTAGGGATAACAGGCTTATCTCCCCCAAGAGTTCACATCGACGGGGAGGTTTGGCACCTCGATGTCGGCTCATCGCAACCTGGGGCTGTAGTAGGTCCCAAGGGTTGGGCTGTTCGCCCATTAAAGCGGTACGTGAGCTGGGTTCAGAACGTCGTGAGACAGTTCGGTCCATATCCGGTGCAGGCGTAAGAGTATTGAGAGGATTCCTCCTTAGTACGAGAGGACCGGGAGGAACGCACCGCTGGTGTACCTGTTATCGTGCCAACGGTAGACGCAGGGTAGCCATGTGCGGAGAGGATAACCGCTGAAAGCATCTAAGTGGGAAGCCCACCTCAAGATGAGTACTCTCACTGGGTTAGCCAGGTAAGGTCACGGGAAGAACACCCGTTGATAGGTTCTAAGTGGAAGTTCAGTAATGGATGAAGCTGAGGAATACTAACAGACCGAGGGCTTGACCATATCTACATTTGGGTCTGAACTTGACATCTTTCTATGCAGTCTTCAGGGTTCTTCCTTCTCTACAGGAAGCTCAACCCAATCAGTTTCCTGGTGCCAATGGCGCACTGGCCCCACTCCAACTCCATCCCGAACTTGGTTGTGAAACGGTGCAGCGGCGAAGATACTTTGGGGGTTGCCCCACGGGAAAATAGCTCGGTGCCAGGTCAATCATTCAAGCAGAAAGGAGCTCATCAGCTGATGAGCTCCTTTCTTGTTGTTGGTTTATGAAACACCTGAAATCTCGATAGAATTGACTTGCTAAATGTTAGAAAAGGCCCGTGTATAGGTCACTGTTGACGAACTTCAGAAACATTGGAAAAATCGGTAAGCTGAGGCAGATCCATCGCTATCAGGAAATGCGATCGCTAAAGCGCTTTGTGAAGGAAGAACGCTATGTCCCTAAAGCCCCAACCAGGCTCGCTAATGCCTGCTGATAGAGGTAGTGCAAGCGTAGCTGCAACGGAGTGCCATAAGTCTGAAAGTGTTGCTATACAAGGGCTTTGAGCTAGTTATTTTGAACTATATTTTTAAGAAGATTGAGATTTTTCCTGACTTCTTAACGAGCTTAC
Organism: Thainema salinarum CENA647; assembly: GCF_057732415.1. Lineage (NCBI taxonomy): Bacteria > Bacillati > Cyanobacteriota > Cyanophyceae > Leptolyngbyales > Leptolyngbyaceae > Thainema > Thainema salinarum. The sequence continues at coordinate 8,480 of NZ_JBYJZJ010000025.1, forward strand.
GTTGTTTCAGGTTTCACTTCTATCCTTATGGCACTTCTTGGCAGTTACGCTTATAGCATCCCATAAAGATGAGTTGTATCGTCTCCGACAGCTCAAGCTCCTGAGGGATCTGGATTATGTCTTCTTTGCGTTGCAGATCGATTTTCCAGGCCAGCTGCGCCCCAAGATTAACGTTACTGAGTTCTGTCAACGATGGGAGCTGAATATCGGTAACTTTTACAAGGCTTTAGGTGATTTGAAGAACAAAGGAATCGTGATTGACATGGGCGATCAGATTAACTTGCAGATGAAGGACGAATAGATTGAGTAGAGTGCCCACGGCTCAGAATCGCCTTTTGCCAAATGAAAGCAATGTTTATATTAAGGTCATGTGGCAAAACATGCCTTGCTGAACAAGGTGTATATCGATGTTTTAAAAGAAGACTGCGATCGCACCCGATCCGTTCTATCCTTCTTTAAAAGGCGAAACAGCCCTGGTTTAAGGCTCCAGAGCTGTTTCAAATACTGAGAGCTGATTAGCCAGCCCACAGACACATCCTAGTCTAAGGCTAACAGTTCTCCGGCTAAATGAGCAATGGAGAACGATTAAAATGTCAAATAATTTTGCGCGTGTTACAGAAGCCCACGATTGTCTAGCCCTCGAAATGACGCCCTGCGCCGGATTGCTGCATCGTTTCCTGCTCCGGCGCAGACCCGCAGGCAAGCTACAAGAGTTTGAGATTTCTGAATTTACCGAGTGGACAGCGACCCGGCGTAAACGTCCCTACTCGATCCGCCATGTCCAACGGGCGTTTCATGAGCTGGCAGAGCTAGGCGCTGTCGAGGTCGTCAAGCGCTACACCGGACAGATCTTTAAGCTAATTGCCAAGCATCCTGCTACTGACGAAAATGTCGCGTTTAAGGATCTAAATGTCGGTTCTGGGACACAAATGTCCAAAATAGAGCCCTCAAATGCTGATTCTTCCGTTTCTACTTACAGAGAAATATATAAAGAAACAACAGACACTGACCCACCCATCCACCCTGTTAATGGAATTAACCGGGAAACGTTATCGGCAACTGCTCAGGATTGGCAGAGGACGGCGGATACAAATCTAGATGCAGGACAGCAGAATTTGTTGGAAGAGGTGAAATGTGCGATCGCTCCACACTTCCTTAATCCACAGCTTCAAAAGGTTGTACTGGAACACAGTGCAGAAAGAGTCCAGCAGGCAGTCACAGCTCTAAAAGAAGCCAAACAGAAGGGAACAGTCCGCAACCTCTCGGGATGGCTGGTTAAGGCTGTGCGGCAAGGCTGGCGACCCAGCTCTAGTTTTAAACGGCAATCATCAGAACCCGCTTTGGGGCAAAATCAACGAACCCAGACAGAAACTGGTAGAGCTCCATCTGGGTTTAGGGAGTGGTATGACCTTGCGCATCGATTGAAGTTGGTCAGCTGCTCACAGATGATTGCAGGCCAAATTAAAGTGTTGTCCGCTAATCAGTGGATTGATTGGGAGGAGATGGCTTCTGCTTTCACGTTGAAATATATGCAGCAAATGCTAGAAGTTGACTTCTAACGCTTTAGAGCCTTGCAGAATCGACATGAAATTCAGCAGATTGCTGTAAGTGCATGGCACAAGCAGGCCCGCGAAAATGATTGGAGCCTCAATATTACTCGCCGTTGGATTCCGTACAAGGGTGCTGCAAGCGTAGCTGCAACGAAGTGCCATAAAGGACAAGAGCAAAGCCTGAAACAACGTAAACCCGTTAAGAAGTCAAGAAAAATCTCAGTCTCCTCAAAAAATATAGTTCAAAATAACTAACTCAAAGCCCTTGTATAGCAGTACTTTCAGGCTTATAGCACTTTGTTGCAGCTACGCTTGCACTACCCGGCCATCTAATAGCAGCGGAAAAATTTAGCCATTAGAAGAGTAACTGTCCCATTTACAATGTTTGGGCTGTTGTTAGAAAATATCCTGAAAGCCTTAAGAATAAAGGATTTGAGAGATAAACTGTTCCATTCACAGTTAAAGATCGGACAGTAGGAGATCATTAAGGATTCCCCTTTCAAGAGGCGGTGCATAAAAAAGGGTAAGGTCATGAAATACTTGTCTGCACTGGCTTTCATGATTATGATTTTTGCCTAATGGCTAAATTTTTCCAGTGCTATTGGATGGCCTACCCCTTGAAGTAGCTGGGCTACTTTCCATATGCTCAAAATCAGTGAATCAAATAAACAGTGTTAACCCTGACTGAGAGAAGGATCTAAGCCATTCCTGATTCTCAAGAATAGGGGTGTATTTCTCAACAAGAACACTGATTTTTGCGGCGAATCGCTGAAACTACTGAGATTCCGTTAAAATTGACTTGCTAAATCTTAAAAAAGAGCAAATCAGGTCATGCCCAAGCGCGATCGCCACGGACAAGCGGAAATGTGGACTGAGGATCAGTTTCAGATGGTAATGGCTGAACTGAGTCCAAAGATGAGAGCGATATTTTCCATCTGCTATTACACGGGTTGCCGAGTCAGTGAAGCGCGACAGCTCAAAGCTGAAGATGTGGTGGGCAGTTCGATTGTGCTGCGAAAGGATACGACCAAAACGAAGCGCACCCGATCCGTACCGATGCACCCCCAGCTTCAGCAGATTCTGGATGAGGCAGAGCTGCCAAAATCTGGTTATCTATTCCCCGGTCGCAACGGTGGCTGTATTACTCGTCAGGCTTGTGATGCAGCTCTGAGGCAAGCTTGCGATCGCATCGGTCTACGGGGCTTTAGTACTCACAGCAATCGGCGCACCTGGGCGACTCGATTAGATAAGGCAGGAGTCCGACTGAAGACAATCCAAGATCTCGGCGGATGGACTTCGATGGCGGCACTACAGCGCTATCTAGAGGTGTCAGACGAAGAAAAGGTAGATGCGATCGCAAAGCTTTGAAAGCACTATGTGTCCCTAAGATAGCGAAGCT
>NZ_JBYJZJ010000026.1:0-44627 GCF_057732415.1 Thainema salinarum CENA647
TATACTCAGTAGATCACAAATCCTCTCAAAAGCAAGTATGTCCATCAGGAAAGGGGTAGGGTCAGGCTAACCAATAATAAAGTAACAGCCATGACTGCCTACCCACCTTCAGTATCCTCCAGCCCAGCCCTAACCGATGAGGTCACGTTGACTGCCGCCCTAGACTGGGTCTCGGCCCAGATTCCCCTGGAGACTCAAGGGGTTTACAGCCCGCAGACGTTTTATCACGTTTTGCTGTGGGCGGCGAGTCGGCAGGACACGGTCGAACATGCGTGTGAGGTGTTAACGGGCGTGCCCAGTAGTAATGATGTGCGCTACCATCTCAACCAATTGGAGGACATGGCCCAGTTAGAGACCCAGGCGAATGAGGCGCTACAGGGTCGACTGCCGGAGGGCATCGGCAATCATCGTCACCGCCTAGCGATTGATTTACATCTGATTCCCTACTATGGCGTGCCCAACCAGCAGGAGATGCCGTACATCTATCGGTCTCAAGCTAAAGCGGGCACGACCACCTTTTTTGCCTATGCGACGGTCTATGTCATTGGCCGCCATCAGCGAGTCACCCTAGCTCTCCATGCGATCCCCCGTGGGGAGACGATGGTGGCGACTCTAACAATCCTATTGGCTCGATTGACGACCTTGCGGGTGAAGATCAAACGACTCTATCTCGACCGAGGGTTTTACAGTGTGCCGGTGATTCGCTGGTTACAGGCGCTGCACATCCCCTTTCTGATGCCCGCTATCATTCGCGGCAAACGGGGGGGAACCCGCGCCCTCTGCCACGGTCGCCACAGTTATCGAACTCAGTATACGCTCAAGAGTCCGGAGTATGGGTCGGTGGTGTGTCAGATGGCGGTGGTGTGTCGCTATCACAAAGGACGTCGTCATCGGCATGGGATTCAATACCTGCTGTTTGTGGTGTATCGGGTGGAGGTTGCCCTGGCTCACTTACCCTCCCACTACCGCAACCGTTTCGGCATTGAAACCAGTTACCGCCTGAAAAATCTCGGCCGAATTCGCACCACCACCAAGCATCCGGTTGTGCGCTTTTTCTATGTAGCCTTGGCCTTTATTCTGGTGAATTTGTGGATTGGGTTGCTGTGGGCTTATGTCAGCCAGTCGCAACGTGGGGGGCGACGAGTCTATCGAGCCCTCTTTCCATTGAAAACCATGCTGGAGTTCCTCTCTCATGCAATTGAGCGACGCTTTCCTCTCATCCAGGCGGTTTTTCTACCAAACTCTACTTAAAGTTTGTGATCTACTGATACTCTGAACCTCTTGATTTTCCGTTAAGAATGGATGTTAGAACCCTCAAAAATCAAACGAGTAGTTGCTTAAAGTCGCAAATATTCAGGAGAAAGGGCAAACTTTGAAATCCCTACTCTGAGGGAGTTTTAGGCGAAACCGTAGGTTTCTGTCCAAATGCCCCCGCTGGTTCTACTAGCAAAGCTCCAACGCTTGAAAACTCACCAAATATCTTTGCTGCGACAGAGATTTGCTAGTGCACCTTCTGAATGAGATGATCTCTTTTCTAACCAAATTTGTGCAGACCAAAGCTTGCATTGTTCTGCACAATATAGTATGAGTGTTCCATGAAAAAGGGCAGCTCGATACATTTCTCTGACTCTTGATCTAGCCTGATGGAGTCTGGCTTCAACAAGATCTCAGGAACCCTTTACCTCAACATTAAGCATTTACTACAGCCTATGCAAAAAATAATCGCCGGATACATTCGCGTATCTACTCAGGGTCAAGCTTCTGAATCTGAGTCGCTCGCTCGACAACGAGAACTCGTCAAACACTATGGTGCAGGCCCAATCTATGAAGATATTGAGTCTGCTAGTAAGAAAAACTCTAGGACTGAATTAGACAAGCTACTTGAACAGGTTCAAGCAGGTAACGTTCATACGATTGTCACGCCACGTTTAGACCGACTCATTCGTTCCCAACGACATCTCTACCATATCCTCGACATCATTGAAGAGGCTCAAGCTGAGTTAAAAATCTTAGATTTTCCGCTACTAGATTTGAGTTCAGTGTCTGGGCAAGTTCTGCTCAGTGTCATGGGCATTATTGCCGAGATGGAAACGAAGAATTTGGCCAACCGGGTCAAGAGCGAAAAACGACAGCGCCGCAGCAAGCAATATGCCAATGACATTGCGCCATTAGGATACACCGTTGAAAAACATAAATATCGGCTCGATCACTCTCGTTTCTTATGTCTGCTAGCGGATAAACCCAATGTAGATAGCTTAGATATGGCAGCTCTGGATATAAGTGACCCGAATCCAGAGAATGCCCCAGTTCCCGGATACACCATGTATGAATTACTCCGGGAAGTAATTCAGCTATTTCTTGAGTTGAAAAGCCCTCGTGGCGCAATCCACAAGTTTTTTCAGAAATATGGCATTGAACGAAAAAAGGGCCGGAGAAGCGGAGCTGTTAAAGTTTTATCCTGGACGCCTGATGGCTTTGTTCAGTGGCTATCTAATCCTGTTTTACAAGGTCATACTGTTTATTTTGGCGGCGGAGATAAAACACCAGGGACACAGGAGCCACAACAGAACCGGATTGAACCATCGGACGGAAAGAATGGAGATGAAGAAAAGCTTGATACTCCACAGTTTCTAGAGAACACTCATCCGGATCAAGTTTTACTCTCCTCTGATGAAGCCGCTCAAGTTTTTGAAGCACTCAAAATCTCTAGACGGATTGGCAACAAAGGGCTCAACAAGAATCTTAACGATGGCTCTGTTTATCAGCCCTATGCTTATCTCAATGGCCTGGTTTATTGCAATGAATGCCATGCCCGATGTACACCCAAAACTAGTCACAACAGCAAGTATCAGTATTTTGGTTGCCGATTCGCGGGTGCAGGGTGCTCAAATCACGGTAACGCGAAAAAGAGTGACATAGAGAAGCATCTCGTTCAGGAGCTCGTACTCACCTCTAACAAAATGCAGCAAGAGGCGATGGATCAACGAAAAGACCATGACAATCTCGTACTCCTTGTCTTAAATCTCAATGGCGCATCTGAGTCAGAAATCACGGATTTCGTCAAAACCACTAACCCTCAGTATCGATACTGGCAGAATCCTCAAGGTCGATATGTGAAGTCTAAGCTGGAAGAACTCAAAGCAAGTCGGGCAGCACTGGACAACATTGCGACGCACCATCACATCGAAGAAGCCAAAGCAAAACTGGATCGCGATATTGCGGAAGAAGAACAGCGTGAGAACAGCTACATCCATAAAGATGCAGCAGAATTGATCTTTAGGGGCGACAATCTCTCTTTTTGGACGACCTTATCGAGTGATGAGAAGGTGACCATCTACTCCAAGGTCATCGATAAAATATTCATACAGGACGGTCAGGTTGCTCAGATCAATCTGAAGTCTCAAACGTCCCCTTCATTGGAGTCGCCATGTACAACGAGTACACCACTTTCAACCAGCACTGTCTGCGCGTCTCTTTAGCAAGGCAAGAGTGGCTGATTCGTTGGAAAATGATTAAACCCCAAATATTACAATGTCCCAATTGCAGCTCAACATCAATTAGTCTCCTTTCCTCTCACACAAACTTGAAGACTCATCGATGCAAAGAATGCAAGTTTGATTTTTCGTTAAATGATGTTTCAGGATGCTACTGTACTATCCCAGGGTGTTTACCAAAGTGCCATGACTGTAAGCACTACCAAGCTATGGAATCCTACATTGAAAAACGACTTCCAGCGCTACGTCAGTTAAGTGATACGGAAATCGTGTCTCTTTATAATCCAGTCAATTATAGATCTCGGGACATGGAGCGCTATCCAATTGAACAAGCAATAGAGCTAGATATGAGTCAGTGGCCAGAAAACTTGGATTCGGACTGGAGGCAAACAAACTTGTTTGATGTTCTCGACATTGATAAACAGTAAAGTTTAGATCGCATGTGCAGCTGTAAAACACTTTAGGAACTCATCGAAGCTGTTTTAAGAGGCTGAGTTTTTCCAAGCTGTGTGGAATATCAAATGTCAAGCTTTTGGCGTGACGCGACAGCTAGATAGGCGAATCCGTCAGTTGAACCGTTGCCGATGAATAACGGAATGAATAAGCGATCATAGCTGTCGTGACAGCTATGATCGCTGACCAAATGAGGATTAAGCCTGAGATGAAGCGTGAGCGGAGCGCGTCGCGGCCGACCGTTTGCGATAGCTATCGGCCTGCATTTCAACAATCAGAGCATGATGAACCAGCCGGTCGACAGCGGCAACGGTCATCATGGTGTCGGCAAAGACAGCGTCCCACTGACTGAAGGGCTGGTTCGCGGTAATGAGCAGACTACGCCGCTCATAGCGATGAGCAATCAACTCAAAAAGGACAGAAGTTTCGGCTTCTGACTTTTTGACATAGCCGAGATCATCAATCACCAGCAAGTCAAAGCGGTCGAGTTTCTTGAGCAAAGCGGGCAGTTGCAGTTGTAATTTAGCCTGCTGCAACTGCTGAACCAAGGTGGTGGCGACAAAGAACTTAGCCCGCTTGCCCAGTTCCACAATGGCGCGAGCGATCGCAGTTGCTAGATGGGTTTTACCCACGCCAGAGGGGCCAAAGATCAAACAGTTTTCGGCTCGCTCCAACCAGCGGGTGTCGGTGGTCAGTTGCATCAAAGGAGCCGGATTGAGCTGGGGGAGATGGCGCCACTCAAAGTTGGAAACCGTTTTGGCCGGGGGCAGTTGGGCCTCTTGCAGGGCGCGTTGGAGGCGCAGGCTCCAGCGCCGCTCCACCTCCAATTCGCACAGTGCCAGCAAGAATTGAGCGTAAGACCACTGGTCTTGCATGGCTTGATGTTCGAGGCTTTCCCAATGCTGGAGCATGTGAGAAAGCCGCAGTTGTTTGAGGTGCAGACTCAGGCTCTGGTAAGGACTGATCGGTGGGGTCGGCTCGGAGGAGTTGGTCATAATCTTTGAGGTTATGTTGTTGCACCTGGATGTTCGGCAGGACGGACTCGCTCAGGAGTTGAAAGTGTTGACGCAGCGCGCTCAGCGTTACTGTGCCCGAGGCTAATTGCGCGTCTAGATACTGAGCCACTGCCGCTTCTCGGTTTTGCGTAGCCGCAATGTAGAGTGCTTCAACCATTAACCGAGCGGCAGAATCGCGGTCAAAAGACGTCTCCAGTTGGTGCCATAGAGAGCGATAGTGGTCATTGGGCAATAAGTCGTGCTGCCACGTGCAGTAGAGGAAGGCGCGGGGTTTGCGCCTGAGACCTTCGATAACATGGCGATAGTTGACGCACCGGGCGCGCCGTTTATCGTTGGCCGTCACGCGCACCCGTGGCAGTTCCACCACCAACTGGCGCTCCAGGTAGCCACAGATGCGGTCATGATACAGATGCAGTTCGAGCTGACGACCAATTAACCGGGAGGGCACGGTGTAGAGGATGCAGCGCACGTCAATGGTGCTGCGCGTGCTCACGCGGGCGGTGAGGACTTCATAATCAGCCACCCGATGATTGGGCAGGGGCTGTAAATGCTTCTGCTCTTCGGCAAACTTCGCCTGGTGCTGCTGATTGAGCTTGTCAACCGAAGCTGCGATGAACGCTTGATAGGCGGCCACACTCTCAAAGTCAGTACTACCCCGCACATACAACGCTTGGGTGATGCGGTTTTTCAGATGGCCATGGGGAGACTCAATCGCGCCATTTTCGTGAGCAATCCCTTTGTTATTGCGCGTCGGTTCTAGACGGTAGTGGTGGCACAGGTCATCATATAGGCGAGTCAACGGTTTGCGACCTGTGCCACCGGTATTGCGATAGGCGGCGCTCAGGCTATCGGTGCGATGCTCTTTGGGAGCTCCACCACTGGCACATAAGGCATTCTGCAATCCTTCAGATAGGGCGATAAAGCTCTCACCCCCTTGAATCACTTGCGCATAGCGCCAACCACTGTAGGCTAAGCGGTAGTGGTAGAGCAGATGCTCAAACGGTTGACCGTTAATCGTAATCTCAGAGCTGAGTTCTAAAGAGAATCTAAAGCGGAGCGATGTGAAAGCATTCTGTTTTTATCGTAGAGACGTTGCGTTCTGCCGTTTACGATGAGTCGTCTGCCAGAGGTTGCTAATCCCACACGCCAGCTTTACGCCAGTGACATGAGCGATGCCGAATGGATAGTGATTGAGCCGAAGCTACCGGCTCCGAAGGGCTTTGGGCATCCTCGCGAGGTCGATTTACGGGACATTCTCAACGCGATTTTCTATGTCCAACGCACGGGCTGTCAGTGGGAAATGCTCCCCCATGACTTCCCGCCGCATCAAACGGTCTACAAATATTTCCGCAAATGGCAGCGCAAAGGGATTTGGCCGGCAATTCACGATGAGTTGCGCGGCGAGTTGCGGCAAGAGATGGGGCGAGAGGTGGATTCCAGCATCGCGATCGCGGACTCGCAGTCGGTCAAAACGACGGAAAAAAGGGGGCGGTCTATGGTTTTGATGGTGGCAAGACGGTTAAAGGCCGTAAGCGCCATATCGTAGTCGATTCCCAAGGATTCGTGGTGGGCGTTTTAGTGACTGAAGCGAATGCTTCGGAACGATTAGGGGCCGTTGTGGTACTGCATGAAGCGCGTGAACGCTTATCCCGTTTAGAGGTCGTCTATGTTGATCAAGGTTACTCGGGGCCTAATTTTGCTCGGGCCGTACGTCAGGTCTGTGGAGAGGCCGTACGGGTTGAGGTCATCAAGCGCTCGGATAAGACGTTTGAAGTCTTGCCCAAACGCTGGATAGTAGAACGCACCTTTGGTTGGTTGAACCGATATCGGCGGTTGAGCAAAGACTACGAGGTGTACACCGATAGCAGTGAAGCCATGATTTATGGGGCGTTGATTCGACTCATGCTACGGCGTAAAGCAGCTTAAGGTTTGTTTTAGAAATCAGCTCTCAACGCCTTTGAGTTCGGTGAAGTCGGAGATGCCCATCACCCCAGGCTCGTGGCGTAGTTCAAACATCACTTCCGGTGCTTCACCATACAATGCTTTCCACGTCTTCACTCGCCGTTGCAGGGTGCGCAGCACTTGCGGATATTGACCCGGATAGCGCTCTTGCAAGTACTCGAACAACGTCATCGGCTTCAGTCTCGGCTCGCGCCGCAACATCGGTTCCAACTCGTCTTCCCATACCCCAGCTAACGGGTCGGCGCTCGTGCGCCAATCCCGCAAGCGACCTCGATTGGGTTGATGCGTCCCTGCTTCAATTCGTTGACCGGTTCGGTCTGAAAAGTCGGCAATCGCAGCTGCATCACTCTGCGTTAGGCCGAGCTCTCGCGCTTTCTTATACACTTTGATTTGATAACTTTGAATAGTTTGTTTGGGCACTGGTGGCTTCCCCACATTCTTGGGAGATGCCTCTAGTGTCTTTTTCTATGACGACAACTGGAACAGGTGATAAAAAATGGTGCTCTCTACCCGGCTGTGTAACTGTCGTCGGCAGGTCTCACCCGCCTATGTCATTGTCGTCTAATAGTGGAAGGATCAATCTGATTGAGAATAGGTCTAAAGTGGCGATAAGCAAAAGCTTCAGCCCGGTTTAAGTGACTGACTCGTACCGGTACCCAGTCAACTGTCCAGTCTGCACCGTAAGTTTGATAGAGCTTTGGGTAGATATGATGGCTAATCCAACGTTGCTTTAGGTTAGTTGCCTTACCGACGTAAACAACCTGACCTTGATGCCAAACTCGATAGATGGCACTGATTTCAGGCAGAGAATGAGGGAGGGCATCAGACTTAATCATCGTTCTCAGCTGCTTGATCCATAGCTACCCGTTCAGGAGTAAAGGTAAACGTTCCAATCTCTGCCGCTGTAAATTCTTGTTCTTTAGCGGCTTGATCTTCCAGGTCGGTGAGACGGATACCAAGCCAATCTCCATCCTGCTGTAAGTTCTTCAGCACATGTTCCCAGGTCTTACGCTTCCGAAAGTCCCGACCCTTTGCCAATGTTTGATATTTTCGCTTCAGTTCCGCCGTAGTAGCCACACCCGCGATCGCATAGCACTCTTGCTTGATAGCGACCAACTTCATAGCCTTGATGCCAGTCTGTTTATTTTTCTGGGTTGTTCTCTTAGCCACCGAACAACTCCTTCTCAAGTGCATCAAGCTTAGCTTTTGAGTTAGCGCTATAGATGTCCTTGACTCGGTTATAGATCTCTGGGTCAGCAGCTTTGACAATCTCTAAGACCATTTCTCGCTGCCGTCGATAGCGCTCGTTCCATGACTTATACATGGTTTGAGACTTCTTTAAAGTTCTCGTTGCGTCATGAATGGCTTGAAGGTCAATCCCTGAACCTATGCCTAAAAGATTTGCGATCGCACGGGTAAAATTAGCAAAAGGAGTGCTGGCATTCCCTAACAGCAAATTCGTGTTCTCAGAACGGAAGGCTGCAATGATCACATCTGCCGCGCCCTGTGTCAAAGCCTTATTTTCAGCCGGGGTTACATTCCCATATTGCGCTCTGTGCTGCTCTAGCAACTCTTCATAGTTGGTTGCTCTGTGACGCAGATAGTTAAATGTCTGCCGTGCATTATAGTCATCAGGAACATCAGCCAACAGTTCTGGCTTCACTAGCTTTACTGAAGCTCGCAATTGTTGGGCAACGTTTGGCTCATTCATGACTCAGGGAAAAGGTTCTGCAATCACTATTTTTAATATGCGCCACACTCACCAAAATCTAACGATTTTGAAGGCGCTTCATTGAATTAATATTCAGAATAAATCTGCATTCACCGGATTTTTGAAATAATCGCCTTGATTAAGATCGTTTGTTCTATTTAATCAGTGGACTAAACCAGCCAGATCAAAAGAAGTGGCACAACGGCTGAAACCCCTGATTTCTCGTTCTGATTTAGTGGCTATTTAGAAAAATCAGTCCATTTTTAGTCCAGACGTTTTGCTGGTATTGCTCAAAGCCTTGTTTTACAAGGATGGATCACCTGCTTCGAGACGCAATTAATCAAGGACTCGCTGTGCCAGTTGATATTTGACAATTTGAGTATTTATCTATCTGAAAAACTGGGTACCCAAATATTTAAATATTTTGATAGCTACATATTTAGATATGCAGTGTGCTGAAAAGCTGGGTACAGGATAAGGTATTCCTGAATCAAGGAGTGACTATGCCTGTAATCAGCCTAGCCTCGTATAAAGGGGGAGTCAGCAAAACGACATCAGCAATCCATCTGGCAACATTGCTCGATGGCGACAACCTTCTGATTGATAGCGACCCTAACCGCTCAGCATCAACATGGGCCAAGCCTGGTTTGCTGCCTTTTCAAGTGTGCGGTGATATGGAGGCTGCAAGGGTACTGCGATCGCAACATTTCGATTGGATCGTCATCGATACACCAGCCCGCCCCAATGACGCTGAAGTTGAAGAACTGGCTAGGGGCTGCGATTTGCTGATTATTCCCACCACACCGGATACTTTGGGCCTCGATGCAATGGCTATGCTGACAAAAGCTTTGCCATCTAATGCGAACTGGCGAGTATTGCTAACGATGGTTCCACCCAGACCGCAAAAGGACGGAGAACAGGCAATGGAACTGCTAAAGGAAAATGGTTTTCCAGTCTTCAGCCGGGGCATCCGGTTCTATAAGGCATACAAAGAAGCAGCAGCGGCAGGCACACCAGTTAATGAAGTGAGAGGAGGGGGAATACCGTGGCGGGACTGGACAAGCCTAAAAAAGGAAATTCTAAAAGCGGTCAAGACCGAGTAACTAGGTTCACGGATATTCTGAGTGCTGCAAAGCCGGATACACAACCTGCTGAAAGTTCAAATATTCTAAAAGCTGGGTACCCAGATATTCAGCCTACAGACAAGCCGATTGCCAAGCGGAATGATCCAAAATACATGCAGTGTTCATTCCGTATCCCTAAAAAGCTCAGCAAAGAGATTGACCGTGTGTTGCTTGATCTAGATGACGCGGAAATCCAGTGCGATCGCAGTGACTTCTTAGAGGAGATTGCCGCTGCATTTATGCGAGTGGCACGGGAGAAAGGATCTGCTGAAGCATGGCAGCAGTTTAAATCTTTGGGTACCCAGGTAGACGAGTAGATAGATACTCATGTAACTTAATTCTTCTCACGCCAAGGTTTGAAGCGATTAGACTTACACCCATAAAATGATGATCGCTTTGCTTTCTTTCCTCACTTATGACACAAGGCAATTTATTTGATGTCGTTACCCTGCCAGAATTGGAGTCCAAGCTCTGGGAAGCAGCCAATATCTTGCGGGGTAGTCCCGTTGATCGCACGGATTGGAAAAGCTACATTTTGCCACTCCTGTTCTTTAAACGGATCTGTGACGTGTGGGACGAAGAGCGAGATCGCATGATTGCGGAATACGGTGAGGCATTTGATGATGAGCACCGATTCCAAATTCCAGAGGGCAGTCACTGGCGAGATGTAAGGGAAGCGGCGAGTAATGTGGGCACCGCGATTCAAAATGCCATGCAGAACATTGCGATCGCAAATCAGGAACACCTCTATGGAGTGTTTGGTGATGCTCAGTGGACAAATAAAGAGCGACTGCCCGATGCCCTACTGAAGGATTTGATCGAGCATTTCTCGTCATTCAAGCTGGGGAATGAGCGGGTCGCTAGCGATGTGATGGGCGACGCTTACGAGTACCTGATCAAGAACTTTGCCGACGCTACCAAGAATAAAGCGGGGGAGTTCTACACCCCGCGTAGCATCGTAAACCTCATGGTCGATATTCTGGCTCCGGAGGAAGGCGAGACGGTCTACGATCCAGCTTGCGGCACCGGCGGCATGTTGCTGGCAGCCGTGGAACGGATTCGCAAGCGGGGCGGTGACCCACGCACATTCTTTGGCAAGCTATATGGTCAGGAGAAGAACCTGACGACGGCATCGGCAGCACGGATGAACTTGCTAATGCACGGGGTTGAGGACTTCACCATTGAGCGGGGCAATACCCTGCGATCGCCTGTCTTCACCAATCCCGGTGGAGGACTGGCCACCTTTAATGTGGTGATTGCTAATCCACCTTTTTCTTTAGAGCGATGGGGTCGAGAGATTTGGTAGTCTGATCCTTGGGGGCGAGCTTTTGCTGGGCTGCCATCAGATAAGAGCGGTGACTTTGCCTGGGTGCAACACATGGTTACCTCGATGGCCAAGCCTCACGGACGCATGGCAGTGGTGCTGCCTCAAGGGGCGCTGTTCCGAGGTGGAGTGGAAGGCAAAATCCGGCAGCATTTGCTGGAGCTTGACGTGATTGAGTCAGTAATTGGTTTAGCTCCAAACTTGTTTTACGGTACAGGGTTGGCAGCCTGTATTCTGGTGTTGCGTCAGCGAAAACCTAGCGAGCGCGCTGGAAAGGTGTTGATTATCGATGCATCTAGCCTGTTCCGTAAGGGACGCGCCCAAAACTATCTGGAGCCAGAGCACTCAGCGACCATTCTCCAGTGGTATCAGAACTTTACCGATGTGGAAGACCACGCTAAGGTGGTGACCCTAAGCGAGATTGAGAAGGAAGGCGGTACGCTGAACATTTCCCGCTACGTGTTGCCGCCCATCGGGCAAGATATTCCGCCGCTGCCGGAAGCGATCGCAGATTTCAAAGCAGCACTGGAGCGCTGCCGGGAGGCAGAAGAGCAATTGCAAAAGGTGATGGTGGAAGGAGGCTGGTTGAATGAGTAAAACGACAATTTCCCAGACAGAACTGGAAAGCTATCTCTGGGGAGCAGCCACTATCCTGCGCGGTTTAGTAGATGCAGGCGACTATAAGCAGTTTCAGTAGATCACAAACTTTAAGTAGAGTTTGGTAGAAAAACCGCCTGGATGAGAGGAAAGCGTCGCTCAATTGCATGAGAGAGGAACTCCAGCATGGTTTTCAATGGAAAGAGGGCTCGATAGACTCGTCGCCCCCCACGTTGCGACTGGCTGACATAAGCCCACAGCAACCCAATCCACAAATTCACCAGAATAAAGGCCAAGGCTACATAGAAAAAGCGCACAACCGGATGCTTGGTGGTGGTGCGAATTCGGCCGAGATTTTTCAGGCGGTAACTGGTTTCAATGCCGAAACGGTTGCGGTAGTGGGAGGGTAAGTGAGCCAGGGCAACCTCCACCCGATACACCACAAACAGCAGGTATTGAATCCCATGCCGATGACGACGTCCTTTGTGATAGCGACACACCACCGCCATCTGACACACCACCGACCCATACTCCGGACTCTTGAGCGTATACTGAGTTCGATAACTGTGGCGACCGTGGCAGAGGGCGCGGGTTCCCCCCCGTTTGCCGCGAATGATAGCGGGCATCAGAAAGGGGATGTGCAGCGCCTGTAACCAGCGAATCACCGGCACACTGTAAAACCCTCGGTCGAGATAGAGTCGTTTGATCTTCACCCGCAAGGTCGTCAATCGAGCCAATAGGATTGTTAGAGTCGCCACCATCGTCTCCCCACGGGGGATCGCATGGAGAGCTAGGGTGACTCGCTGATGGCGGCCAATGACATAGACCGTCGCATAGGCAAAAAAGGTGGTCGTGCCCGCTTTAGCTTGAGACCGATAGATGTACGGCATCTCCTGCTGGTTGGGCACGCCATAGTAGGGAATCAGATGTAAATCAATCGCTAGGCGGTGACGATGATTGCCGATGCCCTCCGGCAGTCGACCCTGTAGCGCCTCATTCGCCTGGGTCTCTAACTGGGCCATGTCCTCCAATTGGTTGAGATGGTAGCGCACATCATTACTACTGGGCACGCCCGTTAACACCTCACACGCATGTTCGACCGTGTCCTGCCGACTCGCCGCCCACAGCAAAACGTGATAAAACGTCTGCGGGCTGTAAACCCCTTGAGTCTCCAGGGGAATCTGGGCCGAGACCCAGTCTAGGGCGGCAGTCAACGTGACCTCATCGGTTAGGGCTGGGCTGGAGGATACTGAAGGTGGGTAGGCAGTCATGGCTGTTACTTTATTATTGGTTAGCCTGACCCTACCCCTTTCCTGATGGACATACTTGCTTTTGAGAGGATTTGTGATCTACTGAGTTTGTATTTCCGCTCTTGTTTTACAAGCGTCTGTCGGATGTGTGGGATGAGGACTTTAACCAAGCGTTGGCCGATAGTGAAGATGCGGACTATGCTCGTGCGATGGCTGATGAGCGGTTCATCATTCCCGATGGAGCCCACTGGAAAGATGTGCGACTGGTGGCGAAAAACGTTGGGCGTGAAATTCAAGATGCGATGCGAGCCATTGAGCAGGCGAATCCTGGCCGGTTGGATGGTATTTTTGGCGATGCTCCCTGGACAAATAAAAACCGTCTACCCGACCACACCCTAAAAGACCTGCTGGAGCATTTTTCATCCGTGACATTAACCCTGGAGAATGTACCAGAGGATGAACTAGGCAATGCCTACGAGTTTTTGATCAAGAAGTTTGCTGACGACAGCGGTCACACTGCCCAGGAGTTTTACACCAACCGCACCCTGGTGCATCTAATGGCCCAGATGCTAGACCCAAAAGCGGATGAAAGCATCTATGACCCCACCTGTGGTACGGGCGGCATGTTGATTTCGGCTCTGGCGGAGGTAAGGCGCAAAAGGGGCGAGTACCGCACCCTAAAGCTCTATGGGCAGGAACGCAACCACATGACCGCTTCCATTGCCCGCATGAACCTGGTGCTGCATGGGCTAGAGGATTACGCTGTCGTTCGGGGGGATACCCTAGATAATCCTGGCTTTGTGGAGCGAGATCGCCTCCGCTCCTTTGATGTAGTGCTGGCCAATCCGCCTTATTCCATCAAACAATGGGATCGAGAAGCGTTTCAAACTGACAAGTGGGGGCGCAATTTTCTCGGCACCCCGCCCCAGGGCCGAGCCGATTATGCCTTTTTTCAGCACATTCTCAAAAGTCTGAACCAGCAAACGGGGCGCTCTGCGCGATTCTGTTTCCCCACGGGGTCTTGTTCCGGCGGGAGGAGGCAGAGATGCGGCAAAAGCTGGTGGAGGCTGACCTGGTGGATTGTGTGCTGGGGTTGGGGCCAAACCTGTTTTACAACTCGCCGATGGAAGCCTGTGTGGTCATCTGCCGCACGGCTAAGCCCCCAGAGCGCCAGGGCAAGGTGTTATTTATTGATGCGGTGAAAGAAGTCGCACGGGTCCAGGCCCAGAGCTTTTTGAAGCCAGAGCACCAGGCACGGATTTTGCAGGCGTATCAGGGGTTTGCCGATGAACCGGGCTTTGCCAAGGTGGCAACCCTGGCGGATGTGGCCGAGCAGGATTACAGCTTGTCGATTCCGCTGTATGTACGGCGTAAGCTGACGACAGATAAGCCAGAAGAGGCCAAGAGCCTGAAAGAGATCTGGGAAGACTGGGAGGAGGCCGGACGGGAGTTTTGGCTAGAGATGGATGCGGTGGTGGAAATGCTGGACGGATTACAAATCGCGGAATAAAATTTACCGATATGGTAAATAGTTTACCGAAATGGTAAACTTTTATTAGAGCTTTCCCATGGAAATCGTCTTTGAAGACAAAAATTTACAAGAGTTATGTGAACAGTCAAATTTGGCTCAGAGAAAGCTGGGTGCTCAGATGGCAAAGAAGTTGCGATCGCGATTAGCCGATTTAGTGGCTGCCTCGGTTGTGACAGAGTTGTGTGCAGGGCGTCCCCATCCCCTAACGGGAGATCGCGCAGGGGAATTTGCTCTAGATTTGGTGCATCCACAACGTTTGGTATTTGAAGCAGCCAATGATCCCATTCCTCGAAAAGGGGATGGCGGCATTGACTGGAGCCAAGTTACGCAAGTTCGCATTTTATGGATAGGGGATTACCATGATTGATACATTGCAATCGTTCGCCCCAGATTGGATTTCGCCTCCCGGCGAAACCATCGCAGACTTGCTAGAGGAACGCGACTGGACTCAAACCCAACTGGCAGAGCGTCTAGGATATACAACCAAACATATTAGTCATCTGATCAACGGCAAAGCGCCAATCACCGAAGACACAGCTCTAAAACTGGAGCGGGTTCTTGGCAGTACTGCGGCGTTTTGGTTGAATCGGGAAGCCCAATATCGGGCTGAATTAGCCAAGGTTGGAGAACAAGAAATCCTGACATCGTGGACAGACTGGTTAAATGAATTACCGGTTAAAGAGCTGATGAATCAGGGGATTATTCCTAAATGCCGACTGGATGCCAAGAATAAGCCTTGTGTAGTTAGAGACCTATTGGCTTTCTTTGGTGTTGCTTCTCCGGATGACTGGAGAAAGCATTATGTAGGTATGCAAGCTTCCTTTCGCCAGACTCGCCCTGATCAATGTGATGTAGGGGCTATTTCTGCTTGGCTCAGGCAGGGAGAAATAGCGGCTGAACAGCTACCTAGTCCTAGATATCACAAGGCTAAGTTTGAGAAAGCAGTTGAGGAGATCCGAAAACTGACGGTTTTGGCTCCAGAAGAGTTTGTGCCGAGAATGCGCC
This sequence comes from Thainema salinarum CENA647, assembly GCF_057732415.1. Classification (NCBI taxonomy): domain Bacteria; kingdom Bacillati; phylum Cyanobacteriota; class Cyanophyceae; order Leptolyngbyales; family Leptolyngbyaceae; genus Thainema; species Thainema salinarum. The sequence goes on from NZ_JBYJZJ010000026.1 coordinate 15,468, forward strand.
AGATGTGCTGGAGTGCTGGAGTTATTTTGGTTCTAGTTCCGTCTGTTCCGCGAGCGCGTACTAGTGGTGTTGCTCGCTGGCTAAACCCTCATAAAGCATTAATTCAGCTCTCTCTTTATGGAAAAAAGAACGACAAGTTTTGGTTCAATTTTTTCCATGAAGCAGCTCATATTCTGCTACATGCCGACCAAAAGAAAGACATCTTTTTAGATGATTGGGGGAAAGGCGAGAAGCTGAAATCTCAGCAGGAGGTAGAAGCTGATCAATGGGCTAAGGAGTTTCTGATTCCACCTGAGTATGATGCAGAGCTGACTAACTTAACGAGTAAGGAGGCTGTTGCAGAGTTTGCGGAAAGGTTAGGGATTCATCCCGCTATCGTAGTGGGTCGATTACAGCACGAAGGAGTGATTCCAATGGACTGGATGAACAAGGACTTCAAGGAAAGTTTTGATATCAATACTGTAACCGCACAGCCTGCACCGGCAGATGGCTTTGATCAGGCTATGAATTACGTGCTGAACAAGAATCGGGAGCTGTATGAGCGGTTGTCTTGATGCGGTATTTGACGGTTGAGGAGGTACAAAAACTACATCAGCGAGTGCTCGATGAAACGGGTGGCGGCAGCGGAGTACGGGATCAGGGTGCATTGGAGTCTGCCGTCGCCCAGCCGCAAATGGGATTTGGCGGTCAGGAGTTGTATCCCAGTTTGGCAGATAAGGCTGCTGCACTCGGTTTGTCACTAGCGATGAACCATCCTTTTGTGGATGGCAATAAGCGTACGGCCCATGCGGCGATGGAAGTTTTCTTGGTGCTAAATGGGTTTGAGTTAGCTGCTTCGGTAGATGAGCAGGAAAAGGTGATGTTGGAGCTGGCAGCGGGCAAGCTAGATCGGGAAGCCTTCACGGAATGGATACGACAGCATCTTCGGGCAATGGATTGATGAAACTGGCTGAGCGGAGACCACGATCAAAACATTCTGATCTGCGAGTCAGTAGCCTAATCCAGCAACTCATACAGTATTTGACTGATTTGGCCTTTGTATAGAAAGCGAACTAAAATGGTCGCTAAGCTGTCCAGTTTTGTGGACAAAATCGGTAGAACCCATATATAGTTTGGGTTATGAAATCTAGAGAACAGCTCAAAGCAGAAGTAGCAAAGGAAAAACGGATTCAGGCCCGTTTATCGCTGGCACGCATACGTCTAGAAGAGGCTCAACGGGAGCAAATCTGGGCGATCGCAGCCGCCCATGCTGATGGCTTATCGATTCGCAAAATTGCTGCGGTCATGGGATTGAGTTCGAGTCGAGTTCACCAACTGCTGCAGTCGGATGAAGCTCATCACATTCCGGCATGGCTAAACTCACCTGACCCGTTGAATGGGCGCAATGCTGACGATCAGTTAGACGAGCATCTCCCAGCAGAGACAGTGCTGCGGCAGCGATTGGCGGATGAAGTGGGACTGTTGCGTCGGTGTATTGAGTGGCTGGAGCAACTTGCTCGGGGCGAACGGGTGGTTATCAATCTGAGAGCCGACTGTGACTGCAAAACAGCCTATGTCAGTGTGAATCAGATGTGGGTCTTACGAGTGCTGAAGCGAATCACGGCTGACCTAGATCATTGGTCAGGGCTTCAGAATCCAAGCATCAGGAATGACGACGGCAGTGATGCGATCGCGGCTGGTGTAGAACATCGGCGTCGATTAGGGGAACCGGAGCCGCAATTGTCATCCCGTAATTGCTCAACCCAGTAGCCAATCGGACTGCTGAGAGGTAAGGGCACGAGAAATGGCATCAAAGGCAGAGATGCCCTGACGCTGTGCGGTATTGATGAGCGATCGCACCTGAGCGAACAGCTCGGCTCCCCAATCGGAGCGAAATCCGTTGGTCACCTTGCGAAAGACCACGCTCCAGCGCAACGCTTGTTCACTGGCATTGTTGGTCGGCGGGATGGTTTCATCCGTCAAAAACAGCAACAGATGAGAGCGAATCTTTCGATAACGTTTGAGCAACCGCTGCCCTTCAAGCGATTGGGGTTGCAGATTCAAAATCTCCCGCAGTGAGCCGCGAAATCGAGCGCCATACTGCTCGACGGTTGAGGCCGCCAGAGTGTGTCGTCGTCGTTGCAGAGCAATGACTTTGAGGAACAGCTGTTTCATCCGAGGAGCAAATAAGTCATCACCGGCATCAATGGCATACTGACAATCGCGCAGTTGATGGGCCAAACACACTTGCCACTCGTTTGCCGGATGAGCCTTCTGAGCACTAAACAAATCAGAGACCCACACCTGAGGCCGATGGCCGTCCATCACCTCGTCAATGACGGCTTTTCCTCGGCTCGGGCGAATCACATGCAAACAGACCTGCTCATTCTGAAACACCCACTCCCACTGGTTGACTCTATTGACTCGTGCCCCCGTCTCATCACTGCCGACCAGACGAGCACTGCGCAAGCGCTCCACAATCTGGGCCACCGGGGATTGAAGTTGACCCTGCACTCGTTTCAGTAGATTGGCAATGGCTCCTTGCGACACACTCAGACCGCAAAGGTCGCTCATCAACTGGCTCAGCCGCTCATAGCTGATGGCATGGCGGTAGCGCAGATAGGTGACTAGAGTTGCCACACTGTTACCAAAGGGAGAGCCGGGTTCCAACCCGACTGGAACGGGAGCCTCATAGGTTTGCTGGCAACAGGGACATACCCCGCCATAGCGTTCCACCCGCGTGATGTCAGGGGTGAGCTGAGGCAATTCAATCCGCTCGTAAATCCCGCTCAAGCGCTGCCTTGAGCGGTCAACCTCAGTCCCACAGTGGGGACAGCTCTTGGCTTGAGCCACCACAACTTGATTGGGCTGTTGACTTAATTCTCGCCCACCGTCACGGTGGCTTCCCGCTTCGTCCGATGGGCTAGCCGTTGGCTCACAGCGACTCTGATTGGGTTTGAAGCCCTTGGCAGGAGGCAAACTTGAATTGCGCGACGTTTTCTTCACCCGCTTTCGCTTCAGTTGTTCGACTTCTGCCCGCAATCGTTGCAGTTCCTGCCACAGCCCTTCTATCAGGGCATCCTTTTCGGCAGGGCTCAGTCCATCAAGTGGCGGCAGTTCTGTCATGGCAAAAGCTTATCATCTTCTGCTAAAGCCGTGCTTTGGTCAACCCAGTTGAGCAATTACGTCATCCCTAAGTCAGCACGAACAACGAGAAATCCTAAGGGAGAAGATGAGCCGATCACCGTTGTAAGCAGATGGCTGCTTAGCGACTTTGTTTTTCAAGAGTAGTACAGTGTTGGACTGCAAATGGACTACATACCCCTCAAAAATCAGTAGTACACGGCCTATTTCAAGGTCTTTTAGAAGCTGTAATCCTGTCGTTTCGTTGATTAATTGCTGCTGCTGGCAGCTAGTCATCTGTTCGACAAGAACCTTTATTGCACAAAGCTTTGCACTGTCTCTGTCCACAAAACTGGACGGCTTAGCGTCCGTTTTGGTTCGCTTTCTATACAAAGGCCTACATGAGAACCAAAATATCTTTGGGTACGACTTCACTTTTTCTGCCGTTCAAAGGAGTTTTTTGCTCAAAAGTATAGTGTCTATCTGGGATCAAAATTCATAGAGAGGCAACGGAGCATCGCAATTAAGCTGTATTCCTTGCATGGCAAGGCTTTTAGCTCTTTATTTATCCGTAAATCTTCTCGGCTCTACCCCAAAATTGCCCAAAAAGCACCCTAGTTTTACCCTAGTTTTACCTGGGTGGTTTTCTAAATTTCGTGCCAGTTTCGTGCCAGTTTTGTGGGTGTTTTGTGGGTGTTTTGTCTACCACTATTGAGGACTCAAGCACAATGAAATATCTTGCAAAGAATCAGTGAATCTAGAGCGAAAACGCCTGTCATGCCTGAATAGTAGCGTATTCCTAAATTTAGAGTATTTATCATCAAGGAGCCATGTCATGTTTAAGAAGATTGGATTTGGAGTTGCGATCGCGATTACGTTGACTGCGTGTGGCGGCAATAAGCCGTATGTGTGCAACGATCCAGAAGCATTTAAGGTGTTTGAGCGGTTGCCGGAAGAGACGCAGCAGGTGTTCGCAGATGCGATCGTGCTTTATGAGTCTGACGCAGGCTCAGAGAAATATCGAGAGCTGCTAGATGGCTACGAAAAATCTGACGCAGGTTTCGGCAAAGCGACATTTTATTTTTTGCCTAGCCTTGAAATTGCTGTTCAGCCAGCGGATATAGAAGACATATTAAATGGCGGCAATGCGATCCAGTGGATTATTGCCACTGCCGAAGAAGGGAAGGCAGACGATGACGGAGATGGTTACTCTGATTTCGCCTATCAGTGTGGGGTCGGGGATATTGAAATGTGGGGCTACTGATGCTTTACACCACCACCTCCAGCTCACTGAGAGGCACTTGCCGCCGCTGGGTTCCGTAGACATTGGATAACTCGATGGTTGCGATCGCACCTTCGACGGCAGTGATTAGCCAACTCGATAGGCTAGTGCCAAATTTGGCGAACTGGCCCACAATATCGGAGACAATTTCGCCCCCCTTACTCGCTACGCTTTGGGGCTTTGGTGGGCTGGTATCCATGATTTGTATAGGGTCTGTATTCTTATTACAAATCGTGGATACGGGGCTGGAAAGCTTGCTGCAAGCTGCTTTGAGTAGTCGTTGTCTGAGGGGATTATTCAAATCAGGGATGGCATAGATGCGATCGCTTTGCTCACCACGTTTACCAGGCCGAGAGATGGCCTCAGCTTTTAGGCCAAGCTTTTGGAGTAGCTTGTTGCAGATGTGTACTGGTGTTTGGCTTTCCTTGATTTGGAGCTTTAGCCAGTAGTAAATCTCGTTAGCAAATTGGAGTGCTTGTTTCTTGATTGAGATACATCGCTGGTCGCTATTGCTATAGAATTTGCCGTCCAGCAACGTCAACACACCCAGCCGATCTATCATCGCCGCTTTGATGTAATTTTTGGGTAGCCGGTGGCCAGCTCGCACTTTACCGCTCAAAATTTGCTCGGCAACAGCACGATCGCTGTCTCGTACCGCATCAAGATTTTGCGCCCGTGCCTGTAGCAATACGCCGCGCCGCATCCTGCCATAGTCTTTCGTGATGGCCTCATATACCTCATCTTGGCTATCAAACAGCACACCAGGAAATTCATCACGCCAGAGCACCTTATGGGCAAGGATGCGATCGGCTCGCGTCGCCTCCATTGAATCAAGGGTGTGATGTGCCCATTCTGGGGTGTGATGCTCTTCAATCACCCCATTGGCAATCTCTAGCGCTTCATCCTGCCAAATATCATCTTGGGCCTGTTTCCAGATATCGGAAATGGCTTTATCGCTGGCAGCCTGAATCAAGTTCACGATATGCCCAGCCGATTCAAGCCGATCAATGAGGGCAACTTGTGCGATCGCTTTCTGGCTACCGGATACCACAGCCGATTCTGATAGGTAGTCGAGAATAGCCGATTCGATGGCTGATTGCTCGCGATTCTCCTCATTAAGATTGAGTAGCTTCGCTACGTTGGCTAGATTGCTCTCTAAGCGCTTTCGAGCAGCATGGGGTGAGTATTGCCCCTCATCGGCATTCCCCAGGATGAATTTAGGCGCAAAGATATATCTAGGCACTGGAGGCCGATAGCGCCCCAATAGCTGCATGTGGGTATCAGTATCAAGGCATGGGAAGTATCCCCACACTTGAGAGAAATAGGCGTTTTCAGCCAATACGCCTCCTTCAATACTCACGCCTGATTTAGCGCTGGGTGAAAGAATCAGCACATCAGGCTGATTCTGCTTGAGCCATTGATTTGGATTCTCGAAAAAGAGCTTGTAGGCTTCCCCTTCATTGGTTTCTGAATCAATGCGAGCAACTTTCACGCTGCATCGTGTGCCGTCTCCAGTGTCAGTATCTAAAACTTGGCATTGCTCGTTGATGATGTGCTCTAGCCGTTTGGCCTCAAGCTGAGATGAAGTCACGAATAGAATCTTTTCGTGACTCTGAATCCGAGCTAGTAAAGCCCCTCTAAAGCTGCTCACATGCCCCTCATACATCGATACATTCCAAGGAATACCCTGTTTTTCATGGCGAAAACACCGAACGGCTGTTGCGCCGCTGATGGCTTGCCAGAACTTAACGCAGCGATCGGGAATACCGTCCTCACTGAGAACGATAGCGCCGCCACTTGAGATCGCATGTTTCGCAGTGCTTTCAATGGCCTCTAAAACTGGAGAATACCGAGATTTCAGCGTATCGCCCTGACAAATATGCTGCGTTACTTGATTGGCTTCATCCAGTACCAACAGCACCGGCTTCTCCCAAAACCATTCTGGGATTTTGTTGATTGAATCGGGACAAAGCACAACCGCTGGCCATTGCCTCACAGCCTCCCAGAATTGGCGCTGATTGCCTTGCTGATTGTGAATATGCTCAATGCCCCAATCTTTAGCCGTTTGCTGGCCGAGTGAATTAAGCGGAGCTAAACCCAAAACGTGATAGCCATTGGCTAAAGTAGATTGCACCCAATCAGCACCAGCTCGAACGGTTTTACCGCTGTTCATATTGGCTGTGACAACATGAATTGCACCCGGTGTTATGGTCGGTAACTCTGGCATGTACTCGCCTTCAGTATCCCTCTCAATGAGGATTGAAAGTGAGTTATATCGTTTGATGGTGTTAAGCGCCGCGATAATCTGGCCATTACGCTTATAAAGCTTCAGAGTGAGAGCATTTTTCAGCACTCCATCCAGCCAAGATTGAGCATTATCGCCTTGGGCATATAGGCAATCATCAACGCCCTTGCCTTCACTAGCTGGCCAAACAGCAACGAATACTTTGCAGCCTTTGGCCTCCAATTCGTTCCCAAGCTTGCGAGCTTGTATGCGTACATTGGCAATCGTTCTAGGTTTCGTGTCTTGGTCGAAGATGATATAGATTGTGCGTCCTTTGGTGGCAAACTGAGCAATCTCAGGATGCAATTCCAGACTTCCTTGGAGATGCCATTGGGTGATACCGCGAATTGCGATTGCAGGGATGCCATGAGCAGTTAAAGCAAGCGCTTTCTTGAATCCCTCAGTGATGATTATGGGCTGATTGGTGATTCGCACCCAATACCAGAAATCGTCATCGGCTTCAGCAGCGTACTGCGCAATTGTTTCCGTATCCAATACAGGCAAGATAGGCGATGCAATTGCGCCTGGTGCTGTTTCATATTTGATGAACTTCCCAGCATCCTGCCAATCAGAGCGAGGATTAATCGGCTTGCAGTAGGGCACACCATGCCGAGATGCCCAGATACCATCACGAATACACTCGTAGCGCCCTAATAGCTCTCGCACTGGCTTTGTAGCGTATTGGTTGCTATGGCCTCCAATGCTGGCCAGCTTATCGCCTAGCAGGTATTCCTGAGCCATATCGCCGCGAAACAGCTCGATATTGGCATCCCATAAGCCTTTAGGAATTGCTGATTTAATGCGCTCCGATTCTGCCCAATCAATCAGCGATTGCTGACGCTGTAGAGAATCAGAGAATGATTCGATGTACTGGAGTTCAGGAGATGTGCTGCTAATCATGCCGCTACCTCCCCACCGTTGCAAACCTCGATAGACCGCTGTAGCCAAATTTCAATCGCTACGGCAAAACGGCCTTTGTCCTGATTGGCCTTATATTGCTGCTGTAGCCAATCAATCTCAGCTTTGAAGAATTGCCCAGCAATCGACTGATATTGCCCGTCACTCGGCTCCCAGACGCTCACCTTCCAGCGCCTCTCTGTGCCGATGCGATCGCACTCAGGCACCTCAAAGAATTGCAAGTGGCCAGTGAACGGCTCGGTGTTGGCCTGTTTTTCTAGCTTGCGATAATCGGCGATTGTGAAGCGTTGACCTAATCCCCGGTAATCCGGTCGAGATTTCGGATTATAATTGTAGCCAAAGAATTCGGTTAGGGCATCAAGATTTTTTAGGCGGGTATCACTCTCGTGTGAGAAACACGCATAATGTAAATTGGTTAGCATTGAGATGCGCCCTCCTTTGGCGCTGGTAAGCGCCTGAAGTGCTCATCCGAGGTAATTGAAAAGCTGTTCGCCCGACCAAGTTTGAGCAGCCATTCAATTCGAATTGGGAAGAAGCATTCAGGCTAAAAAAAAACAAAAAGCCCCAAACGTAGTTGGCGCTACGCTGGGGCTTTTTTAGTTTCAGATTTTGTGTCTTCCTCCAACAGATTGGCGATCGCCATGTTCACCGCACCATTGCGGCTCAGGCCGTGTCGCTGAACAAACTCAGTGAACTTGGAATAATTAGCCTTGTGGATACGTAAGGTGAATAGATCTGTTTCTCTTTTCATATTTGCATTTTGTTTTAATCAACAATTCTGACTTCATACATTTCATGATCATTTCTCCGCTGCTACCGCTCATTGTGTTCTCCTATCAAGATAATAGCTTAAATATCCCAATGTGACACATATAAGTTGTAGAAAAGGTGAGTCAGTACAAAATATAGATTCTCTACACATGGCAAGCAAACTATCCCAAATCTGATCGCATAAATCGCTGAAAGCCAGAGCGATCGGAAATTTTCTGTTTTATATTTTCTATTTTCTAGATTTTAGTATCCGAATCCGAAAATGTTAAATAAACTAAATTGAGCAAAAAAATGTGCAAAATTTAGATTTTTAATGATCTAGCTTTTTAAAACAAATTGAGTTTTAAGCTCTACAAACTTCTGAATTAAGGATCTTCTGAAAGCTCGGAAAGTAGCGGCTTTTGAGTAAATTTCGTCGATCCAAATCATGCGATCTTCCGGATCAAAGGATCGCTGGATCAGATCGATATTTTCTGCTTGTAAATAATCAGGCTGGATCTGTTTTATTCCACGCCTCGAATACTACAAATCTGCATATATAGCGTTGTATGTAGCAATTCTTCTCTCTAGCAACGCTTAACATAGCGTAATACAAAGTATTATCTCCATTTTAATGTTTTTTCTCTGGTGTAGCTGGCAGAGCTGCCCCAAAACAAGCGAATCATGCTATCCTTACGCCAGAAGCGCAAAAAAGCGCATAACAACTCTATGGAGTCCTAACGTCGGCCCGCCAAAGCACATCGCTAGGTTCCTGGTTGAAACCACAAATCAATTTCGAAAGCTTTACAAGCCCTGACTGTTCCCGCAGTTGGGGCTTTTGGCTTTCTTGATTACGTTCACATCTTCGTCACCTCCTTGAAGAGATTGGTCAAACCTTGCAATAGCCGATCAGATTGTAGCGGTTAAGCATCGGCTGAAGGTAAGTGCGATCGCAACTCTCAATCCACCCTGCTTTTACCCTACTTTTACCAGGGGCGCTGCGATCTCACATTGCATTAATTCAGCTCCTTCGTAATCAACTGCTGAATGATGGCAATGAGCGAGCTTTGCTGCTGGCCCTGCTGCTGGATGAGCACTTCAATCCGGCCCAGTGTGGCATCCATCCTGTCGAGTGCAGCGTTCATGCGATCGCCCTGTTGTTGAAGCATCGTTTCCAACCGGGTCAGCGTGGCATCCATGCGATCGCCCTGCTGCGTCAGCATGTTCTGCGTCTGCACTGTATGCTCCGTCAGTTTGCCGATTTGGTCAGTCAGCATGTCGATCTTTTCGTCCAGTGTGTTGGCCATCTGCGATCGCGCCTCACTTCTTATCGTTGTCTGGCTTCTCAGGAGGCAGCTCCCCCCGATCCTTAGCGTCACGGATAGCCAGCTCAACAGCGATCGCTGCAACGCTGGCTACTGCCTGCCCTCGAATTTCAGCCCAGCGCTCCAAGTCTCGATGGACTGGATCGGGCAAGGTTACGTGAACTCGTTTTGCCACTTCATCATTCATTAATTCCAATACCTCGAATGTTACTGCAAAGACCCACCATTGCAGCTTTTTTGTGCTGCTTTTAAACGTTTGTGCCTAGATTGTAGCTCTAAAGTTGCTTCAAAGCTACAACATTGTGCTAGCATCTGTTCATGTTTAAACGCAATTGAAACCAATTCGCTACAGATTGGAGCCAAATTATGCAGACATTGAACGAAATTGCAGACACATTGGGCGTATCGCCCTCAACACTACGCAACAAGGTTCAGCGTTACCAGGACAGCACTGGCGTTAACTTCTATGCGCTGGGTGAAAAAGACCCGCTAGACAACCGCCGCACCGTCTACCCTGACAGCGCTGTAGATAATTTGCTGGTATTTATCGACCCGAACTACCAACCACCGCAGCCGGAACCTGAAGCCGTTCACGCGCTGGTGACGGTCGAAACTGGCAATCACAGCACCGCACTCGATACGCCGCAGTTACAGGGAACGTTTTCGTTAGAGCAGTTCCGAGACAGCGAGAGCATCAGCTACGACGATCCGGATGCACTAGTTGCACTCGTCACCAGTGGACTCGACAAAATCGAAGCGGGTATGAAAGCCGACATTAAAGCCCGTGAAGAGAAACTACAGCGTAGCCGTGAAGCCGCTGCCACCGTTGCCAAACGCGCTCAGAAGTTTGCGATCGCAGCCGAGTCCTATCGACTGGAAGCCAAGCTGCTCGATAAGAACCAAACCCTAACCACCGAACAGCTACAGGACGCACTGGGGGAGATTCAAAGCCTGGGAAAGCCCAGCGCTGGCTAGGCTGCATCGCCCTGCTGTGTGTTGGCGCTGCCGTCGCGCTAATTGCGTATCCAGGGATAACAGGTTGTTCAGCCCAGATTGAGAGCCAAAGCACTAAAAACTACGATGCACTGGGTGTTTCAGCCGTCAGTTCCGATCGCTAGTGCTGCACTACCCCCCTGAACTGCACCAGATTTCTTCACTAAACCGACTCACCCCGCACTAAGTGCGAGTTTGCCTATGAAAGCCTTTTTTGCTGGAGCCATCACCGCACTGGCGACCGCTGCGATCGGCTCCACCCTCTACGGTCGCACCGTGGTTGAAATGGAGCTAACCCCGCGCCAATGGGAGCAAATCTACCTTGCTTCCATCGTCTACAGCACCGCACCGGGAATTGGAACAGGTGCGATCGCATATACCGCTGTTAAATCCAGGGATAAGAACCCGAAGAAACTCCGAAAGCAGGCTGAAGCCTATTTTCGGTTGCCATCGGTACGCAACGACTTCACCAGTTCAACTCTGACTGACATTGCGGCCCACTTCATCAATCAGGAGGGCAAGCATCAATGATGAAGAATCTAAAGTGGATTGTCGGACTGGGAGCCGTCGCCACCATCATTTTATTCAATTCCGTCAAAGCAGCGCTCGATAACGGTACCGCTCAAATTGCCGTTACCCCTGAAGCGCTTGAGCTATTTCGTGAAGTCGCCCGTGATGAAATGGGCACTGAGTCAGCACAGATGAGCATCAATGACAGCATTCTCAGCCGTCAGTTTGATGCTTACGAGCAATATCGGGAATCGGTTGGTGTTTCCCTTCAGGCCATGATTTGCGATCGCGCAAACCAAATTTGGGATGAGGCTGAAGCGAAGCAGAAAACTGAGCGGATTCCATTTGAAGAAACGGTACTAAACAAACTGAGAGCAGTTCACAGCTCCATCCAGCAACAGACGAGCGGTTCCCAAGTACTGGTCATGGACGCGGCTGGTATTGAAGCCCCCCGCGCCGCATTGATTGACCTGGAAGCAATTGGACGAGTGATGGAAGATCGAGCGGCTGGTAAAACTCCACCAAGCTGTGACTTGAGAACCGCTGATTTCTTACCCGCTGCTGAGCAGTTGCTAGAGCGCTCAGAAATTGCACTAGGACGAGGCTTACGTTTTGGAGATATGAAGGATGACGCAATCAACAACAACCAAACCGAAACGGCATCAGGGACTAACGGTACTGAGCCTGATAGCAGCAGCGACAGTGATGGGGACGGTAGCGCCCAAGGCGGTTAAAGGTTCACCGTTAGCCATTCTCTGGGGATTGGTATCTGTAGCGACTACCGCAACTGCATTGGCAATCCATGAGCATGAAAAACTGAAGCCGTCCGACTATGCCGCTGGAGCCAATGAAGCAGCCACTCGGTTAACGCGGCTGATTAACCCAGAAGCCGAGCGAGTAGTGGTTGGCTTCATTCCTCCAGCGCTGCGACCGACCAAAGCCCCGCGTCCCTATGGTCGGTTCATCAAGTACAGCACTGGCACGACTGCACCACCGGATTCAGGAAAGACGCACTTTCAAAATTTGCTATTTCGGGAGATCTACAGCCAGAATCCAAACGCTTATATACGGATTCTCGATATCGACTATGGCAAGCGTGACCTGATCTGGTGTGGAGCGCCGTTAGGCCGAGTTGTGTTTGACCGCTCAATGGCTAGTCAGTTCCCCCAGGTCATCCAAGAATTTCATGATGCACTGGACAACATCGACGGTAATCAGGAGATGCATCTGTTCATTCCTGAGTTGGGTTCAATGCTCAATTTGTTGGGTGGAGCGGCTGAACTCGCGATCGCACAACTGTCTGATATTGCTGAGCAAGGGCACGGTAAGAACGTTTTTCTGCACATCGATATGCAAGATAGCGGTGTAGCTCGTTCTCAGATTCCAGAAGCCATCAAGACCAGCTTGCACTGGATAGCCATCTCCCCCACCACAAACAAGCACCTGAAGGAAATCAGCTCTGCGTTTGATTGGGACGCTGATAAGAAAGCTCAAATCCTTGCACTGAGAGAAGCAGGTAAGCGTTTTGCTGTGTCGCTGACCTCCAGCGGCGTGGATGTGTTCGAGATTCCCCATGAACCTGTAGAGCCATTGGACTTTCCCCTAGAATCGCCCGTCGATGTGTGGCTAGCGTCCCTCGATTGGGCTGTGCTGAGTGACTTCACCAGCGCCACCGCTGCCTGGAATGAAGTGAAGGATGGTGATACCCCTGACGGATTCGCCAAATCCCGCCGTAGGGGAAACGTGTGGTGGGAATCGTTCAAAGCCAAGTTTGAAAGCGTCGTTTCTGAGGAGATTGAAGCAGCATGAGAGGACTAGCTGATTTTATTGGTAACGCCATTATTCTCTATGTCTTGGTCGTTGCGATCGCGATGGGAGCAATCAATATTCCGATGATTGCCAGTCTGTTGCTCGGCATGGGCACGGGAGCACATGAGCAGGTGACTGAGATGCGGCCCCGGCTCCAGCAGCAAAGCGGTAATCGGACTTATCCCTGGTAGGAGGCGTGATGCTCGACACCATCAATCTCGTCTTGCGCCTCACCCTCATTTTGATGGTCATCTGGGCGTTAGGCGACTTAATCAACGCCAGCCCCGCTGGATGGGCCATCAAGACAGGTAAATCAATTGTGGAGTTTGTGAACTGATGGTTGGACAGTGGATAGAAACCTTAGTGCTGATTGGCTGTATCTGGGTGATGTCCGCTGTTCAACGGCTTGATAACCCCTTCGACTTCTATTCCCAGGTTGGAGAGGATATCGCAGAAGCATTGGCCAACGGCGGAGAAAACATGAACGATGACAGCAGCACTCCCAGCGGCACAGCCACCCAAGAAGCCGCAGACACCCAAACCGAAACCGAAGAAAACCAAGCCCAAACCGGACAATCCAGCCAGTGGGACATCTGGCGACAAAAAGCCGAAAACCAAGGGCAAGAAATCTAACTCAAAGAAACGCAGGCCCAAGTCAGATCAGACGCAACAGCAGACAGCGGGCAATCAATCAACGGGGCGATCGCAGCAGGCCCAACAGCCACCCCGACCAGAACCAGAAATTCACTACGACTATGATCAACTGCATGAAGCGGCTCGTGAGTTTGCCAAGACTCTTGCCTATGAGATGGGGCAGAATACCCGTCAGCAAGTTGATGCGTCCGTCGCTAGCTATGCCAAGGAAATCAGGAAACAGACCAGCGGCAATTGGATACTTAATTCTGCGTTTTGGGTGTTCATTACGATGGTCGGTTCGTCGGCAACTGCGATCGCAAACTTGAACGTTTTGAGCATGGTTCCCGGTATGGGAATGCTGACCAGTGCGACTGGAGCCGCTGGTCAAGTTGACGTTAGCCAGTTGGATATGTCGCCTGCAACCGTTGGCAAAACAGCCAATGGGTTCACCATCACATCCAACTATGGCTATCGCTCAGCACCCACGGCTGGAGCCACATCCGACCATGATGGAGTAGATGCAGGAGCCGATCCGGGAACGCCTCTCTATGCCCCCGCTGCTGGCACGGTTCGCTGTTAGGCCTTTGTATAGAAAGCGAACCAAAACGGACGCTAAGCCGTCCAGTTTTGTGGACAGAGACAGTGCAAAGCTTTGTGCAATAAAGGTTCTTGTCGAACAGATGACTAGCTGCCAGCAGCAGCAATTAATCAACGAAACGACAGGATTACAGCTTCTAAAAGACCTTGAAATAGGCCGTGTACTACTGATTTTTGAGGGGTATGTAGTCCATTTGCAGTCCAACACTGTACTACTCTTGAAAAACAAAGTCGCTAAGCAGCCATCTGCTTACAACGGTGATCGGCTCATCTTCTCCCTTAGGATTTCTCGTTGTTCGTGCTGACTTAGGGATGACAATTGCGGCTCCGGTTCCCCTAATCGACGCCGATGTTCTACACCAGCCGCGATCGCATCACTGCCGTCGTCATTCCTGATGCTTGGATTCTGAAGCCCTGACCAATGATCTAGGTCAGCCGTGATTCGCTTCAGCACTCGTAAGACCCACATCTGATTCACACTGACATAGGCTGTTTTGCAGTCACAGTCGGCTCTCAGATTGATAACCACCCGTTCGCCCCGAGCAAGTTGCTCCAGCCACTCAATACACCGACGCAACAGTCCCACTTCATCCGCCAATCGCTGCCGCAGCACTGTCTCTGCTGGGAGATGCTCGTCTAACTGATCGTCAGCATTGCGCCCATTCAACGGGTCAGGTGAGTTTAGCCATGCCGGAATGTGATGAGCTTCATCCGACTGCAGCAGTTGGTGAACTCGACTCGAACTCAATCCCATGACCGCAGCAATTTTGCGAATCGATAAGCCATCAGCATGGGCGGCTGCGATCGCCCAGATTTGCTCCCGTTGAGCCTCTTCTAGACGTATGCGTGCCAGCGATAAACGGGCCTGAATCCGTTTTTCCTTTGCTACTTCTGCTTTGAGCTGTTCTCTAGATTTCATAACCCAAACTATATATGGGTTCTACCGATTTTGTCCACAAAACTGGACAGCTTAGCGACCATTTTAGTTCGCTTTCTATACAAAGGCCTGTTATGGTGACGGTGGCTATAAATACGACAAGACGGCTAACGTAGGCGGCTATGGGCCTTATGCGCTGGAGTTTGAATCCGCTGATCCCAACGTGCCTGATTTCTTTATCGGTCATAACGACGGCTGCATTAGTGGAGCCAAGACTCCCGGTCAGAAAATGGGAGCGATCGGCAATCGGGGCATCAGCACTGGGCCTCATGCCCACATCACCCAATACGATGCCAATGGACAACCGACTCAGCCACAAATCGGCTTTGTCAGCCTCATCATGGGAGCGCCGGTGCCAATCATCAAAGGCAGCGCTGGCAGTACCAGCGGTGATTTAGTCAGCTTGGTCAAAGAGTTCGAGTCATGCTCTGAAACCGCTTATTGGGACTATGCCCAGTACAGCATCGGCTATGGCACGAAGGGCAATCCAGGCGAACGAGTATCCTGTGGGCCTGGTGGCGATGCTGAGCAGCGGTTACTGGCTGAGTTGGACAATGCGCGATCACAGGTGCAATCTGTGGTGAAAGTGCCACTCAATCAGCATGAACTTGATGCCCTGACCACTTTTCAGTACAACACGGGAGCCATTCAAGGCAGTGACCTATTGCGCCAGTTGAACGCAGGTAATAAGCAAGCTGCTGCCAACGAGTTTGACCGCTGGGTTCATGCAGATGGGCAGCGCCTGGGGGGATTAGTGGATCGACGCAGGGAAGAGAAGGAACTGTTTCTCACTGGTGACTACCAACGGCAGTAGAATAGAGCCACGAAAAGGTTTAGTTCCAAGGCTTACAACCCAGCTCTGGCAGAATGTCAGGGCTTTTTTATTTGGCGTAATAGAGAAATGTTTGACCGATAGGATTGACCTATTTACCTGAACAACGAGATGACAGAGCAGGCGAATCTAGGTTTTTCACTCAGTTTTGAGCAGCGCGAGGGTTACCTTTATGCACTTGTCACTGGACCAAGAGACAGTTTCAAAATATCCTGTCAGTTTTGGAAAGGGATTCAATTCCAAGTAATTGAATTAGGTGTCAGAAAAATCTTAGTTGAAGAAAGCTTTCCTAATCAGATCTCTCCAATGGAGATGTATCAGCTTGCAGAGTTCATAGCCGAACTATTTAGGCATCACGCCAAAATTGGCCACGTTGATCAACATTTATCAGACATGGAGCTCAATCAGTTTGGGGAGATTGTTGCGAATAATAGAGGGCTTCGCATCCGAACATTTAGCAGCGTGGAAGAAGCAGAACGATGGTTAAGAGGATAGTCATGATGATGGTTGAGACGCTTTTTGGAATCAAATTGACAGAGCCAGATGCGACCCCAAGATTAACTCTCTAGACAACGCATCTGACTAAGTGGTGGACTCTATCCCATTTAGGGCTAGACCTTGAGGCATTGTATCTTCTTGCTACTTATCATACGTATGCAGTTCGGATTAAACTACAGCAGCAAAAAACTTGTCTGTAGAAATAAAATGCTTGCCATGATTAGTCTACCTGTGGCGAGCTGGGACATTGATCTGGTGGACAACATCTAATTGGCTAAAATCTCCTGATAATTATTTGCTTCTAAAGGGAAATCTACATCAAGAAGTTGGCTTACTAGGAATTTAGAGATGCAAGGGTGGATTCATTCTGTCGAAAAGGTGCGTATAGGATCAATCGTAGGCTTGTTAGTCCCGATTGGACTGAGTTTAGTTTGGGGAGTTCCTGCAAACGCTCAAGTAACACCTGATGGCACTCTATCCACTACCGTTTCTCGCACAGGCAACAGCTTTACCATCAACAATGGCAGTCGAGTCGGCAATAATTTATTCCACAGCTTCAGCCAATTTTCTGTGCCCACCAATGGATCTGCTATCTTTAACAATGCCTCAGATGTGCAAACCATTTTTAGTCGAGTGACAGGAGGCAGTGCTTCCACTATTGATGGTCTTATTCAAGCTAATGGCAATACGAATTTATTTTTGCTCAATTCAGCCGGAATTCTTTTTGGCCCCAATGCCAGCTTAGATATTGGCGGTTCTTTTATTGCCAGTACCGCAAACAATGTCTTATTTAACGATGGTGTTCAGTGGAACACCACTGATACGGTCACGCCTCCGTTATTGACCGTTAGTGTTCCGGTAGGATTACAGCTTGGGCCAAATGCAGGTTCAATTCAGGTCGAAGGCCAACCAGCGCCCGATCCGTTGGTTCCCCGCTCTCCAACCTTGTCCGTCCAATCAGGAGAAACCTTGGCCTTAGTCAGTGAGCAAATCGATATTGATAATGCAACCTTAACGGCTACGGATGGACAGATCGAACTATGGGCCGTGCAAGATGCTGAGGTGAGGTTTGATAATGATCTAACAAACTGGCGCTTGATTAGTCCTACCAAAACGGCTAGCTGGGGTACGATTTCACTAGAACAAATCTCGTTAGTAGATGCGGGTGGAATCAACGGCGGAGCGATTAACGTCCGAGGTCGAGGATTAACAGTACAAGATGGCTCTGATATCAGGTCAACAACTTCGGTAGGACAGGGGCGAGGAATTACTATCGAAACAACGGAGTTTGTCAGGTTGCTAGGCGTTTCTGCTCTTGGACAACCTAATAATTCAGGAATTAGCACCTCTGTAGGATTACCGCTTGGTGCCGTCGGCTCGTCGCCGCCCTCTGTTACCGGCCAAGCAGGTAATATATCAATTGCTACGGAACGCTTAGAACTACGGAATGGTGGCTGGATTCAGTCTACGACCCGAGGAGATAATTCTCGTACAGGAGATATCACCGTTGATGCGACAGACGTGAATATTGTGGGGCCAAACCCTTTTCGTGGTAGCTCTTCAGCAATTACCAACTTAATTTTTGGGGGGAACAATAATGAAGCTGGTCAGCTCACGGTTGAAGCTGACCGTATCAGTCTGTTGAATAATGGTCGCATTAGCTCTGATGTCTTGCGGGGCAATGGCACTGCTGGCAATATCGAGATTCAGGCGACTGAGAGCTTGGATATTAGAGGATTGGGGGCTGCTAATGGAAACGCCAGTGGAGTGCTTAGCTCGCTCCAAGCCGGAACTACAGGACAGGGAGGCGCAATTTCGATTGATACGGGGAGATTAACACTAGCGGAAGGCGGCACTATTTCGAGCGGCTTATCTGGTGCCAGTGACTTCTTTGGGCCACTGCAGCCTGGTGCTCAGGGAACTGCTGGCAATATCGAGATTCGTGCCCGTGATGTGGAAGTTAGTGACCCAGTTAGTGATTTATTGAGCGGAGTAATTAGCGGCATTACAGTCTCGGTCGGTGATGGGGCTATTGGTCAAGGTGGGAGTATCAACTTAGCGGCTGACCGCTTGCGCGTCTTCAATGGTGGTCAAATTACATCGTCCAGCATAGGCCAAGGAACTGCTGGTAGTGTCAACCTCCAGGTCAGAGATATTGACGTACAGGGGATATCCCAAGCGCAAGTTAATGGTCAGTTTCTCCCTAGCTCCATCAGTGCCTCTTCGAGCAGTAACTTTGATGCTGGCTCGATTAACGTTGAAGCAGAACGCTTACGAGTTCGTGATGGTGCAGAAGTGACTACCCGTGCCACTGGGGCCGGAAATGCAGGCACCTTAACCTTTAGAGTAGATGAACTACAGCTCAATCAGGGCCGCATCGAAATTGCTAATGAAGGAACGGGAAATGCTGGGAACCTCACTATTGATGCCGTCCAAGTGGCACTCAGCGATCTCAGCAGTATCACAGCCACAACTCAAATTGGACAAGGTGGAAACCTGCGACTGCGGGTACAAGATACGTTGCAACTTAACAATAGTGATATTAGTGCCGATGCCTTGCAAGCGGGACGTAGTGGCAGCATCAATATTCAAGCGGCGAACACACGTTTGCAACAAGCCAGTACAATTTCAACTGGAGTTCAAGGTAGTGCACTGGGTGGTGCCTTGACGCTAGCAGGTGCACGCTTGGACATCTTTGATGGTTCTAGCCTCACTGTGCTCACCGGAGGGTCTGGTCAAGCGGGCAGTATCAACGTGCAGGCCGATGATCTCTTAATTCGGGGAATGGGTAGCTTTAACATTCCTGGCATTGGAGCCACACCAACACCGAGCTTTATTGGTGCGGGAACTCGTCCGGGTAGTACTGGCGCAGGCGGTAGTCTAACCCTTGAAGTCGATCGCTTACGTGTTGAAGCTGGTGGGATCATTAGCACGGGAACGTCAGGTGCTGGAGTGGCTGGGGATATTTTTATTCGAGCAAGCGACTCGCTGACGGTGGCTGGAGTTGGTGATCGTCCTGCACCCTTGTTTGGCTTTACCACCAACCATCCCAGTCGCATTGCAGCCACCTCAGTGACTGATGCGCCAGCCGGATCTGTACAGATCCAAACTCCTCTTTTGGATGTAAGAGATGGTGGCGTCATTTCGGTTAGCGGTGTGGGTAGTGGTGGTGCGGGTAATTTAGCTATCAATACTGATACTCTACGTTTGCTGAATCAGGCTACCTTAGAAGCTAATGTTGCGGGTGGCAATCAGGGCAATATTGAGATCGAGTCAAACCTGGTTATCCTACGCAATGGTAGTCGTATTTCAACGAATGCTACGGGAGATGCAAGTGGCGGAAATATCACAATCAATGCCGACTTCATTGTGGCGGTAGCTGACGAAAACAGTGACATTATTGCTAATGCGATCAGAGGTCGAGGCGGCAACATTGAGATCACAGCCCAGGGTATTTTTGGTCTTGAGTTTCGCGACCAACTAACACCAGAAAGTGACATTACCGCGAGTTCTGAGTTTGGCATTAGTGGCACGGTTCAGATCACCACCATTAATACTGCCCCTAGTTCTGGCGTGATTGAGCTACCTGCGAATGTGACAGACCCATCGCAGCAAATTACTACAGGTTGTGAGGAGACACAAGGTAGTCAGTTTGTTGCCACTGGACGCGGAGGTATCCCTCAGAATCCAACGCAGCAGGTCAACCGCGATCGCACTTGGGAAGATGTCCGCGATCTCTCTGCTTATCGACAATCTGGAAGCGCTGAACCTCCAGCCTTAGCTACTGCACCCAATCTAATTGAAACCACAAGCTGGCGTCGTAATGCCAACGGTCAGATTGAGCTGATTGCAAACCAATCGGCTGTGCCGCAGTCGGCTTTTGCTACCTGTAGTGGTTAAACAATGAGTGGTCGTGCATTTCAGTTACAGCACAGTAGTGATTCAATTATTGGAACTGCAACAATGATCAAGTCAATCCAGTAGAGAACTTTGTATACGATTTTTTAATAGAGTAGAAGAAGCCAAGGACTGGCTATTGAAATAGTTCAGCAAACTGCTGTTGTCCAGTTTGAAGGTTAATACTTAGCCGTTGGCTGGTTTTATGTTCATATCCTCTGTCCTAGAACTCTCTGTCTGTTGTAAGGATAAAGTTTCTACTCGCATAAAAGGAATGGGTGTAATAGGGGAGCGAACATCAGCCCAGACGCGTCTCGTACCGTCTTGTGCTATTGAAATAATAGCCTGATGACTCTTCAACCCTAAAAAGCGGCTTAGGGAAACAGCTTTAGACTGTTCACTTAATAGATATTCTGCTAT
Organism: Thainema salinarum CENA647; assembly: GCF_057732415.1. Taxonomy (NCBI): domain Bacteria; kingdom Bacillati; phylum Cyanobacteriota; class Cyanophyceae; order Leptolyngbyales; family Leptolyngbyaceae; genus Thainema; species Thainema salinarum. The sequence goes on from NZ_JBYJZJ010000026.1 coordinate 36,258, forward strand.
TAGCTTATAAAGCTGTCCTTCAATTGTCGATCCTTGGTAAATCGCTCCATCTGCAAAGAAGCTAAATCGACAAACAGCAGCCTCAGGAATGATTTTGATCCTAGGCATCTTGTTTCCTCTAGGATAGTCTGAATTTTGTGCGAATAAAATGAGCGCATCGCAAAGTTTAGACGTTGCTATTTCTAGCCTACTGTGAAAAAGCTAAACTAATAATTGTGTTTTATAAATAAAAATAACGATTGTAAAGATCCATGATGCACCACGCCTAACACCAGAATGTTGAAGACACAGTGGCCAAAGCGCCATTCGGTTTAGTCTAGCGACAGGACCCAAGGCATTGGAATCTGCAACCAAGCCAGCACCGCTCGCACCACTGCCGTCTCATCGAGGTCATAGCCTCGGAAAAAGCGCTGCAAGCGTTTGTAGTGTGAATCGCACTGGGACTCTCCCCGAAAGGCCACCGCTAACTCACTGAGGTTAACGGTTCTCACCTGTAACAAGGCCACTAAAAAACGGGCGACAAAGCTCAAGCGAGCACCGTGCCAATTCAAATGCGGTCGCAAGGTTTCGTGCAGTAGAGTAATCTGATCCATAGGGTTTCGTTGGTGTCTAGCAACTCCATGAAACCCCTTTCCTCCCTATCTTTCAAGCTTTTTTCCTGTACTGAGAAAGGTTTCATATCCCTTTTGATTGCTAATAGTAGAGATTCACAAAATGTATTCATTTATTGACAGACGGGAATCTCGATGACAAATTTAGTTCCTTCTCCCAGGTTAGAGTCAACCTGTATTTTGCCATTATGTTTTTCGGTAATGATTTGATAGCTGATTGACAACCCTAAGCCTGTACCTTGACCAAGTGGTTTAGTCGTAAAAAATGGATCAAAAATTCGTGACTGAACAGATTGTGGAATACCTGGCCCATTATCAGCAATGATGATTTGTACTTGATTGTCAGATACTAACTGAGTTGAAATCCAAATTGTTTTAGGTATTTTATATGATGGAGAAGAATCCGCCTCGTTTTGCTGTTCAGTAGACTCCTGTAAAGCATCAACTGCATTGGCAATGAGATTCATAAAAACCTGATTGAGAGCCCCCGGATAACAGGTTACATCTGGCAACTGACCATAGTTCTTTACGATCTCAATAGGTGTTTTTCCAGCTTTAGAACGAAGACGATGCTGCAAGATTAACAGAGTGTTCCTAGTTCCACCCAAGTTTGTGTTGAGTAGAATTGAGGCAGAGAGTTCAGCAGGCCAAAGCCGATGGCTCAGCAACGACGCAAGCGTGGCACAGCAGGCGATAAAACGATTTGTCTGCCCATTGCAGACGACCTTGACTACGAGGTCTTAGTAGAAGACCGGGAAGCCTTTCGCCAGTATCTCAACGAGCAGATCGCATCCCACCCGGAACTGTTTCCCGACGGGATTGAGGCAGGCTATCGCTTTCACGGATGGGTCGAGTCCTCTCGTCAACAGCTCAAGACCCGGCGGATTTTGCTGCCGAGTACCGGAGAGGCTTATCAACTGCGTCCCGATTTGGTGATGCCGTACATGAGCGAGACGGCGGAGATGGCCGACAAAGCGCTCTATTTAAGAAAGCATGGCCTGTCGTATGAGGGGATTGCCTATGTGCTGGGCCGTTCTGAGATGCACTGGTATCGGCTCTGTCAGTCGTTCGGTCGAGCCTCGATTGTGGGCAGTACCCTCAAAAGGGAAACGGCGCTCCCCCCCATCTAGTTGCCGATGAGAAGCATTGTGATTGGCACGGGCAGCGAGTCTATCTGGCAGTGACAGCGGCGCAAGGGTGCGTCCTGGGAGCCAGTCTCAGTGCCAATGCGGGTCAGGATGGATTAACCGCAGCCTATGGGGTATTCCAGCAGGAAGCTGCCCATCATGTTCCCGACTATGCGCCCGAGACGGTGACGACTGATGGTTGGGAGGCCACCCGAGCCGCTTGGGAGGAGCTATTCCCTGGCCTGGTCTGGATTCTGTGCTTCCTGCATGAGGTGATTAAAATTCGCGATGGGTGCCGCTCTAAACCAGTCCTGGGTCAGCAACTAGCCGACAAGCTTTGGCATCTGTATCGGGGCCAGAGCAAACGTCACTTTGCTCAACGGTTGCGTCGGTTGCTGGAGTGGGTGAACACCCACGCGTTGCCCCAGGCCATTGACGCTCGCTTGCGACGCCTCAACGACAAATCTCACGTCTTCCAACGCGCCTTTGACTTCCCTGACGCCTATCGCACCAGCAATCAGGTTGACCGTCCGATGAACTATCTTGACCGCATCTTGTATGCCATGCAAGATTTTCATGGATTCTGGGACTCGGCGGAACAGTCGGTGCGCTCGATGGCCTTACTCTGGAACTTCCATCCCTTTTGTCGCAAGACTCGCAAAGCAATGGGCGGGTGCTTATGCCCCTTTGAGCAACTCAACGGCTTCCGCTATCACGACAACTGGGTTCGCAATTGGCTGATTGCCTCATCGTTGAATGGCAGAAGACCATTGCTCAGGAACGCTGACACAAAATAAGTTGGAACTAGGAGTGTTCTCAATACCTTCGTGTAAATCGACCGTTTTGAATTCAGCTTCATCAAGACGAGAAAAGTTTCGTAGAGACACCACAATTTGGCGAATCCGCTCTGTTCCTATTTTCATTGACCCCAGCACCTGCACCAAATCTTCTTGCAGAAAATTGATATCGACTTCATCTAGAGTATTTTGCAGGGCTTCAGGGGGACTAGGATAGTGAGTTTGATAAGCTTGCAGGATGTGCAGTAGGTCTTGAGCATAGGCTTCAACATGCATAATGTTGCCGTGGATGAAATTCACGGGATTATTGATTTCGTGGGCAATGCCTGCTACCATCTGCCCCAAACTGGACATTTTTTCAGTTTGTACCAGCTGAATTTGTGTCTGCTTTAGATTATCAAGAGTTTGAGAAAGCTCAGCGGTGCGTTCTTGAACGCGATCTTCTAAGACTTCTTTACTGTGTTCAAGGGCCGCAAATGAATGTTGCAACTGTTTAGCCATCGCTTGAAAAGACTGCCCTAAATCATTGAGTTCTGAAATCGGACTAGACTCAATACTTTGATCGAAGCGATTCTGAGCAATGGCTTTAGAAGCCTGCCCAAGACTCATAATCGGTTGCGCAATTCTGCGAGAGGTTAAGGTACCCAGAGCGAGCGCAACAGCGAACGCTCCTAAACAGAGACCAATGGTCAGACGCGTATTGGCCTGAATCTGGGCCATGAAGGTTGACTCTGGCACGATAGTGACAATTAGCCAATCCAGACCCAGTCCGTCATTAAAGGGAGAGACTTGTAAAAAGTAATGTTCTCCATCAACCCAAAACTCTAACTGAGTTGATTGGTTGATCGAATTAAGGTTGTCAAGCTGTTTCTCTAAAGATTGATAGCTAGCACGGACTAAAGAACTTGTGCTATTGGAGACATGTCTGCGCTGTTTTGTTCCAGTCGATGTTGAATCCAAAAGATTTTCGCCAATGGAATTAGCAACCAGCAGACCTGAGCGCTCCAAAATTAGTGTTGTTCCTGATTGAGAAATTTCTAGATCCTTTAAGAACTGACTGATGTGGTCTAAGACTAACCCCGATGCCAAAACACCTTGTAGATCGCCTGTCTCTCCATAGAGAGGAGAAACTCCCATAATTCCGATTTCAAACTCATCGGCAGTCCACAAGAAAATCGGACTCCAGGTTGGTTGACCTAACTGTTTAGCGGCTGTATACCAAGGATAATCTTGAGGAGTAACGTCTGGTTTTTGCCAAAGTAGCTGGGAACGCGCACCATTCTCATCCAAGCTATAAAAATAGAAATTATCTGAATTTTCCTCAATTGCAGCTAGGACAAATTGGTCTGCTCCTACCCGTCCAACAGAAATCATTTCTTTTTGCTCAGTTGCGATTCCTGTTGATGTGAGAGATGGAAAAGCTTCTAGTTGGTTTAATAGATAATTTTGAAGGTCTGTCTTATCGTCTAGATTTATTTTTTGTAGACGCAAAGCATTAGCATTAATCTGATTGGCGATATGGGCTTTTTCAAAATATGTTTCAAGGTGAAGCTGAATGCGAGAATCGATTTCCTGACGTAGATTCTCAGCTAGCTGGTTAACCGCTTTTTGCCCATTCCACAAAGCTAACCAACCCGTTAATCCCACAGCCGCAAAGATTTGCAAAACGAAAGGGAGAACAAGCACTAGTTGAAGTGGAACCCTTGCGACTTTTATCTTCATTTTTACAATGGTTTTAATGACTGATAGAGAGCACTGAGCGACTCTAAAATAAACTATCTATTTCCCGATTTATATATTCTCAATGAAAAAACTGGTGAGCTGGTAAAAGAGTCCGTAAAACTACGCTGATTTCAGTGTGCCCAAAATAAATAGAGAATATCAAAATGGCAATCTCGATTTCTCAACTTAAAACGATCTTGAAGATCAAGCTTGCAGGAGGAGGGGAATCGGAAGAAAGTACAGTAGGTAGTCAGAGAGTTTAAGTTGAGGGCCGATGATTAAACTCCTGAGTAACAGGGGATGTTGCTTATCTAGAAAGAGAAGCACTTCCAGTCCTCGATATGTCAGATTCAGGTCGTTAACCTTCTGCTCAAAGGAGTGGAACTGGATTAATCAGAGAACGGATTTCAGCCCATACTTTTCGTGTCCCACCAACTTTAACTGAAACAATAGCCTGCATGCTCTGTTGTTCAAGTGAGCAGGCTAAGGCTAAAGCTTGGAGCGGTTCACTATCACAATATTCTGCAATCAACTTATATAAGCTGTTGTACGCGACAGCGCCTTGGCAGATTGTCCCATCAGCAAAAAAAATGAATTCATAAATGGTAGCCTCGGGAACAATTTTGAACCGTGACATCTTATCGTTCATGTCAGTGTGTTGTTACTCACATCTAAATACAGAAAAATAAGAAATCTCAGTGCTGTTTATATTGAGTTTTTACCCGTTAGCGTATTGCCCCAAAAATGCACACTTGGAGTACCAAGTGAGTGGTGGTAGCGGGTGTAAAAGGCTACTCTGCAATGTTAGGATGTCAGGAGTCGAGCCTGAATAGAGAAATCGGATTAATCAACGAGTGCACTTCAGCCCAGACTTTTCGACAACCATTATCTTCAACCGAAACGATACCACGAAAGCCTTGTATCTCTAGCGCATAGGCTAATTCAAATGCTTGTAACCGTTCCGTGGATGAATATTCTGCAATAAGTTTGTAGAAGCCATTCAATACGATCGCGCCGCGATAGATTGCTCCATTGGCGAAGAAGTTAAATTCACTGATGGTGGAACTCGGAATAGTTTTAACCAGCATTTTGAGTGCCTCCATTCACTCTGGGTTGTATTCTTATGAGAGTTTTCCCTCAATTTACTCTATAGAAACAATAAACTTGGTGTTTTTACGTAAATTTTATATTTCAGAGTGGATTTGACTGCGGGATTACCTCAAATAAAATGGCTCGCCTCAATATATCTGTGGCGAGCAAAAAATATAACATGCTGCTCTAGTTGTGCCCAAAACAGACAGAAATTATTGAGGTTAAGATCTCACATCTCCCGCTCAGTGCTGATTAACTTCACCACCAACTTAGCGACTCTGAAAGTACAAAGTGTGGAACAGAACCGGTTCAGCCCCAGCAAAGCACTGGGGCTTTTATTTATGAGATCGCAGGTGACAGCGCATCCAGCCTCATCAAAGGAACGGGATTAATCAGAGACCGGATTTCGGCCCATACCTTTCGGATGCCGTCTATCTCAACTGAAACGATGGAATGCTGCCCTTGTTGTTCAAGAGCACAGGCTAGAGCGCAAGCTGTGAACCTATCAGTATCTGAGTAAGTCGCGATTAATTTATAAAAGCCATTACGAGCAACAGCTCCCCGATAGATGGCTCCATCGGCAAAGAAGTTAAATTCACAAATAGCCGAACCTGAAATGATCTGAAAATCAGCCATTTGTAGTTACAAGGTGGAGATGTTGATAGTTCAAATGTAAGCTCTGTAGCTTCTGTCACAGTGTTGTCTAGGCAATATTTTACGAACACTAAATAAAAATGCTCACTCGATACTCCAAGTGAGCGGTGATGGTAGCAGGGTGTATCAACTACTCTGATTTCAGTGTGCCCAGTTGAGATCGCAACCTATCAGATTTTGAGTCGCTACCTAGGGACACTTCAAACTCAGTACCTATCAGTATTACAGCCATTCCTGGGTACAACCGGCAACAACTGGCAACGGCCAAAGCGCTTGCTATGCCGAGCTTTCAGAAAAGCTGTTGCCCAAAGCTGGGCGTGGTGTGTGGGATGCGTAGCGACGGAACGTAGTGGAGTTGCGCAGCCTTCAATCATCTAAGTGATGAAGATTACTAATTATTACAGCTCGTCGTTATTAAGCTGCGAATAAGCCGTGATAGAAACGCCCCAAGCGCAAGCCCGAAATCATTTTGCTGATGAATGTTGCTCAATGTTGCAACTGGTCGTTATTAAATCGTGAATCAGAGCTGTTTGCTAACGGTGAAATGTCAGATCGCAGGTCAACCCCCTACTGCCCTTGCTCCTGCTCTCGTATTGACACGTAAATTGTCCAGCCCACAATCCCTAGGAACATCACCTAACAAAAATCTGCATCCAGTGGTTCAGAATCTATGCGCCCCACCCGCCATCCACCCGGAGGGTCGATCCAGTAATGTTGCTAGCTTCTGGTGAAGCAACATACGTCACGAGGGACGCCACTTCTTCCGGTTTGCCGTAGCGACCAAGGGCAGTCACAGACTTTTGGTAGTCAGCCTGGGGGCCACTAGCAGGGTTCGACTCAGTATCAATGGGACCAGGTTCCACACAATTGACGGTGATATTCTGCGGCCCCAGATCTCTCGCCCAGCCCCGTGTCAGGCCAGCAATGGTGAACTTCGTAGCGCAGTAGATGGAAAGCCCTGGCATGGGCACCGCTTCACCCAATGAGCTGCCAATATTGATGATGCGTCCGCCCGACTCCATGCGTCGAGCCGCTTCCCGACTGGCGACGAACACGCCGCGCACGTTGAGGTTAATTTGCTTGTCAAAATCCTCGTCGGTAATCTCAGCCAGGCTACCGGGGACAGCAGTGCCCGCATTGTTGACCAGAATCGAGACTTTACCTAACTCATTTTCGGTTTCATCGAATAGGTTGATTACCTGGGCTGGGTCACTCATGTCGGCTTTGATGGCGATCGCCTTACCGCCATCGGCCCGAATCTGCTCCACCACCTGATTGGCAGCATCAGGACTGCTGGCATAATTCACCGCCACACGAGCACCGTGGGCTGCCAGTTTTTGGCAAATCGCCGCGCCGATGCCACGGGAGCCGCCGGTGACGAGGGCCACTTGGTTAGACAGCGGTTGGTTCATAAAGAGTAATTGAGATAGAGAACAGAAATATGATAAACGCCCGTCTTCAGCCTTCTCCTAGACCAATTGAGGGATTTTGCTGCCATGAAACAGGACTGCATGATGTTATAAAAACAAAGACTGATTGAGCTGCAACTACTGTGCTGTTGGTTTTTCAGCCTTTACGACCAAAAGTTTCCGCTGCCAAAACTAAGCCTAGTCCATACAGGTGAGCAAATCATCAGCGTGCAGAGGAAGTTATGCAGTGTACCCAGTTGCGATCTCAGAACTTAAGAAGCGGTTCTAGGACTCTTAAGTAATCTGTTGATTTGGCATGAAATGAGCTGCGATCTCACTAATCGTCAAATTTCACTCCGAAATCGACATTTAAAGCAACCTCAATCTTGTGCAGGTTTTCGATTGAGAGCGTTCCTTTTAGTGTTTCTCGCTCAACGTCGTACCAGTAGGTACGGCTTAACTCCACTTCGGCGCATAACCGCTCTAAGGATTTATCAGACGCTAGGCGAGCCTTACGGATGCGCTCGCCCAGCCCAGTCACTTCAATTTCCTGAATTCGCCTAACTCTCACTTTTTGCCCTGACAACATCATTCACCTCACTAGTAAAGCGTTAGTTGATAGTTTTCACTATAAACCGTCAACTATTAGTTGTCGACTAATAGTTGACAGTGCATACTTAATTTAGTCGGGTAGGCAGCACCCGTTACCAAGCGCTCTCAGGCTACATAGATGTGCTGGAGGGATTACAGATAAATCCCGTAGATACCACTCTTGCGATCGCAAAAGCCGCGCCAGGTGCTGAATCAAATTAGCGCGATCGCCTAGCCCAACCGTTTCAAGGGCAGCCGTTATTCAAGGTACTCACAATGTCTAACTTGGAACAGCGGGGGCATTTGGACAGAAACCTACGGTTATGAAATTTTGGACTGGTATTGGACTATATCGCTTATTAGTTAT
>NZ_JBYJZJ010000027.1:0-16433 GCF_057732415.1 Thainema salinarum CENA647
TGGCACTGACATAAGCCGTATCAAGCTAGCAACTGGCCTTCAAGACGGAGCGAGGTTCCTGCATTCTTGGGAACGGTTTGGGACGGCGCTTTACAACTCGGGGTTCTGAAACGGTTGGGCTCGAAACGGAATCACGAACTCTCGCACCAACGTTCAACAAGGCCTGGCAGCCTCGCCGTCGTTCGGATGGAGCTAGATGCAGCAACTCAGGCCGGAAGTGATTGAACTGTTGCCGAGCACCTTGTAGAGAGACTCGCAACACCCCGACCTCGCTCGTCGGCTGTCGCCTCCCACATCAGGGTGCGAAGCAGATTGTAGGCCAACAGATGCACCCGAAAGGGTTCTGCTCACCATGGTGGGTGTTTTGGCAGCAATCATCTCCATGGCTAAGGTGGTTTTGAGATGCCGGAGATTAGCTTCGGCGGCCTGCCAGCGGAGCTGATAGAGTTCGGCAAGTTTAGCTTCGGCGATAGCGGTTGGGATCGAGTAGCACGTCGTTACCACCACAAAGTTGGTCGGGCGAAACCCAGGAACCTGAATGAAGAGATACACTTCCCGCACCTCAATGGATGCCGCCAGAGCCTCGAACTCCTGCGGCTTGAGGGCTTGAGGGCATTGCTTCGGGCGCTGCCAGCGGACGATGTGATCGCCAATGCCCAGTTTTTTGCCCCGTCTGAAATCGCAGCGGCGCTGATGATGCTTGCGAAAGACAGCATCGGCTCCCATCCGGGCGACCCGAGGCCAAATCTACATAGGTGCCATAGGCTGAATCGGCCACGACCACATCCTCGGGCGCAGTTTCTGATAGAGTTGGCGGGGCTAGACGCCATTCACTCACCCGCAACGGAGCCATCGCCACGGCCATAACCGCTCCCGTGGTGACACAAAACCACACTTGGAGTTTGAGAATCGGAAAGCCGCAGCCCTCTGATTGCTGTGTTGAGGATACTCGGCTTGGTTGGCCTGCGTGTCACTCATCAAGACCGTCGTCGCATCAAAGGCTTTAACCGGACGGCCACACCAGCGTTGCTCTGGGGAGACTTGGCGCTGCAACGCCCTCACCACCCGCTCGAACAGGGGCGGAAATATCGACTCGGGAAGGCGTTTTGACGATAGCCCCCGGTATCGGCTGAGGGCACCTCCAACGACACGCTCATCCAGGTCACCACTCGCTTGACTGCATGGCTGAGACTGCTGTCGGCATCCAGCACTTGGGAGAGCCAACTCCACAGGACGACCATGGGAGTGTAGAGGACTTGTCGATATCGGATTCCCTGCTCGCTCAGCACAGTTTCAATCTCTGCTTCCGGCAGCATCTCAGCAAAGGGTAGACCGACGCCGCTCTGATAGTTGGCCTTGAGAACGTCCGCACGATTCGGCATCATAGAGGCAAGGTTATGGGCTTCAACGGTTTGATTCTGACAAATCAGGCGCTTGAAGCCTTTTTTGCTCTCTTATGTCAGTGCCATTCGGATTGAGTCGATTAAACAACTAAAGGCACTCAATCCCCAAGTCAAAGTCATCCAGCGTGCGGATTGCCCATTAACCATCAGCCAGCCTTAACCGCAGGTGCAACTGGTCTCCTAGTAGAGCCTAGTTCCACCCAAGTTTGTGTTGAGTAGAATTGAGGCAGAGAGTTCAGCAGGCCAAAGCCGATGGCTCAGCAACGACGCAAGCGTGGCACAGCAGGCGATAGCTCATTGTCTGCCCATTGCAGACGACCTTGACTACGAGGTCTTAGTAGAAGACCGGGAAGCCTTTCGCCAGTATCTCAACGAGCAGATTACGACCTGGGTCGTTTCCCAACGGGATTGAGGCAGGCTATCGCTTTCACGGATGGGTCGAGTCCTCTCGTCAACAGCTCAAGACCCGGCGGATTTTGCTGCCGAGTACCGGAGAGGCTTATCAACTGCGTCCCGATTTGGTGATGCCGTACATGAGCGAGACGGCGGAGATGGCCGACAGCGTCTGATCAAGAAAGCATGGCCTGTCGTATGAGGGGATTGCCGACGTGCTGGGCCGTTCTGAGATGCACTGGTATCGGCTCTGTCAGTCGTTCGGTCGAGCCTCGATTGTGGGCAGTACCCCTCAAAGGGAAACGGCGCTCCCCCCATCTAGTTGCCGATGAGAAGCATTGTGATTGGCACGGGCAGCGAGTCTATCTGGCAGTGACAGCGGCGCAAGGGTGCGTCCTGGGAGCCAGTCTCAGTGCCAATGCGGGTCAGGATGGATTAACCGCAGCCTATGGGGTATTCCAGCAGGAAGCTGCCCATCATGTTCCCGACTATGCGCCCGAGACGGTGACGACTGATGGTTGGGAGGCCACCCGAGCCGCTTGGGAGGAGCTATTCCCTGGCCTGGTCTGGATTCTGTGCTTCCTGCATGAGGTGATTAAAATTCGCGATGGGTGCCGCTCTAAACCAGTCCTGGGTCAGCAACTAGCCGACAAGCTTTGGCATCTGTATCGGGGCCAGAGCAAACGTCACTTTGCTCAACGGTTGCGTCGGTTGCTGGAGTGGGTGAACACCCACGCGTTGCCCCAGGCCATTGACGCTCGCTTGCGACGCCTCAACGACAAATCTCACGTCTTCCAACGCGCCTTTGACTTCCCTGACGCCTATCGCACCAGCAATCAGGTTGACCGTCCGATGAACTATCTTGACCGCATCTTGTATGCCATGCAAGATTTTCATGGATTCTGGGACTGGCGGAACAGTCGGTGCGCTCGATGGCCTTACTCGGAACTTCCATCCCTTTTGTCGCAAGACTCGCAAAGCAATGGGCGGGTGCTTATGCCCCTTTGAGCAACTGAACGGCTTCCGCTATCACGACAACTGGGTTCGCAATTGGCTGATTGCCTCATCGTTGAATGGCAGAAGACCATTGCTCAGGAACGCTGACACAAAATAAGTTGGACGTAGGAATAAGCCTTATCCACTCGATACGCTCTTGCAGCATGTTGCTGATTTGGTAGAATTTGATGCTCCTTCTCAAACTGTTGATTAAGATAGAATTTGGCCCACTCTTAGTATCATGCACATGAGATGGGCGATCTTCTCTACAGGTAATTTGGGATGTACTTCAACCTGCATGGGAGTGGGCTAAACAGTATCAGGATTTAGCTGTCTTTTTCCTGGGTGGTGGAATTGGTATTCTGGGTTGGCTTAGTCAAGGTTTTTTGAAACAGTTGCGTCGAGGAGCCAGAAAGCTACTCGTTCCTGATTCTGAACCGTTCCAGGTGATTCCGCCTCATACGGCAACTGTACTGCAAGAGTTAATGCCTTCACCCCAATTAGAAACAGACCCATTGGCTGACTTTAATATTCCTTATCAGCAACGTCAGGAAGGCATTGGTCAACGGAGAGAACTTGAAGATCGTCTAAATGAGACTGGTTGCTTACTCATCTGGAGGTCGGACAGGATTGGGCAAAACCCGTGAGGCTGCGGAATTAGCCAAAGTTCTAAATAACGAAGGTTGGACAATCTTAAGCTGGCGCGACCAGAGGTTTTAGGTACTAGCCTGCCGAAGGAATATTTAGGCAATAAACGTAAGCTATTGCTGTTTTTGGATGATCTAAATCAAGCTATGTATCGGGGACGAATGACAGAACCCCAAGATGGAGACTATGAGCTAGCTCCAATTCTCAAAATGTCTTTGCAAGAACGTTTGCAGCGTGCTTGAGTTTTTAGAGGCAGAATGTCGTCCCTCAGAAATTCGCGTGATTGCCACAGCACGGTAATGAATTGGCATCGGAGAATCCAGAGCAGCCTAGTGAGTGGGAAAAACTGAGGCGTTAAGCAACATCGTGATTTCTGGAACCGTTTTATAGTGTACAAATTGCCTGATCCAGAAGATGCTGCAATTTGTAATACGCTAGTCGAAACGGTTGCTTATGCCCGAATCAAAGCTGAAGCTGACAACTTTGCTCAAATCGCTGCGCAGAGTGATCAGGGTTCCAAATATTGTAGAAAATTTGGTACGTATTCGCAACCGCAACCTGCAATTAAATATCGATACATTTCTACCGACACTACGCGGGACTTGGGAAGCTCGTTATCAAGCGGTCTGTAAACAGTTTCCGTCTGCTTATTACCTCTATGATGCAATAGATTTACTGCAACAAATTAATGCTCCGCTGTTTCCCCAACTTGTGCTAGCTATTGCACGAATGCTGATGGCAAAAGCCGGTTGGCAAAAGATTTGGCATCGTTGGCGATTATCCCATACCTTGTTCAAGTTGCAACAGCTTGAGTTTGTTCTTCAACCGCGTGATGGTCAAATTGAAGCCAAAGGATATCGATTAAATGTAGCTGACTATGTGCTTGAGTTAATACCTATTTTCGAAGCTCAGACCAAACAGGGCTATGATTTATTCTCTATTGCGTGGCTAAGCTTAGGTGGTGCATTGGATAAATTTGACCATGATGTAGAAGCTCTTGCAGCCTATGATGCAGCACTCGCCATTGAACCCAATCTTGATGTCGCTCTTTTTCGTAAAAGTTTTGTCCTACAGCAACTAGAACGACATGAAGATGCTATTGCAACTTATGATTTAGCTTTAGAGATTAATCCAAATGACGATTTGGTGCTTTGCATGAAGGGAATCGCACTGAAAGAGCTAGAACGATATGACGAAGCCCTTGAGACCTATAGTTTAGCGCAAGTTGTTGAACCCAAAAGTCTTCGGGCGCTTTATGGCAAAGCGATGATATATTCCGAACTTAAACAATATGAGGAAGCTATCGCGGCTTATGATGCAGTGTTAGCCATTGACCCAAATGATTCTGGCGCGTTTCAAAGTAAAGGTATGGCACTCAGTGATCTTGAGCGACATGAAGAAGCTATCGAAGCGTATGATGCATCGCTAAAAGTTAATCCAAATGATCCGCTAACGCTTTTTTTCAAAGGCGCTTCGCTCAGTGAGTTAGAGTCCTATGAGGAAGCTATTGCAGCTTATGATGCATCTTTGATTCTCAATCGAGTTGCACCATTGGCTCTTAATCCAGACAATTCTCTAATTTTTCAAGAAAAGTGATGCACTCAGATATCTAAGAGTTATGAAGAAGCTCTGGCAGTTTACTCTATGCTGCATTAGAAACTAACCCAAATGACCTGCAACTCCTCAAAAACAAAGGGTTTGCACTAAATGACTTGGGGAGATACGAAGAGGTCATTGCTGTTTGTGATTTAGTGCTGGCTATTCAGCCAGATGACTATGAAACACTTTTCTTCAAAGGTACTGCTTTAGGATTCTTGGAAAGGTATGAAGAAGCAGTCGCAGCATTTGATGCGGCTTGGACATAAAGCCAACCTCCCAGCAAGCTTTCTCTTGCAAAGGTGTTGTACTCAATGATTTAGGAAAATATGAGGAAGCTATTGCAGCCTATGATGCGCAGCATTAGCAGTTGAACCTGGCAATTGCCAAACGCTATGTAACAAGGGTTTCTCGCTGATCTTCTTACAGCTCTACGAAGATGCAATAATCACTTTTGATACAGCAGTAGTAGTTAATCCCCATTTATCTGAGGCAGTCTATGGCAAAGGTGTTGCACTTAGCAAAATAGAACAATATGACGAAGCGATTAGTTGTTTCAATCGAGCTATATGTATTAATCCTAATGATGCAAGCCTATATTTTCATTTAGCTTGGTGCCATGTTGTAAGAAATGATGTATATTAAGCTTTGTGTAACTTAGAGATTTTATTCAATCTTGACCCAAGAAACAGCACGCGAAGTAGTTACAGCCTCACAAGTTTTTGAGAGTTTGCGTGAACATTCTCAATTCCAAAAGTTAATTGCGTCACCGGAAAGTAAGTCCGATCAGGTAACTCCTGCACGACCCAGAGCGTCGGATACATCAATGGCAACGCCGGAACGGGCATTGCCTTGGCTGTTAGTGCAGGCGGTAAGGGGAACAGGAGGGACATGGAATCGCTACGTCGGCCATCCTGTAACTGGCCCAGAAGATCGAGGACTGAGCAATACCACGTTCAACTATGCTCAGCGATTTGTCCGCATTCCGTCAGTCATCCTCGCTCAACTTGGCGCAAGCAGTTGCCGTGTGCAGCTATACGCTTTATCGGCTTAGCCAGCGTATTGACTTAGACTCAGATTCTAGATTTATCCAGTTGATGCCTCATTAAATCCCATAGACACACTGGAAACTGCTCAACCATCAGCGCAAGACGCTGCACCGTAGTCCGACCCAGTACTGCAACCGCCATCAGAATTGGCATCATTGGATGCTCTAGACGGGTTGACGAGCATTTAGAAACGGTGCTGCTGCAAATCGGCTATCTATATCCTCTGTGCAGCTCATAGCCGTACTCCTCAGCAAGTTCCGCGCATGTTTAACCGCGCCGCAGCTGTCTCCAACTGAACTCTCTATGCTGCGTGGTACATTAAGCCAATATGGGTGAAGCGATCTGACTTACCGAGTTGATCTATTGACTTAATTTTGAGCTTGATTTCCCTGGCCGTCGTTGGCGACCCAGTTCACAACATGGCGCCAATGCTGCACACGGACAGACCCACGCTGACAGCCCGACTGTGGCCTAGTCCGAGTTCAACGCCGTAGTTGCACAATCCTCCCACCATTAAGAAGGGCTCGATGCTGAAACAGCGACGCATAATACGCTTTGCGCGATTCCCAACCCTTGCGGGTGCGCTCCAGTTCTTGCTTTTGAGATGCAACACCTTTGTCGGCGTAGTTAAACGAGCGGTTGAGCTGCTCCGATTACCCATTCGCTGACGGGCGATTAATCCCAGTAGAGCTGCTAACGTACCAGAGAACTGCCCCTGCCACTGTTGCAGCACTAATCGAAAATCGAGCTGGAAGACAGTTCAGTCAGCATCGTTAGGCAAAAAACGTAACACTTGCTTACTAGTGTTTTAGCAGATTCTTGGTCCATGTGATACTGGCTCTGGTCATAAAGCTGGGAATTCTAGTCCTGAGGAATTTGATCCTTTGTGTCAGCTGCTCATCAGGCAAAAAATCAGCAGTAGCATGAGATCAACAGGTTTGATACTAAATCCGCTTGTAAATATCAGTTTGGAGTTTCAACAGCCGGATTTAGACTGAGCAGCCAATTGGAGCTTGAACTATAGGGACTCGCTATGTCTGGTTCTCTCTACCGCTTGTCCATCTAGCCGACATCAAGATGCCAAAACGACGACCGCTCCTTGCCATACCTGTGGTGGATGGCAATCCCGCCATTATGTATGCCAGTACGCTATGGCACGCCAGCAAAAGTGATTCGATCATTGAACCGTCTTCTGGAAACCTTTGCTCAAGAGCGACAGACATCGGGCGAGTATTGCGATACGCCGAAATGTTTGCTGGCTCAGGTGACTCGTGCGCTTCGGGTTTGAGTTGCGTACACTGACTTTCGAAGCTCGAAGTCGGTTTAGCTTGCTACAGCAAGCGGCCATTCTGTCAAATTCGGCCAGATTGCTCAGTGCGAGTTTGGCAGCCGTCGGAAGCTTATCGTCGGAATCCAGATTTAGGACTCGAAGCCTGCACGGATATTACTGATCAGTACTGAATACCGCCCCAATGGAGCTTGGTTCGTATAGCTGGTGTCTGTGATATCTGCGATCGCAAATGCTACCGCTCTTTTGAATAGCTGGTGAATTAGAATCGATCCGCGCATCAGGCCGCCCCGCCGGGCTCGGCCTGTTCATAATCAATCTGAGATTGCTGTAGGTACGTATTCTCTATATTGCGATCGCACTCCTCCAGCTAGCCAGCCAAAAGTATCGTGTTATCGTGTCGCGATGTCATGAAGTGGGCCCCAGAGCTCGATTCGTTTTTTAAGTCGGTAGCGTCAGCGATGACTGGAGCTTAAAGGCTCGTTAGCTTGGAGTCATTGCCTGGACTTTAAGAGCTTCTGCATCAGCGGCATAAATGCGAAGACTTTTCGGACAGGGATATCTGACGTTCTGCTGAGGCTGTCTTACGGATGTCTGCTACACTGATCACAACAAAGGACGTAGCGAGGGATCGCTTTGCCATGACGGGATTGAAAGAACCTGCTGCCGTAGCACCATCAATTTGGTCTGCCGATTTTAGCCGCTTGGGTGAAGCGACTAAAGCGGTCGATAAAGCCGGAGCGGACTGGCTTCACGTCGACGTGATGGATGGCCGTTCGTGCCCAATGTTACGATTGGGCCACTGATCGTTGACGCTATTCGTCCGATGACGGAAAAGCCGCCTGACGTTCACCTGATGACTGTTGAGCCTGAGAAGTACGTCGACAATCTCTGAAGGCAGGCGCGGATATTATCTCCGTTCATGCTGAGCACAACGCATCTCCTCACGGGCATTGTACCCTTGGTCATATCCGAGAGTGCGGTAAGCAAGCTGGTGTCAGTGCTGGATTCCGGCTACTCCACTTGATCTGATTGAGCACGCACTAGATCTGTGCCACTGATCTGGATCATGAGCGTTAACCCCGGTCTTGGTGGTCAAAGCTTCATTCCTGGCGTGGTTCCCAAGATCCGCAAGCTAGCGTCAAATGTGCGATGAGTGCGGTCTCGAGCCTTGGATCCAGGTCGATGGCGGTCTGAAGCCTGCCAATACTTGGCAAGTGTGAGCTGGCGTCAAATGCGATTGTGGCTGGTTCTGCGGTCTTCAAAGCAGATGACTATGCTTCGGCAATTGAAGGCATTCGCAACAGCAAGCCGATCTGAGCCTGCACTGGCTACTGTATAGCCTTCGTTTCATCCAAGATGGGCCACCGTAAGCGTGGCCCATCTTTTTTGCTTTTTAGGGTTTTTGGTTATGCTTTATCAATCACGTTCTTGAAGCCGTCTTTGATGTTTTCCTTCTGGTGCTGGACGGCTGCCTCGAGTTTGTTTGGCTTTTCCTTCAGCTTTAGCTTCCGGAGCACCGGTTACGTCACCGATGGCTTCTTGAGCTTTACCCTCGATATCCTTTAGCCGTTGCTTTTCTAACCGTTCTTCATGCACGCGGTATGATTAGAATCCTTTTACTAACTTTACGAGCTGCGCGATTTAAGGCATTTGCTTGAACTAAAAAGGAAGTGCGATTGCACTTCCTTTTCATGGGTTTAGATCAAGCCATCGATCGCCAAAGGAGATAGCGAATGACACGTTGCCGATAGACTCTTTCATGTTGTCTTTGATATTTTCTTTTTGCCGTCGAGCAGCCGCTGCAACCTAGCTTGGCCTTACCTTCAGCCTTAGCTTGAGGATCGCCAGTCATTTCGCCAACAGCGTCTTGAGCTTTACCTTTATATTTGTTAGCGGTTGCTTCTACCCGATCTTCTATAGCGGTAATTAAGTCCTTTTTGATGATCGGAAAATGCTGCTTTTGCTAGCTGAGACCAGCTTTTAAGCAATATCGAGTCTTCCCGAGATCCCGACTTGATAGTGTTCGTGTCTTAAGAAAAGGAAAATAAAATCGATATCCGCTCCAAGATGCAGCTTGTCCTGTATCCGAAGACTTGCGCAACCTACGTTTCCCTATTCTGATTGATGCCTAACGACTCCTAGCTTGCTGTTGCGATCGCACCCTTGCTCCCCTCTACAGCCTCAAAACCCCTGTACGACCTCTCCCCCTCCCCCAAAAATCGCGCTAGTCTGTTATAAATGCGCTTCACCTATAGATTGAGTCAGCTTAAACTATGTCTTACTGGTTCTGGGATACAGAAAAGTACGGTCATAAGTCTTCTGAGCTAGCGGGTGCACAAGCCCCATTGCAGTCCCGATCGTCCTGGATCAGGCTGAGCATATTGCACTCGATCTCGATTTAGACGGTCCCAGAACCAGTCCTACGATGGCGTTTGCAAAATCCGCATTAAACCAGTGCGCGATGGTGTTGATGCTGACCCTGGATGCTACGAACTTAGGCATCAAAGCGGTCTGGAGTCGGCAGCGCTGCACAAGAATTTGACTACGACGGTGAGCAGCTTCTCGTGCGAATTGAAAAAGCCGACGGAAGCGGGTACGACGATTACGCTCATAATTGACCATCGGGTTGAGCAGCCAGAGCGCGGCATTTACTCTATTGCGCCGGACAAGCGCTGTCCCGATAAGCCTGTGCAAGTATGGACGCAGGGCGAAGTACGAAGATTCCCGCTTCTGGTTTCCCTGCTTTGACTATCCGGGGCAGCTAGCTACGTCTGAGATCCGAGTGCGGGTGCCTAAAGATTACATGGCTGTTGGGTGCTGATGAGTTCGCGTAACAGGACGCGATTAACCTTAGCAATACGCAACTGAACGAAGTACAGGCACAACAACATAACCAAAAACCCTAGAACAAAAAAAATATGGGCCACCTTACGGTGGCCCATCTTTTTAATGAAACGAAGGCTATACAGTATGCCAGTTCAGGCCCAGATCGCTTGCTGCTGCGAATGCCTTCAATGGCCGAAGCATAGCCATCTGCTTTGAAGACCGCAGAACCAGCCACGATCGTCATTTGCGCCAGCTTCTAGCACTTGCCAAGTATCGGCAGGCCTCACGGCCGCCATCGACCTCAATCCAAGGATCGCGACCGCGCTCATCGCAGCATTTGACGCAGCCTACGGTATCTTTGGCAACTATGTCAGGAACGAAGCTTTGACCACCAAAACCGGGGTTAACGCTCACGATCAGATCAGGTCGCACAGATCCAGTGACGTACTGCAATCAGATCAAGTGGAGTAGCCGGAGTCAGCACAACGCCGGCTCTGCTTACCGCACTCTCGGATTTGACCAAGGGTGACGAGGCAAGTGAGGAGCTGCGTTGTGTTCAGCATGAACGGAGATAATGTCCGCGCCTGCCTTGGCGGAATCTTCAACGTACTGGCTCAGGCTCAGCAATCATCAGGTGAACGTCGAGCGGCTTTTCCGTCATCGGACGAATCGCGTCGACGATCAGCGGCCCGACTCGATATTGGCACGAAACGGCCATCCATCACGTCGACGTGAAGCCAGTCCGCTCCGGCTTTATCAACCGCTTTAATCTCTTCACCCAAGCGGCCAAAATCGGCAGATAAAATTGATGGTGATACAACAACAGGTTTCTTCGATCCCGTCATGGCAAAGCGATCCCTCCTACGTCCTTTGTTGTGATCAGTGTAACAAACTTCCGTAACAATAACCCATCAGCAGAACGTAGGGAGCTTGCTATACCCGAAAGCTTTATTTATGCCGCTGATGCAGAAGCTTTCTTAAAGTTCAGGCAAACTCTATACTAACGAGCCTTAGTTCAGTCATCGCTGACACTACCGAATTAAGAAACGAATCAAGCTCTGGGGCCCACTTCAGACATCGCGACACTATGACATCAACACTTTTGGCTGGTGAGCTGGAGGAGTGCGATCGCAGTATAGAGAATACGTACCTACAGCAATCAGCAATCGATGCTGCACAGAGCCGCCCCGGCGGGGCGGCCTGTTCATAATCGGCTTAATTCACCAGCTATCCAATAGAGCTGTAGCATTTGCGATCAGCAGATTCACAAACGCCAGCTATATCTGGCCAACTCCTCTGTCGGAGCAGTTCAGCAACCGATGAGGCAATCAGCCGTACAGGCTTGCGAGCCCTAGATCTGGATTCTGACGATAAGCTTCCGTTGGCCGCCAAGCTCGCACTGAGAAATTGCTCAGTGATAGAGACACGCCGCGCTGCTGTAATAAGTTAAACCGACTTTGAGGTTCGAAGTCGTCCTCGCAGAACTCAAACCCGAGGCGCACGAGCAGCTGAGCCAGCAGACAGTTGCGCATCGCAGTACTCGCACCGACTGTCTCTCGCTCTTGAGCAAAGGTCCCTAGAAAACGGTCCAATGATCGAATTATTTTTGCTGGCGTGCCATTGCGACTGGCATACATAGATGGCGGGATTGCCATCCACCGCAATATGGCAAGGAGTGGTCGTCGTTTTGGCATCTTGAGTCGGTAGTGAACAAGCGGTAGGAGAATTAGACATGGTGAGTCCCGATAGGTCATGCTCCAATTGGCTGATCAGTCTAAAGGCAGCGTGTGGAATCCCGAACTGATGTTTACAAGCGGATTTAGTATCAAACCTGTTGAGGCGTCATGCTACTGCTGAGCTTTTGTCTGATGAAGCAGCTGGCACAAAGGACTAAATTCGTCGGGACGTAGAATCACCCAACTCCATGACCAGAGCCAGTATCGCATTGACCGATAATTTGTTAGCAACAGTAGAAGCTGTGTTACGCTCTGTGCCCAACGATGCTGACTGAACTGTTTCCATTTCGCTTGTCGGCTAGTTGCTGCAACAGCGGCAGGGGCAGTTCTCTGGTCGTTAGCGCTCTACTTGGGATTTTCGCCCGTCAGCGGATGGGCAATGAGCAGCTCAACCGCTGGTTTAACTACGCCGAGCAATTTCTGTATATCTCAAAAGAAGAACCGGAGCGCAGCCGCAAGGGCTGGGCCTCGCGCAATGCGTTTTATGCGTCGCTGTTTAGCATTGTGCCCTCCCTAATGGTGGGAGGATCGTGCAACTACGGCGTTGAACTCGGGCTAGGCCACAGTTGGGCTGTCAGCGTGGGTATTATTGTGTGCATGATTGGCGGCATTTATGAACTCGGTTGCCGAGACGGCCAGGGAAATTACCCCAAAATTTAGGTCAATAGATCAACTCGGTAAATCCGATCTGCTCGGCCGATCCGATTTGGCTTAATATACCGCGCAGCATCGAGAGTTCAGCTGGAGACAGCTGAGCGCGGTTAAACATGCGCCGGAACGTCTCCACACGGCTATGCGCCGCATGAGGATACAGCTAGCCGATTTGCAGCAGCACCGTTTCTAAATGCTGGCAGAAACCGTGCCAGAGCATCCAATGATGCCAATTCTGATGGCGGCTGATACTGGTCTGGACTGCGGTGAGCGTCTTGCGCTGATGGTCGAGCAGTTTTCAGTGTGTCTATGGGATTTAATGAGGCATCAACGGCCAAATCTGAATCTGAATCTAATCAGTACGCTGGCTGAGCCGATAAAGCGTATAGCTGCACACGGCAACTGCTTGCGCCAAATTGAGCGAGGGATGCTCATCACTCGACGGAATGCGGACAAACCAGCTGAGCATAGGTCAATCCGGTCTATACGACAGGCCATCGCTCTTCTGGGCGAAACAGGATGGCCGACGTTGTCGGTCTCATGTCCCTCCTGTTCCCCTTGCCCCGCTCTCCCTGCTCTAACGGCCAAGGCAATGCCCGTTCCGGCGTTTCGCAGTTGATGTATCCAGCGCTCTGGGCCGTGCAGTAGCTGCGATCGCACGCTGACAACCCGCCGGCGCCTCTCGGCATCGTTTCGACGAGCAGCGCCGCTTCGAGCCCATCCGCTGCATGAAGCGCCATCTGACGCGCTTGATCACCCAGCACCTCACAATGGGGCTGCACAATGGCCAAATTGCGGAGGCCAAAATTTTTCAGTTACTCGTGCGATCGCGCCCACATTTAGCGCACCCGCTGGTTCAACTAGAACGATGCGGATGTGCGTTTAAAGCAGCTAAAAAAGTCAAAACAAACGGGTCGGGGTTCTTAAACAGAACTTGATCACAATCGCTATGCGCGTCGGTTAAGTACGGTTATGCGGGGTGCTGCAAAAGCCCACATAACCGTTGTTGCAATGAACGTGGTTGAAAATCGCTATAGTATCAAGCCTGGTGTGAAAACCTATCGACTTATGGCTGTGAAACGTTGGCTGCGCCATCGGCTTTCACAACCATAAATTAGGTTCTTATACACAGACTTAATATAAAAACAATTTGACGAGTTTGAGATTAAGTAGAGCGGGGTTGAAAAAAGAAGGTATGTGAAGTTGAATAAAGGGGAATGGCACTGACATAAGAGAGCAAAAAAGGCTTCAAGCGCCTGATTTGTCAGAATCAAACCGTTGAAGCCCATAACCTTGCCTCTATGATGCCGAATCGTGCGGACGTTCTCAAGGCCAACTATCAGAGCAGCATCGGTCTACCCTTTGCTGAGATGCTGCCGGAAGCAGAGATTGAAACTGTGCTGAGCGAGCAGGGAATCCGATATCGACAAGTCCTCTACACTCCCATGGTCGTCCTGTGGAGTTGGCTCTCCCAAGTGCTGGATGCCGACAGCAGTCTCAGCCATGCAGTCAAGCGAGTGGTGACCTGGATGAGCGTGTCGGGATTGGAGGTGCCCTCAGCCGATACCGGGGGCTATAGTAAAGCACGAAAACGCCTTCCCGAGTCGATATTTCCGCCCCTGTTCGAGCGGGTGGTGAGGGCGTTGCAGCGCCAAGTCTCCCCAGAGCAACGCTGGTGTGGCCGTCCGGTTAAAGCCTTTGATGCGACGACGGTCTTGATGAGTGACACGCAGGCCAACCAAGCCGAGTATCCTCAACACAGCAATCAGAAAGAGGGCTGCGGCTTTCCGATTCTCAAACTCCAAGTGTGGTTTTGTGTCACCACGGGAGCGGTTATGGCCGTGGCGATGGCTCCGTTGCGGGTGAGTGAATGGCGTCTAGCCCGCCAACTCTATCAGAAACTGCGCCCCGAGGATGTGGTGGTGGCCGATTCAGCCTATGGCACCTATGTAGATTTGGCCTGGGTCGCCCGGATGGGAGCCGATGCTGTCTTTCGCAAGCATCATCAGCGCCGCTGCGATTTCAGACGGGGCAAAAAACTGGGCATTGGCGATCACATCGTCCGCTGGCAGCGCCCGAAGCAATGCCCTCAAGCCCTCAAACCGCAGGAGTTCGAGGCTCTGGCGGCATCCATTGAGGTGCGGGAAGTGTATCTCTTCATTCAGGTTCCTGGGTTTCGCCCGACCAACTTTGTGGTGGTAACGACGCTACTCGATCCCAACCGCTATCCCAAAGCTAAACTTGCCGAACTCTATCAGCTCCGCTGGCAGGCCGCCGAAGTTAATCTCCGGCATCTCAAAACCACCTTAGCCATGGAGATGATTGCTGCCAAAACACCCACCATGGTGAGCAAAAGTATTTGGGTGCATCTGTTGGCCTACAATCTGCTTCGCACCCTGATGTGGGAGGCGACAGCCGACGGCGAGGTCGGGGTGTTGCGAGTCTCTCTACAAGGTGCTCGGCAACAGTTCAATCACTTCCGGCCTGAGTTGCTGCATCTAGCTCCATCCGAACGACGGCGAGGCTACCAGGCCTTGTTAAACGTGGTGCGAGAGTTGGTGATTCCGTTTCGACCCAACCGTTCAGAACCCCGAGTTGTAAAGCGCCGTCCCAAACCGTTCCCAAGAATGCAGGAACCTCGCTCCGTCTTGAAAGCCAGGTTGCTAGCTTGATACAGCTTATGTCAGTGCCATTCGGCTAAAGGGACTCACTGCCAGTAGGAGATCAGGAGCAATGGGAGCGCGCTTACGAGTCTTTTTGACAGGGGCAGAAGACCGTACCCTCTTTGAGTTACGCACCGCCACAACCGTGCCGCAACGAGTGAAAGACCGAGCAGAAGTGATTCGGATGAGTCACCAAGGGCTGTATGTTGAGCAGATTGCCCGGTTCTTCGGGTGGAGAGAGCGAACGGTCAGAGAAACGCTGCATCGCTGGCAAGAGGGTGGATTAGGAGGACTCTGGGATGCACCGCGACCGGGAGCGCAACCACGTTGGCAACCGGAAGATATGGAGTATCTGGAAACATGTCTACGCCAGGAGCAACGAACTTATAACAGCCGTCAGTTAGCGCGAAAGCTGGAAGAGGAGAGACATATCAAGTTAAGTGCGGCCCATCTGCGGGACGTACTCAAAAAAAGGGAATCATTTGGAAGCGCACTCGACACAGCCACCGAGGGAAACAAGACCCAGTTGAG
Organism: Thainema salinarum CENA647; assembly: GCF_057732415.1. Lineage (NCBI taxonomy): Bacteria > Bacillati > Cyanobacteriota > Cyanophyceae > Leptolyngbyales > Leptolyngbyaceae > Thainema > Thainema salinarum. The sequence continues at coordinate 15,784 of NZ_JBYJZJ010000027.1, forward strand.
AAAGCCCAGAAGGTAGCGGATTTGGAGATGTTGCAATGGGCGGCCGCCAGTGGAGAGATTGACCTCTCCTATCTTGACGAGGCAGGCTTTTGTCTCTGGATGCCCGTCAGCTACAGCTACTTTTTCGAAGGCGAGCAAAAGCGACTGGAGCAGACTCACCGCAAGGGCAGGCGACTGAGCATCCTCGGTCTGCTCCAACCGTTCGTGAGTTTCGCGTATGGATTGGTGATTGGCAGCTTCAACGCCGAGCGCTACATCCGGCTAATGGATGAGCAAGCCCGTCAGGCCAAGCCCCGGTTTAAGGCCAATGGATGCATTCGAGTCATTGTTCAAGATAACAGCCCCATTCATACCAGTCGAGCTGTGCAAGACAAATGGGCAGACTGGCAAGCTCAGGGACTTTACCTGTTCTTCTTACCCAAATATTGCTCGGAGCTCAATCCGATTGAACCCGAGTGGCATCAGGTGAAAACCCATGAGTTAAATGGGCAGATGTTTGAAGATGAATTGGATTTAGCCTATGCCGTTATCGACGGCTTTGAGGCGAGAGCTGAAAAAGCGGGATACTCCGTCGAGCGATTTCGATTTCCGTCTCAACTCGCTTCTTCATCATCTGTTATATAGATGCGCGTTTTTACCTTTACCTACTT
>NZ_JBYJZJ010000028.1:0-22091 GCF_057732415.1 Thainema salinarum CENA647
AGTTCCAACTTATTTTGTGTCAGCGTTCCTGAGCAATGGTCTTCTGCCATTCAACGATGAGGCAATCAGCCAATTGCGAACCCAGTTGTCGTGATAGCGGAAGCCGTTGAGTTGCTCAAAGGGGCATAAGCACCCGCCCATTGCTTTGCGAGTCTTGCGACAAAAGGGATGGAAGTTCCAGAGTAAGGCCATCGAGCGCACCGACTGTTCCGCCGAGTCCCAGAATCCATGAAAATCTTGCATGGCATACAAGATGCGGTCAAGATAGTTCATCGGACGGTCAACCTGATTGCTGGTGCGATAGGCGTCAGGGAAGTCAAAGGCGCGTTGGAAGACGTGAGATTTGTCGTTGAGGCGTCGCAAGCGAGCGTCAATGGCCTGGGGCAACGCGTGGGTGTTCACCCACTCCAGCAACCGACGCAACCGTTGAGCAAAGTGACGTTTGCTCTGGCCCCGATACAGATGCCAAAGCTTGTCGGCTAGTTGCTGACCCAGGACTGGTTTAGAGCGGCACCCATCGCGAATTTTAATCACCTCATGCAGGAAGCACAGAATCCAGACCAGGCCAGGGAATAGCTCCTCCCAAGCGGCTCGGGTGGCCTCCCAACCATCAGTCGTCACCGTCTCGGGCGCATAGTCGGGAACATGATGGGCAGCTTCCTGCTGGAATACCCCATAGGCTGCGGTTAATCCATCCTGACCCGCATTGGCACTGAGACTGGCTCCCAGGACGCACCCTTGCGCCGCTGTCACTGCCAGATAGACTCGCTGCCCGTGCCAATCACAATGCTTCTCATCGGCAACTAGATGGGGGGGAGCGCCGTTTCCCTTTTGAGGGTACTGCCCACAATCGAGGCTCGACCGAACGACTGACAGAGCCGATACCAGTGCATCTCAGAACGGCCCAGCACATAGGCAATCCCCTCATACGACAGGCCATGCTTTCTTAAATAGAGCGCTTTGTCGGCCATCTCCGCCGTCTCGCTCATGTACGGCATCACCAAATCGGGACGCAGTTGATAAGCCTCTCCGGTACTCGGCAGCAAAATCCGCCGGGTCTTGAGCTGTTGACGAGAGGACTCGACCCATCCGTGAAAGCGATAGCCTGCCTCAATCCCGTCGGGAAACAGTTCCGGGTGGGATGCGATCTGCTCGTTGAGATACTGGCGAAAGGCTTCCCGGTCTTCTACTAAGACCTCGTAGTCAAGGTCGTCTGCAATGGGCAGACAAATCGTTTTATCGCCTGCTGTGCCACGCTTGCGTCGTTGCTGAGCCATCGGCTTTGGCCTGCTGAACTCTCTGCCTCAATTCTACTCAACACAAACTTGGGTGGAACTAGACTTATTTATGTGTCTTATTCAGTCTTTGGTTGCCCCAAAGCTAGCTGCACCGTCATGGTTTTAACTCGTTCTGTTAGCCAGCGCTGAAATAGCCGATTTTCTAGATCTTTTTTCACGGCTCCCTCCAGAATGGCTGACTTAATGTGTTCAACTCGGAAGATGCACCAGCGATTATTTGCGATCGCAACTGGGCCAATCCATTGACCAATAGTTGCTGTATTGACCTGCTGTTCTAAACCATCGGGTAGCTGTTGTCTTCGAGTTGGGCCACGCAGTACCGATAAGTTAGAATCGTTGGCTTGAGAGGCTTGCACTAACTGATCGAAATTGGCAGTACCTGTCGTCAACTGTTGATGGCAGGTCTCTGCTTCAGCTTGATTAGCGGTAATCAAACAAGATAAATCAATGACATCTAAGTTTTGTTGCTGTTCAGTAAAATAAGTCTCTAAATCAGGTTCAGCAATTTTTGTTTTTAATTGATCAAGCTTAAGATTCAGTAATACTGACCGTTGAAACGATTCATAATTCATGCCCTGCTGCGCCAGCCATTTTTGAAAGGCTGCCATATCAGTGAGCTGTCGCTGGAGGCGGAAATCAATAATCGCTTGTTCAAACTGAGAAGCACTGACCTCTAAATCCTGGCGGGCTTGAATTTCCTGATAAATAACGTGCTGCCCAACAATTTCTTGCAGAAACGGCAGCAGCTTGCCCGACACCTGGAGGTACTGGAGTACCTGTCCAAGCGATAGGGTTTGGTCATCGATGTTGAGAAACGGTAGATTCTGAAGGTCAGACATGGTGGAGGAAGTCGGCATTTTGGATGTCCCAATACTGTTAGGCCGCAACAATCCGTAAATTTACGCAAATTGATAGCTACCTCCTCATACACCTGTCTTTCATCAAGTCAGGATGGATTTAAAGAATTTGCACGAAATTTAAAAGTGGAATTTTCGCCTCATCTCTTGCTTGTCTGGTCGGATAAGCTGCGAAAATTAGAAACCGCAAGGCTTTTGGCGGCATGTTTTTTATCAAGATACGTGCGATCGCAGTTTCAAAAACAAGTAAATCTCGCGGGGCGCTCAAATTCCTATCCCCGCCGCAAGCGGACGGGGCATTACGGAATTTGCCCTTCGGGACGCACTCCCGCGCTACCACTAACGTGGCAAGCCACGGGGAATTAGACCCACAGAGATTAAACTCAATGGATTGTAAAGTTAAGGTGTTACCGTGTTTGTTATGTTTCGCAATATACTCGATGTTATCTTGTGTGAAGATACGGTTACTTTTGATAAAGCCAACCGCTGAATAATCGCGTCACCCTCGGCATGACAACGTAGGTAATCAGAACGACCATGATGCCAGAGCTAATCAGCGATGCTAACCAGAATGGCAGCGCTTGTTGAAGAAATGGTGCGATTGTCCAGCCTAAGAGATTGAGCAAAGCATAGACCACAAGCCAGGTCAGCAGCGCCGTTTTATAGCGAGGTGGCGTTTTCAGCACCTGACCGGGAATGGAGAACCAGGCTTCAATGCCGCTGATCTGCTGGATCTGAGGATCTGACTCGACTAGGGGCTTGGCCTTGGCTACCCAATATTTGCGATCGCGGGAGGTCATCCAGTCTTTGAGATGGTCGTAACAGTCAAAGCGGAAGACAACGACGTATTCTGGCCGAATGCCCGGTTGCGGTCGAATCACGTTGGCTCCCATGTGTCCTGGATAAGCACTAGAGACTTTAGTGATGCCGCTGATCCAAGCTTCGTACTCTGCTTCCCGTCCAGGTTTTACCCGTTGAGCTATCACCACAGTCACGGGATCAGTCAGTTGATTAATCATTGCTGCTGTACCAGTTCTCCGAATTAGCATTACAGATGAGGCGAGTGCTGAACCGTATTGCCTCGCTTCTGACTCTTCACGCCTCATGCCAAAAAATATCCACGTTTACCCACTTCAATCCGCACAATATTGGCTGGCACGACGCCTCCAGGTGGTGGCAAAAACATGCCTCCGTTGGTGACAACATAAACGCTAGTTGCATCTTCAGCGCTGCGTCCAAAGGCAACAGCAGTGCTGCCAATTACGCCCTGCTCGGCTTGGGCAATGGTTGCGGTTGCTCCAGTTGGGCTGATGCGAAGAACACTGTTGTAAATATGAGTTGCGGCATAGAGATTGCCCTCCGTATCAAAGGCGAAGTCGTCAATATTCGTAGGCGTAACGAAAACAACAGGTTCTTCTGGCTGATTGTCGGCTGTAATCGGAATCTTCAGCAGCAGCATTTTCTCGGTATTTGACACATAGAGCGTATCGCCGAATCGCTTGATGCCATTGGCCGCAGGAAACGGATTGTCTGGGCTGCTGCGAGCTAGGAGGGGATGCTCCAGCCAAATCGAAACCTGACGAGTGGCCCAGTCGAACTGCCAAATACATCCTTTATAGGAATCTGCGGTGACGTATTGTTCAGCAGTTAAAGGCGTAATACCGTTGAGAAACATGGCTTCCGGCAGTGCAGCTAGCTGCTCAACTAACCCATCTAGACCGATGTACAAAATTACCGACTGCCCTGCGGCATCCCAGCCTGTCACAATCAGACCACCATCGGGAGCAAGGGCAATTCCGGTTACCTTGCCATCAGTGCTAGCTAAGATACTCTGTACGCCTGCTGGTGAAACTTGTAGGATTTGCCCCGCTTCATGGCTGGTAATAAATAAAGTGCCGTCAGCAGCTACAGCGAGGTTTTCTAAGAAGGTATTGGCTGGAAACGAGGCAACAATTTGATGCGTTGCTAGCTCAACGGGCGTCATAGCGTAGATGGGAGGCAAGCCTGCGGTTTGAGTCATGGGTTTACAGCTACTGATAGCTGTTAGCAATCTGTTATTCGCTAAGAATCATGCCTGGTTCAGGAGATTGTCTGCATTCCTGATAACAATCATTTGGAAATTTTTTGGAAGTTAAGTAGATGGTCAAAAGTAAAGGACGCTGTAGAGTGTGTTGAGCGCAGCGAAACGCACCATTAACAGAAAGTGCGATCGCACTTTCTATTGCATATGTTCAGCTCACCGGACGCCGCAACTACACGAAGATGTCGCCAATTGTTCGCGCATTTTATCCGGAAAGTCCCGATTTACTGTCGATCCAGAAGCGGTAAAAGTCCCGAAATATGCTGCGGTCATTATGTTCTACGGCATGTTTTTAGGTACGTTTACAGGTCGGGCATTGAAGCACTTTATTGGCAATCCGGATCAGGGACAAATTGTTGATTACTTTAATGCGCGAAAGGTAATCAATGGTTTGGATAAGGCGCGTCAAATTGAGGGCTGTGCCAAAGAGTTTGAGCAAGCTTTGTTTAAAGCTAGAGCATCGGTAATCGATTTTGCTCAAGGAGCATAAACATCACAATCCTTTAAAGGCTGAAGAGGCACTCTTGCCGTATGGCAGAGCGCCCCTTCAGCTTTTGAATTGAAGTTATCGCTCTTCAATGACTCTAGGCAGAGGAAATATTTTGTAGGATTGTAGTTGGAACTCCCCGAAATTGATTCATGAGCCGGATGAGCATCTGAAAACCTCGCGCCAGTTCGGGAATCGGAAACACGTCCAGCCAAGGTTGTAAACGATTTGAACTCACCCAAGGCAAGAGAATTAACCGTAGGTTATTGAGCCAGTTCTTCCATCCGTTGCCCATATTCCAATCTGAATGCTGCGTGAACGAAGACACCACAATCGAGTCATCCTGTTCCGGTGGAATCGCCCCCTGAGGACGCATCGGGGGGGTGTTTAAGGTGACCATCAAATAGGCACTCATCACGACTTCCCACCACTTTTCAATTACAGCATAGTCGGTGACGCGAAAGTCCGCCCAGCCCAGTTCATTTTTGCTTTGCTTGAGACCATATTCCACCCAATTTCTTAGACCATAGAGGTCTCCAACCTGGTGGTAAGAAATGTCCTTAACCCACGTCATCACCATCCAGGTTGACGCGCTAGGTAACGTTTGTGGATCCGTTGTCAATTCCCAGTAGCGCTGGGAACGACGTTGGCCATAAATAATCTCTCGAATGAAGCGAGTTTCACAACGACCATCACTCAATGTTCGCTGATACTGACGCCAGCGATTGCTTCTGACCCGTTGCTCTTTGGGCAAGAGCACCGCATGGTTTGAGCGAATAGCCAACACATACGGGAGCTCTAATTGATGTAATGTCCGCACAAAGCTGCTGCCGCTTTCTCCATAGGCACTATCGGCCAAAACAAGTTCAAACTGAAATCCCAATTCACAGAGTTCTTGAACCATTGCTGCCGCAATTTCGGGTTTGGTGTGATGAGAGTCTCCTGCTTTTAATCGCTCTTTCGGCTTGTAAATTCTAAAACTTAACGGGAAGGTCAAATTGTCAATTACCCCATAAGCATCCACCGAAACAATGCCGTTTTCGATCTTACCTAAGTTGCCGATGTACTGTCGTTTCACATAGTCGGTGGTCTGTCCCTTTTTGCGGTCGCCCGTTTCATCAATGACTAGGATCAATTTTTGTCCCCCTAAGAGACCTAAAATCAGCTCAATGCGTCGTTGCCTGAGGTCTTTAGCCTGCCAAGGTGAGCTGACTAAAAACTGTTGTAATGACTGAGCATTGGGTAGTCCTGTAACCTTAGCAATGGTTGGTAGCGACTTACGCTTGACTTCCGATATCATCCCGACATGCAGATGCTTAAAGGCTTCAAAGCTTCTGACTTCTGCAAACAAGTCTTGGTAATAGTCACAATATTCATCGATGAACCGGACGGTTGGCTTGGCTTGTCGGGGAGCTACCATTGATTCTCTCTACCATTCAGCCCTTTTACTCTAATTTATCTCTGCCTAGAGTCATTGAAGAGCGTTATAGCGGTGTGCAGATTGATTAAGCACAGTAGCACCCGTAGGTGAACCAGTGACGCACATCTTCTAAGGTGATCAGAGAAAGCCCCTGAGCGATCGCCTCATGCAAGGCTTGCGGAGTTCGTGCCTCAACGGCTCTCAAATACCCTTTCAACTTTGACCACAGGTTTTCAATCGGATTGAAATCTGGGGAATAAGGAGCCAGATAAATCACTCGTGCCCCCACGGCCTCAATGGCTTGCCTGACGCCGTCCACTTTATGGGCAGGCAAATTATCCATCACCACGACCGCTCCCGGCCATAGGAGTGGACAGAGAAGCGTTTCGATGAACCACAAAAACACATCGCCTGTCGTGCCACCCGTAAAGCTGAGGCCCTCAAGGAACCCAGCCTTGAGGCTCATGGCACCGAGGATCGTGAGGTTTTTGCCACGGCCTTTCGGTTGCTGGGCATAGGCCCGTTGACCTCGTTGAGCGCGCGCATACAGCAACACCATGGCCAAGTTAACTCCCGTTTCGTCAAGAAACACCAAATCTTCGACGGCTACATTCCGAATGCTTTGCCAGTAGTCATAGCGTTGCTGCTGTTTTGCTTCGCTATAGACCTCACTGGCCTTGAGACTTTTTTTTTCGCGTGATGCCCAGTTTGCTGAGGGTGCGACTGATGGTGCTACCGCTCACCTGGATGCCGGTTCGGGCGGCTAAGCGCTCAGCCAGTTGGGCCAACGTGGCATCATTATCCGCTTCTACTAGCTCCCGTAACACCTCATGGTGACTGGCTTGAAGCGTGGGTTGAGGACCGCCGACATAGGGTTTGGGGGCGATGCTTCCGGTAGCTCGATACTGTTTCACAAGCAGACGGACGCTATCTTGACTCACTTGAAAGCGCTTGGCTAATTGTCGAATGGATCCTTCACCTTGCTCGTAAAGGGTGACGATACGGTGACGTAAATCAGCGGAGTGGGGACGCATAGGCATGACCAAAGCAGTACAAACGAGCGTACTGCATAATTTTGCAAACCGCTATATATGTTTCTTCAAAATTGGGCTACAGAACAAGGGGCTTAAGCCCCTTGTCTACCGAGATTATGTGTAGTTTTAATTTGGCGAATCAGTATTACCCAATCCGCTTCACATTATCAGGGAAGAAAGCAACACCAATGTTTTTCACTTTGGCCCAGCCTGTTGTGGGTCGCAGATAGAGATCCGGCGGAATAAACATGCCTTCACCATCGGGGCCAGTGGGCGTAAACTGCCGTCCTTGCTCCACCAGTTCAGCCATGACTGCATCGCGTTCCGCTTGGGACGGATACACCTTGCTCAGAGCAGGAATGACCGCACCTTCAACATACTGATCAAATGCGGCTGCTACCTGGGGGCTGACTCCGGCCAGTTCCTTAAACTTCTTAGCCGCTTCCTTGAAGGCATGGATCTGCACCTGGGCAACCTTGGCATTGTATTCCTTGCCCGCTGCTAGTTCATCTCCGGTCAAGCCAGCTAGATCCCGGCGTGGATAGGTATCGCGGATAGAAGCGTAGGCGATGTCGGTAAAGTCATAGTACATGAACGCTAAGCCTGTACCGGATTGGTCGGCATTGGGACAGCGTTCGGTAATTGGCTTGAGGTCAACGCTCTCATCGACCATCGTCAAGGGGATGTACTTTGCGTTGGGATTGCCGTTGTTCTGTAGAACTGCGCCGGATTCAATCTTCTCGCGCACGACTTCGTACAGATTCGGATAGCGGTCTGCGCCAAGGCGCTGCTGAAGCTGATTAATGTAGGCTTTGTTGAGGATGGTGTTGGTGCCGATGTTGATGCCAGCACTGACCAGTTCAGCACAATAAGCTGTGTTCTCGCTGCGCTTCAGCCATTCAATTGCCGCTTCATCACCGTAAACTGCCAGAATCAGCTTTTCACCCGCCTGCTTGATTTTGTCTACGTTGTGGATACCGAGCGGGTCTTGACCGTTGAAATTTTCTTCCGCAAATGGGATATAGCTATTTGCGATCGCAGTCATGGTCAGGATGTTCTTGCAGTAGGCTTGCTTTTCCGCGTCACTCAGTTCGGCGGGAAACTCGATTTTTTCAAAGAAGAAGCTGCCGTAGCCAGAGTTATTAAAGCCACCACTGAAATAGCCCTGCGGATTGTTAATCGTCATCACGCCCGCTTTGCCGTCTTTCTCAACACCGACCGCTAGACCTGCGTGACCGATGTTGCGCTTGTGGGGAATTTCGTTCTCATGCAGATCGGGATAGTAGCCGCAAACTGCGATCGCAATGTCACCGGGACGGATGAGGCGAGCTAGGTCAGTTTGCACAAACGGATCGCCGCTAATTTTGACCTGGAACAGCTTGATCTCAGCATCGGGACTGGATAGAACCGGATAACCGACAACTTCGCTGCTGTCCGGCAGTTTCGTCACAATAGCAAGGGCATCCTGAACCGTTGGATATTCTGGCGTTGCGTCCCATTCATAGCGTGATGCAACTTCAGTCATCCTGGTATGCGAACCAGAACTGGGACGAGCTGGAGACTCGGCGGGAGCTGATGGAGTGGTATTCGTGCCCTGAGCCGGGGAAACGGGGGTTTGAGCGTTGTCAGTAGTATTGTTTGGTGCGTTGTCTGAGGCCGATGCGGATTTTTGGGGGCTTACCATAAGATCTGAATCCCGATGAGAAGGACAAGTAATATTAAGTCCGTGTACAAGAACCCAATTTATTTTTTGATTTAGTTTTTTGTGAAAGACGGGCTGAGCTAGCCTTTTACAAAAAATAAACCATTGGGTTTTAACCGGACTTTGTACAATTTGAGCCGATTGCTTTCCGTATGTGTTTACGCTATCGCAACCACTCTAGTTCTTTCTTCGAGGTGAACGGGGGAATTTCCGGCAACCGGGATTGAAAATCACCCACCAAGGGCAAGATTGTGTCTTAATTCATCGCTAGCGATCGCACATCTGTTGACGATGTCAGTGGCGATGTCAGTGACGATGCTAGGATTTGCGATCGCAGTAAAATTAGTGGTTTCGGGCGATCAGCAAATGCGCTATTGAATGAGATATTGAACAAGTTATTGCTTGACTCGCTTCACAAAACTACATTGTCACACTGCATCAAAGTGCATCGTGATTTTGCACTGAGAGGTAAGAACGCTAGTCCGCAAAATGCAACTGTGATTCCCCTTAGCTAAAACTCGGCAGTCAGCTTATCAATTATCAGCTTCTAATTATTTGTCATTCACCACTCTCAATTTGCGAGGTAAATCATGAAATCTCAATTTCTGGTTGCAGCTCTGTTAGGTTTTTCGTTTGCTGTTAGTGGCTGTACGTCACTGTCCCAGCCAGGGGGATCTGCAGGTGATGTCCAGGCTGAAACGCAAACGGTAGAACCCGTTGCAATGGTTAGCCAAGACGGTTCAGTTCAAATCACGGTTTCGGATAGCTGGGAAACTGCTCAGCTCAACGACGGTGATGTTTCGCAGAACATGGTGCTGAAACTTCAGAATCGGCGGGGAGATCTGCAAATCGCGATTCAGGCATTTCCAAAAGTGAATGGCCTGGAACTGGTTGATCCTTCAGTGCTCAATGGAGGAGTCGTCAGTGCAGCGAAAGCCATGACTGGCAGCGAAGGCACCGTGAACCCTACCAGCTTGACGGCTATCAGCGGCCTGACTGCTGTTCAGTATGAAGGCCGAGGCAAATTTTCTGGCTATCCCGTGGCTGTATTGGCAACTGGAGTAGACAGTCCTGATGCCTACTACAACATTTTGGTGGCAGGTCAGCAGTCTGAATTTGACGAGGCGCGAGCTGAAATTGATCAGATTGTGCAAAGCTCTCAGCCCGCTGCGCCAGAGCAGTCGTAGACAACGTTTGTTTGATGGCACAGCTTTAGCCCTTACTCCGAACTCCTCTTCCTCAGGCAAGGGGGCTCCCAGCTTTTACTTCCGTTGTCAATTCATAGAGGCATTTTGCTGCCGCAATGCGGGGCCAAAGTGCCTCTCTTTGCTATAGACGGTATAAATTAGGTGTTACTGATTTCGGGGATGAACAAGTGAAATGTTGAGCTCTTGCCGCCATTGTTCCAAGGGTTTTTCTCAGTCTTCTTCCTATTTTTGAGCAAAGAGTGGTTTAGCGGCTTTACCCATTTGTAATCCTTGTGCGCTCTCAAATCCACTCAAACTACAGCCCATCATGGTAAAACCAAAACTAAGAACAGTTGCCAGCAGAGCTTTCTGTCTATTCTGTACAGTGGAGAGTTTAGGAACTAAGTGCAATGGCACATGAGGTTATTCCCAGTCAAACTTTTCGACTCCCACGATTCTGGCGTGATCCATAAAATAAGAGTGGAAACAACGTGAGATGCCATTATTACTAAGTTTAGTAAATCACAAAGATCTTTGAAAGCCTTGCCTAGCAGTCATCTCACAAAATGGAGGAAACTCTTGAAAGCCCTATTGAATAAGCTCTCTGGGAGCTGAGCTACTTATTCAGCCTTGGCCATCTTCAAGGCAATTGGAGAATGAAGTTGGCTGATACCAATCCGCCATGAAGATGAGCATAACTTAAAGCCTGGAAAGCTTGTGATTCAATGCTTTCAGCTCATGAAAATGCTTGGCTTCATATTGTTTTGGTATGAAATGCCTATTCTTCCGTTAGTTTGTGATCTACTGAAGTTAGAAGATCAGATGATGCATAGCCAGCGTTTACGTTTTCAACTCGCAGCAGCACAGACTAGATTAACTTGCGCTATCCAGACACAGTGCTTTGGTGTTGAGTTGACTTCGCTCAAGAGACACAAATGGGAAAATTTAGGACAAAATTGTACCGTCTTCGTCTAAAGATGTGATGATTGGCTAGCTAGGTGAGAAGGTTCAGGCACCATTGGAGAAGGGGAAAGCGGATGCGGCAGTGATTGAGTTATTTGCTAATCACTTTGGGATTGACAAAAACTAAAGTGAAATCGCCAGCAGTCATTCATTGCCCACCAAAGTGCTGCTGAAGGTTTATCGGATGAACAGGTTGTAAATGCACTTAATTTCTAAGAGTATTTAGTCTAAAACCTTGTTTGTGATGAACTGCGAATAATCTGAGGGCACTCTAAGTGTGTAAACTCTAAGTGCTAATAAAAGAGGCAAGATATGACATCTCCTAGGCTGGTAGCGAAGATTGAGTCCGAAGAACCTACACTTCGCTTAGCCGTTTTAATCGACGCTGATAATGCTCAAGCTGCTGTAATTGAAGGACTTCTTGCTGAAATTGCACGTTTTGGGGAAGCAACTGTTAAACGCATATATGGGGATTTCACCACTCAAGCAAGTTCATCTTGGAAAAAAGTGTTACAGAAACATGCAATTAAGCCTGTCCAACAGTTTGCGTATACTACTGGAAAGAATGCAACAGATAGCACACTAATTATTGATGCTATGGATTTGTTATATACACGAAAATTTGATGGATTTTGTTTAGTTACAAGCGATAGTGACTTCACTGGTCTCGCGATGCGTATTAGAGAAGAAGGTCTCACTATACTAGGATTTGGAGAACAAAAAACGCCGGAATCTTTCAGGAATGCTTGCCATAAATTTATTTTTACAGAATTGCTACGCCCTTCAGCTTGCGAAAATTTACATATTTCAGAAAAAACAAATGAGCTACAGAATTCTTTAATCCACTCTTCTCAGAACAACTCTTCTAGTTCACAAATAGCTTTCCCAAAACAGTTTGTTTTGGATGCTTTGGAGCAGTCAGGTGATGATGATGGATGGGCAAATCTTGGAACTTTTGGTAGCTATTTAAATAAGCTTCAACCTGATTTTGATTCTCGTACTTATGGATTCAAAAAGCTTTCTCTTTTAGTAAAGGAGATGAAAGATATTTTTGAGGTCAAAGAAGTGAATAAAGTACTGTATGTTCGAGCTAAAAAATAAAACAAATAATTTGTACATTGTTTTCTTAGACACATTTAAAAAGAGATGAGAGTAGGCAGAATCACTCCACGATGGAAATCTGCCTACTTTGAAGTTTAGCGCAACTTGTGACTGTTACAAGCGAGATAAAAGCTCCTGTTTCTTCGTCAAAAACTCTTCTTCAGTTAAAATGCCTTGATCTCCGCAACTGACCGAGTTTGGCCAGCGCTTGATAAATATCGGCAGCCTGATCGCCCTGTTCGTTCTCTAGATCAGACACATAGCTCTTGCCGCGCTCAAATGCCGATTCATACGCCGACTGCACCTGTTCTTCCACAAAGTTGCTGAGCGAACCACCGCTGGAAAAGTGGCTGATGGCGACCTGGCCAACCGCATAGGTAGAGGCTCCAGATGTAATGGCCATCGAGGCTCCACCGATCAAGGTGCCAACGCCCGGAATCGCCTTGATGAAGCTTGCACCAATGCGAGCCAGCGTCGTACCCGTGAGGGCAGAGACAAAGGCTTTACCCATACTGCGGTTGTAGTTGACGCCGTAAAGCTGGGCAAGCTGCTGAAGCATTTCCAGTTGAATGGCGGTGACAGCGGCAAAATCAACCAGCGGAATCGGGATCAGTCCACCACCCATTGCCCACAGCACATGGGAACGAATAATCGCGTCGGCTTGAGATCGTTGGCTCATCGGTATCACCGGATAAAGAATAGTGAGAGAATTGCGGCCTGTGTTTAAACTACCCACAAACTAAATCCATCTTGCACAAGTCCTTAAATACCAGTTTTATACATCAGCGCTACAAATGAGTTTAGGGCTGAGGGCTGAGAACTGAGGACTGAGTGCTAAAAATTAATCTATAGCCACAGTTTAGAAAAACGGTATCGGCTCAGACTTTTCATGTGCAAGAAGGATAGGTGTCCTTATCCTTCTACAAGCTGATGAAATACAGATTCGCAAAGGTTTAGAGAAATTCCAAAAACTGCGATCGCTTATAGTGCCCAATTGCTCAAGTGACCGTTGTTTACAGTGTCCAATCATTGGGAAAATCACCGGATGCTTGATTCGGCAGATCAAAGCACTGTTGTGGTGTGCTGGCTAAGTTGTTGACAGCTTGATAAGCCCAATCGGTGGGATACACATCGGAAAAGGCTGAGGCAAATTGGCCTGGAGGACAGGTGACTCGGCTGGGATTAACGGTCGGTTCAGATCGTTGGGATGTAGTGTCAGGAGTGGTGGTTTCAGTTGATTCGGCTGAATGAAATACCCCGCCGCAAGCGGACGGGGTATCAGAATCAAAAAAGAGCAAGTTGATTATCCCGATGCAATTTGAGGTAATCTTTGCCTTGGGCTTGAACATATTTGGCGATCATTCCTTCATCCCCGTGGCGGCCTACTGTACTCGCAAAATATCCATCACTCCAAAACTCGCCTCCCCAAAGTTTCTGCTTCACTTGAGGGCATCGTTTGAAGACTTCTCGTGCAGTTAAACTTTTCAGCATCGTTACCAGTTTGGTCACACTATAGGTCGGCACGGACTGCACTAGAAAATGGACATGGTCTTTGTCCACTCCAATTTCGACAAACTTCACCTCGTAGCGTTTCTCGATTTCGAGGCAGACCTCTCGCAGAACCGCATCTACTTGCTCATCAAACACAACCCGTCGATACTTTGCTGGAAACACTAAGTGGTATAGCAAAACTGTTACGTTATGACTCTTGTGGATGTACTCACTCATTCTTAGATCTTACGCCGCAGAGCGGCGGGGAATGGACCGAAGAGATTCAACGGTTATCGTTTCGACAGGTTGATTGGATGATGCAGATGGTGCAGGCAGTTCAGATGGTGCAGGTGCGATCGCACTTGCCAACACGGACGCAATGAGAAGATCCATAGTCACCGCTTTTATAACGTTTAGGTATTACAGACATGCTACTCAATCATTTTGTTCCGCTGTCAGTGCAGCCCTCAACATGAGATGCGTTATGTATTTCAGCGATCAGCGTTTCGGCTACTTCGCAAGTTACAGGGGCGTTGAATAAATAGCCTTGGCCCATGTCGCAGCCAAATGATTTGAGCTGCTGGAGCTGTTCTGGTGTTTCGATCCCTTCTGCAATCGCTTTTAGACCAAGCTGGCGCGACAGTCGAACAATCGTTTTGGCAATGCTGAGATTGCGCTGACTCTTGAATAGATTGCTGACAAACGAGCGGTCAATCTTGAGATTATCAACCGACAGAGAATGCAGATAGCTCAAAGACGAAAACCCAGTACCAAAATCATCAATACTAATTTGAATCGCAAGGCTGTTCAGCGTTTGCAGTCGCTGGTTAATCGCTTTAATGTCTTCCATAAACATGCTTTCGGTGATTTCCAAGGCTAGACAGCGTCCCGCTAGCCCCGTTTCCTGCAAAATCTGCTCTACTTGAGCCACCAGTTCGGGTTCCTTGAGCTGCTTCATCGACAGATTGACGCTGATCTTGAGGTCTGCCGCTGCCGGAAACTGGGCCTGCCACTGCGCCATTTGACGACAGGCTTCCCGTAAAACCCAGGCTCCGAGTTGCACAATTAGACCCGTATCTTCGGCAATCGGGATAAAGTCGACTGGGGAAATAAACCCTTTTTTGGGATGCTGCCAGCGAACGAGTGCCTCAAAGCCAGCTAGCTTGCCAGTCGAAAGGGTCATAATGGGCTGATAGCGGAGTGTAAATTCCTCTCGCTCTAACGCCTGCCGTAGCTCATGCTCCAATTCCAGCCGCTGGAGTGCTTGCCCATACATTTCCTGATTGAAAATGGCGTAGCGCGATCCGCCTGGATGCTTGGCTGAATACATAGCGATATCGGCATTCCGGAGCAGGTCAAGTCCGTCTGTATGTTCAGCCGTGCCCAAGACAATGCCCACGCTCGCGCCAATCACCACATTTTGCTGAGCCAGCGGTATCGCCGTTTTGAATTCAGTCACAATTTGCTCAGCCGCTTGCACTGCCGTCTTCAAGCCCTCAATGTCTTCCAGCAGCAGGACAAATTCATCGCTACCAATCCGTGCCGACAAATCAATGTCGCGCGTCATCTGCTCTAGCTTCTGGGCCACAATCCGCAATAGCTGATCACCCATCGAATGGCCCAAGCTGTCGTTGATAATCTTGAACCGATCTAAATCAACGAACAGCACCGCAAAGTAAAAATCGGCATGGCGCTTTGCCCGCTCAATGGCCAGATCCAGCCGCTCTAGCAGCAAAGCTCGGATTCGGCAGTCCGGTCAGGCTGTCGTGGGTGGCACCGTGCTCAAGCTGCTGCTGGGCCAAAACTTTGTCGGTGATGTTGCGGGAACTGGTTTGGATGTAGGCCGGAGCATTGGCAGAAGCTGGAATGACCTTAATCAAGGTTTTTAGCCAGATATAGCTGCCGTCCTTTTGGCGGCATCGATAAACCAGAGGATCGGAACGATCGCCGCTGGCCGAGTGCTTGAGCTGTAGCCGCACCAATGCGCGATCATCAGGATGGCAGTAGCGATAGGGATGACTGCTAATCAGCTCACCCGGCTCAAATCCAAGGAGGGACTGACAGGACGGGCTGAGATAGAGAAATCGACCGGATACATCGTGCAGACAGACTAAGTCTTTGACGTTTTCGGCCAGTAAGCGAAAGCGAGTTTCGCTTTCTTGAAGAGCAATTTGGGAATATCGCCGCTCCAATTCAGCCGTTGCTCGGTTGGCAAAAATCTGCAAAATCGTCATGTAGTCAGCGCGATCGCACAATGGCTTTTTACTAATTGCGCTGAGTGTTCCTAACACGTCTCCGGCAGCGTTGATCAGGGCTACCCCCGCGTAGCTTTCGGCTTCTAGCTGCGGCAGGTAAAGATTATCCGCAAACACCTGGGATACCTGATGATTACAGCAGTATCTGCCCTCTCGCAGCACAACCGCACAGGGCGTGTTATCGGGACGATAGGCAATATTGGGTCGGAGCCGCCCTTGCGCCCAAAACGCGATGGTCTGTAATCGTTCTCCAGCTTGCTCAGAGTCTGATGGTTGAGATCTAGATGGCTCAGCTCCAATCCGCTCGGCCACAAAGACGTAATCGGCATCCAAGGCAACCGCTAAATACTGCACCAGCTTTTCAAAAAATGCTCGGCCCGTGACGGCTGCTGTGCCCTCCATCAGGCTTTGCAGCATCTCATGCGAGCGTTTCAGATCGGTAATGTCTCGCTTGATCACGACATAGCGATACACCCTTCCCGTCTCATCTCGAATTGGGAAAGCAGCGATCCCAAATCCAGCGGACGCTACCATTGACATCGACAGTTCGATACTCCTCATTGATAAACGAAATACCTTGAACCTCAAGGTCAATCTTTTGCGCCACCCAGTCTCGATCATTGGGATGCACATACTGTAGCCACGTGTCTGGAGTTGTGTAGTCTGTATCTGGATCGCTATACAGCCGCTTATACCCTGCATTGCAAAAAATCATTTTGCCAGTGTTGATCTCGCGCAGCAGCAGGGGATCTTCGATGCCGTCCACAATTTGCTGGAGCTGTTTGCGATCGCGCTGTAGAGACTGTTCCGTCTGCCGCAGGGTTTCGAGCTGGGCTTCCAGATTGGCATTGGCGATTTGGAGTTCTTGTTCTTGATTGAGGAGATTCGTCAGCAGTTGATTTAACGCGCGGGATAAGCGAGTAATTTCGCTCCGTCCGCTCGTTTTGGGCAGTTTGGCTTGACGGTTGCCTGCTCGGATTTGATCGGCTGCGATCGCAATCTTCAGCAGTGGTTTGGTGATCAGACTAGCCGCCAACCAGCCAATGACCGCAAAGCCACTACCCAGCACCACGCCACCAATCAGAATTTGCCAATACAGCGTCCGAGCCGGACTAAATGCGATGGCTGCAGGCTCATACACTAAAATCGTCCAGCCCAAGCCAGAATAGGTCAGGTATCCCTGGCTCTCAACAAAACCAACCAGATAGGTGTTGCCATCTGGCCAGCGTTCAACCGTGTAGCCCGAATCTGCAACACCCGCTAGACGCAGGCTTTCCAGTTCCAGCGTTTGTCCTTGCCACCGCTCCGACCCAAGTAACACCGTGCCAAACTGATCGACAACCAAAATGTCCTTGTCTTCAGCATCTGGCATATTGAGCAGCGTCGTCTTCACGTCTTCAGCCCAAGCCCAGCTCAGGTGAGCCCCCAGTACGCCCTGAAAGTTGCCGTCAGCATCGCGCACCGGGCTGGCCACATCAACAAATCGCAGCGGAGTCTCGGTGGGATTGGGCAGCAGTTCCGCCAGCAGTACGGCTTCATGCACATCCCCCACAAACGGCTGTTCCTGAGCTTGCACAAACCAATCTCTCTGGGCAACGCTAACGCCTTCTAGAATTCCTTGCGTGCTGGCTTGTACAGTACCCTGCTGATCTGCAAAGCCAATCCAGGCATAGATTGAATAAGTACGCTGCAACGTATCAAGAATAGCCTGTATCTCGGCATCGGGAGTTTGCGGATTACGAAACGGTTCTAATCCTGGAATACTTGAATTTCGCGATATCGCTCAAATAGATTCTGATCTAAACTACCTGCCATCTGCTGAGCAATTTGGGTCAAATCCTGACCAATATCCTGCTTGATTTGCTCTTCAGCTAAGTTGCCGGAGATCCGACCTAAGATGGCGGACAGCAGGATAGTAATACTGCCAAACGCGATTCCAAGACGAACACCCAGACTGGCACCCGTCCAAGCTGTAACAAGTCGATTCATAAGGACGTAGAAATGAGCGGCGAGAAGCTATGGACGATAGAAGGAATTTGCACTAACGGAACACACATAGCGCATCTCAATTGGTCTGATTAAACCGCACTCAAAACTCTAGCCCTACTCGTAGCTGCGTCGCGCAAATTAATCTCTCAAGAGACAATTTCGCCGACAAAAGCGCTCTTTTGCTGTTTGGGCAACGTACGAGACTAGCTACCAAGATAATTGGTTTTGAAAGATATGTAAACTTACGCGAATTCTCAGGATTCACCTTTGGGGAACATCGATATGTTTAAGCTAATTTTGAACGTATCATTTAGCAGAGATTGACAATCAAAAACGAATTTAATAGATCTCTAAAACGCGAGTAGAATTAATGTCTCCTATAGCTTCACCAAGATATAAAACAACGTTTTTTTTACTCATCTTGTAATATGAGTTTCATCATCGAGATCCAAAGTCATATTTCCGTGAAAAGCTTATGTCAATCGCCTTCTAGCGATCTTGACTCTAAAACCTGGCAGTCAGATTAAATTACAATTTTCAAGATCAAGTTTATACTTAATCACCTTATTTCTTTGTATATTTTTTTTACCAAAAGTTTCTTGAAGAGAAAAATACCTTTTAAGGTAGTAGATTAATAAATATTAATTGTTATTCAAAAGATCTTTTAAGAGAGGAAACTAATAATACCCATATCTTGTAGGATGCATTACGGCTAATGCATCCTACGGTGGCTGAAAATTATTCAATCCTGCATTTCGATCAGCTCTTGAAACGACATCAGCGCTTGCTTAAGCTGATCGCCTGCAACCCAGGCAAAATCGTCGTGCCCAGCCTCTGCAATCCAGAGAAAAGCTTTGGGCTGTGGAGCCGATTCATAGAGCGTTTGACCATGCTTAAAGGGGATGGTTTGATCGACCTCTCCGTGCATAATCAGAACGGGCTGATCAACGTCATCCAACTTGCGCAGATTGGCAAACTTATCGAATGGCAGTAGAGGAAAAGGTACAACAACGCGAAACGCCGAAGTAAAGGTACTTTCTAGGATTAATCCGGCTGTGGGATATCGAGTCGCGAGTTCCGTTGCTGACCCACCACCCACAGAGCGACCGTAGACGATAATTTGCTCCGATGGAATGTTGAGTTGTTGCGTCAGGTAGGTGTAAGCAGCATCCGCATCCTGATAGGCGCGACGCTCATCGGGTTTGCCATCACTGGTGCCATATCCCCGATAGTCGTAGGCAAAGACGCTGAAGCCCCAGCTATGCAGTTGATCGAGAATGGGACGAATGTGGCCCAAGTCTTCCGCGTTGCCGTGAATATAGAGCAGCGTATAGGTGGCTTGTGCGTTTGGTAAATAAACTGCCGAAATCTCTTCTGTCTCATTGACAGGGACTTTCAGAATCTCTTCCGTATCCGAGTAGCTGGCGGGCTGGGGCAGAAAAATCATGCTGTCGGCCCGAAAATAGACGTAAAGCGCAAAAAACGTGTAGATGAACAACAGCGATCGCACCCATCGCTTCCAGGTGAATTCGCCAATCAGCACTTTTCGGAGCGTTGCCCGATTGATATTCATATGGGTTTACCAATGTTTGGCTTTATATCGTGAATTGCAGAGCCAACAATCCCAGAATTCCCGCCAGGACAATGTAATACAACGTAGGCAACAACAGCCGCCGAATCAGTAAGCCTTCGCGACCGATCAGGCCAACCGTTGCCTCTGCCGCCACGATATTGGAGACACAGATGATGTTGCCTGCCGATGCTCCAACGCACTGTAGTCCCAGCACAACGGCAGTGGACACGCCAATCTGGAGCGCTACTCCAAACTGAAACAGGGAAAACATCAGGTTGCTGACAGTGACGCTGCCCGCAACGAAGGAACCTACTAAGCCAACACAGGGAGCAAACAGCGGCCAGAGCTGACCCGCTAATGCAGCCATGCCGTCTGCGAGAGTCAAGGGCATACCGACTAAGCCCGACTCATTCACGCCTGTATTGATGATAGACTCGCGCCATCAGCACTGCGGCTCCCAAAGCCAAGGTCGTCTTTTGCAGCATCGGTACCGCTAGCCCCACGGCTCGCTGCATTGAGGCTAGCTTCATCCGGTGGATGAAAAAGGTAATTGCCACTACGATCAGAAACACAGTTGGCGGCAGATAGAGCGGCCTAGTGGAAACTGTCACGTCCGTGCCTAGAACGTTGCTCCAGCTCAGTGTGGCAGCTTGGAGCCAGTCTCGAATGGGCAAAAATTCAAACCTGAGTCAACATCAAAATTGCGCCAAGCAAGATGTAGGGCAACCAGGCCAGTAGAGCAGGCATCGTTTGAGGTCGGCGTTCGGATGTGGGAGCTAGCTGAAACCGGACATCACAGCTCGATTGAGATGTTTCTGCTGATTGTTGATTTAACAGTTTATGAGGTTGTTCATTGGGTAATTCTGCTTGATCTCGACCAGCTATGCTGACCATTGATCGGGCGGTGGAAAATCCCAGGTTTGCTTGGGCACAAGAAACCCCCGCTTGGCGCTGGGAATGACGATGCCGAGAGTCCAACCAGACCACCAATCAGAGTCGGGCGTTCCGGCCCCAGGAAGACCGCCGTCAGCGTGTAGGGAATCGTAAACGCCAGCCCCGCAAACAGGGCAAATTTCCAGGCGGCTAAACCGTCTTTCCGGCCAAGACTGCCGTACCCCAAATCCTGCCGGAATCACCACTCGCACCAGCACCAGGGGCAAAAAGGTGCCGATGATGCCGTGAAACAGGCCAGCCCATTGGCTAATCGCCTCTAGATACTGCGGCTGAGTGAGTCCCAAATCGCCAAGCTGCTGCTCAACGGTGGGTAGACCTCTGTAATCCGGTATCAATACCAATAATGATCGGTGTGCCGACTGCGCCAAAGGTGGAGGGCGTACTTTGGATAATCAAAGCAGCCATCACAGCAGCCATTGCCGGAAAGCCAATCGCCACTAGCAGCGGCACGGTGATCACCGCAGGCGTCCCGAAAGCGGGATGCGCCTTCGATAAAGCTGCCAAACAGCCAGGCAATGATTAATACCTGCACCCGCCGATCGGCGGGAGACACCTAGCAGACTCTGGCGAATAGATGCGATCGCACCGGATTCTTGCAGCGTATTCAGCAGCAGGATAGCGCCAAACACAATGTAGAGAATTTCAGCGGCGGCCACTAATCCCTGAGTACTGGCGGCGGCCACTTCGACAAGCGGAACTTGCCAGATCAGTAGCGCAATAACAACGGTTACCAAATAAGCAATGGGCATGGCTTGCCCCGCTGGTCGCCGCGCCACAACTAACAGCAAAAAGACCGTCGCAATGGGCAGCAGGGCAATCAGCGAGTAGAGGAAAAGAAGTCCCATGAGACAACGTAAACGACGACATTTGACGACACAAGCAGTCTAGCCAATGCCATCGTTTTAGCGCCGTATCGTCTACGTTGCAAATCCACGTAAATCCGCGATCTCTGCCTGATCGGTGCGCAATTTGCGGTCACCATTCGCGCTAAATGCGATTAGTTCCATACCAGACATGCAAAAATCGCATAATATCGGCTATTTTGTATCTATGTTAACCAAAAATCAAGATCTCGTTTTTCCTGAACGTTAGGACTATGGGCAAGCCATTCACCCACTGTCAGCATGTCCTGTTATTCAGCTTGGCTGCCGTGTCTGTATTTACATTTGAATGCATCTATGTTCAATACACTAGAGGTTGGATGAAAGGTTAGAATAGTGTGCTTGTTCGATCAGTCGCTTTAACGTGCGACGCGATCGCATCTGAGTGCAACTCCGGCTTCAAAAGCAACTCTCTTGATCATTCTGCAATTCGTAGGCCATTCGTATCCTGTATGAGTTCATCCACCCCCCTCGGCAAAGTTTACTTAGTTGGTGCTGGCCCTGGCGATCCAGGGTTATTCACCTTGAAGGGCAAAACGCTACTGGAGCATGCCGATGTCGTTGTCTACGATGCGCTGGTCAGCCCCGAAATTTTGGCGATGATTAACCCGAATGCCGAACAGATTCACGCAGGCAAGCGACGGGGTCTGGCATTCTTTACCGCAAGCAACCACGACGCAAATCTTAATTGAAAAAGCTCAGTCCAATGCTATTGTCGTGCGGTTGAAGGGGGGCGATCCCTTTGTGTTTGGCCGGGGCGGCGAAGAAATGGAAGATTTGGTGCAGGCTGGAGCGCCCGTCGAAGCGGTACCAGGAATC
>NZ_JBYJZJ010000029.1:0-38136 GCF_057732415.1 Thainema salinarum CENA647
TGCCTCATCATGAAACACTCTCCTCTCTCGTTCTCTCACTCTTAGGATTGTGAATTAAATAACCTGTAATTCTGGTTTTGCTGTGTAATTCCATTGCGGCAGAAGCTCGTCGAAGACAATCTTCATGTTGGCTTTGAAGTCCTCAGCAACTTTACGACCCTTGTGATACATTTTATCGAGAATCGTCGTAAAGACCTTGAGACCTGTGCGAGTGGTTGCCTTTTCCATCAGCTCTTTTACCATCTGGACACTCTCAAAAATTACCCCTTGACACCTGCTTGAGACGTGAGGAAACAAGCGGTGTTCAATTGGATTGTACTTGGAGGTATAGGGGGGATAGTGAGCAATGCGAATTTCAATCCCTAACTCGTTGACCAATGCTTGCAAGTCTTGCTTAAAGATGTAGTAGCGAGAACTGTTACTGCCCCCACCATCGCAAAGCAGCAAAATCGAGCCAGCTAGGGGATAGCGTGCTTTGCCATAGGTGTTCCACCAGTAGCGAATCGATTCGCAGGCAAACTCACTGGTATCATGACTCGTGCCGATCTGGATGTAGCCAATATTATCGCTCAAGTCGTACAGTCCGTGGGGAATAGCGACGCCTTCTGCGAGCGTTGCCCAATCATGGTCAAACACTTCGACTCCCTGCTCTTGAGTGTACAGTTGCCCCGCTCGATACAACTTGCCAATTAATTCTCTTTTTTTGTGTCCATACTCATGACGGGATTGCCAGCAGCTTGATAGGTGCCTTTCAACTGCTCAATCCGCTCAAATTGTTCATTGCGATGTTCACTCTCCCCAGTTGCCAGTCTTTTCACCGCTTTGCGTTTACGAAAGTTGTGCCGCTCCAACAACTGATCGACCACCGTCACACTCACGTCAATTCCGTCCTCTTTCAGCAAGGCCACAATCTCATGGCGCTTGAGATTAGTCCACTTCACCGTCTCATCCATGGGTGAACCCGCCGTGTGTTGCTCCAACACCTGCAGAAATGACGCATCTAGCCCTTCAATGGTCTCAAATGCTGACTTCCGTCCACCTCCCACTTGACGAATCCGTTCCCGTTTGAGAGCAGGTTCATCATCCAGTTCTGCCAGTCCCAACGCTAGGGTTGCATGATGGCATCCGAACAACTCTCGGATATAGGCTTGCCCACCATATCCGAGTTTGATCGCTTCAATGGCGGCATAGCGACGACGATCCTTCTCAGACAACGATTGATAATAGCGTTGCATTTGAGCTTCAATTGGCGCAGGGTAGGGTTGCATTCAGGTTCTGCTTCATCTTCTATTGCTCTAGCTTACAAATACAGACGGTAAAATTACATCTTATTTAATCCACGATCCTTAGCTGGAATCACTATATCTATAGTCAGTCATCGTCATTCGTTTAAGAAGTCGTACAGAATCTCATCGGGTTCGTCATCGTCTTCCTCAAAGTCATCTTGCTTAAAAGTAGAGGGCGGAGAGGCAAGAGAAGACAATTCAGATGTATCAGACTGCAAATGCTTAACTAATGAAATGAGGGTTTGCAGTTGATTCTCTAGCCGGGGAATCGTGGCGATCTGTGATTCTAATACTGCCAGTCGTTTACTGATTTCAATGTTGAACTGGGGATTGGGTTTGCCGAGCAGTCTGGCTATTTCAACATACAGCCACTCTTCAACCGTGAGCTGTTTTTCACTGGCGCGTTGTTCAATGTCAGCAATCCAATCGGGCGGTAAGGACAGATTAATCGGGCGGTTACTCGGCAACATTAGGTATTGGGTCTATTGATTTGTATCCAGTGATCTGTATCAAGCTTAGTCAATCACTATATCAGGCTAATTGATTCGGTTGATTTTCACGAGCAAATAAAGCTAGTTGAAGGTGCTGCGGGTGGTCAATGATGATATCAGGGCAGGCTTGCAGCAGTTGTTGTCGGGACTGGAATCCCCATGTAACAGCGATTGTGTGGACGCCTGCTCCTTTGCCGTGGCGAATATCGCTCATTGCATCACCGACCATATAGGTTTCTCTGGCATCGTGACCAAATGTGTGCTGCGCTAGCTTGATGCGATCGCGCTTCGATCCGTACCGAGTGCCATCTAAGATCAACGAGATGGTTGACTCTAAATGGTGCTGCTGCAGGGTTTGCTCAACGGCGGTGCGAGAGCTAGCCGTGATGATGGTTAAAACATGCTCGCTGGCTAGTTCTGTGAGCCGATCGGCGATGCCGGGAAACAGGGTGGGATGATTGGTGGCCTGTCGCTGTAGCTCCCATACGTGATTGACGAAGGTGGGGATGTGGTCAGGCGGAATTTGACATCGTTCTCCTAGTGCTTCAAACGTCATGTTGGTTAGGGTACGGATGTCTGTGCGGGTGGGTGGACGTCCGCTACCCGTCAATACTTGAGCTTGTAACGCTTGCTGGTAGAGGATTTCAAATGAATCGACGATGACGCCATCGTAATCAAGGTTGATCAGCATAGTGATTTTACGATTTCAGGCTTTTGAACCGCTCTTTAGCAGCCTTAAAGGCATCATCCATGACGGCTTGAATGCGCTGCGGGTCGGGCTTTTTGCCACCCATCAGATCACCAAAGTAAACGCAGGTTGCTTCACCTAAGGCCCATGTATACGCCGCTGCCCACGATGCCGCAATAAAACTGCCGAATCCAGGAATAAATTTAACCAGCTCTCGCCCAACCGCTTGTGCCACGAAACCACCGGCTATGGCGCTAACCAGTCCGCCTGCTTGTGCGGTCGATATTGGCTGGTGATACAACCGCGCCAGTAGACCCACCATCGATACCTGGAGGGCTGTCAGTACGGGCATCGTAGCAAACGGCAGCGGAACTGCCGCTAAGGTTGCTGCCGCTGTCGAAAAGGCAAGGAGATAGCGACGGCCAACGTCTCGGTATAAATCGCCGAGTTGCTGTCCGGCAGAATCGTTGAGCAGCTGGTGGATGGTACGGGCTTCGGCTTCGGGTAGCAGATCGGCCAGGGTATCCCGCAGTGCATCCAGACCATAGAAGGTGGGGGTGTAGTCGTCTTCTTCCAAGGTGAAGTCGATGAGGACGCTGCGATCGCACAAGGCTTCAAAGCTGTCCTGTAGAGCAGCAGCGGCTCGAACGACGGCTTCGGTTGGGGGTGGGTAGGCGGGATGATTATCGGTGGGGTGGGGGTAGAGTTCGTGCAGACAGGTGATTACTAGAAGGCAAGGTAAGCTGGGATAGCGATCGCGCAATTGTTGGGCGGTTTGACGTAAGGTATCGATTGCAAAGTCGTTGATCTTGACGGTTAGGATCAGGATGCGAGCCCGCGCTGTGTCTTGTTCGAGATCTGCAACCAAGTCGTCGATGATCGCTTGTGTCTCTTGGTTCACATCTCCAAGCCCTACCGTGTCAGTAAAGATGAGCAGCGGCAGGTCTTCATTGGGGTAAGAGTAGCGTTCTGTATGCTGGGTATGGGGCCGAAATCCTTGACCGACGATGTCTGCTGAAACGCCCGTTAAACCTCGCACAATGGAGCTTTTACCGGATTGCGGTTTGCCAATCAGGAGGGCTTCGGTTGTGGGCAGTTGCGCTCTGACGGCCTCTAGAATTTCGGCAACTTCTGTTTCGCTGACTCTAAACCAGCGGCTCATCTGATCCGGCAGTGAGGGCAGGCCAGGCAGTGAGGGCAAGCTGGGCAGCGAAGGTAGATCAGGGAGATGTTGGGTCAGACGCTGGGTGGTTTCATTCCAGGCAGTACTCAGTCGCCCAAACCAAGAGGAACGCTCATTCGCCTGGGTTTCCTCAACGGCGGATTCGGGCTCGGATGGGGCTAATTCAGAGTCAGGGAGCTTATCTGCTGGGGATTTGGGGGGAGTGGGTTCAGGCAAGTTAGTCATATCTCGCTCATCATCGAGATCTCTTCTTTACTCTATCTCACTCTCCTCCATCCGCTTTGCCGATAATTATGCCGATGGCTATGGATTACAGTGCCCGCATTGGCCCGGATCGGCAAACTCAATGCCTTGGGGAAACAAGCGATCTGCTTGGAAGCGGCAGTGCTGGCAGCGGTAGGTTTTTGCTTTGACCAGCTGGGTCGGCAGATGACACCACTGGCAGGGCAGCCCCCGCTTCTGCTCAACCACATCAAAACCGGGATAGCCACAGCTCGGGCAGGTCGATTGAATCTTGGTGATCAAATTTTGCGCCGCCTGTTCAATCACCTGCATCCGCATCGGGTTGCACATGGCCCGCATATCGGTTTCCAGATGCACGCTACCGTCACGCGACTGCTGTAGCAGGCGTTCTACCACCTGACAGAGCTGAGTTGTCGTTTGAATTCCCTTATGGATCTGGTTGCGATCGCAGTTGTCCCGGCTGGGCATGACCACCAAAGCGTGGTCAGGAAAGCCCACCTGTTCCGCAAATGCGATCGCAGCTTCAACGCTGTGGACAGATCTGTGAGCAAAATTGGTTTGGTTGGAGAGTTCGCTGCCAATTACTTCCAGATCGTGCTCGATGTCTAGCAGCAGCACAATCTCGCGATTACAGGCAATGCCCGGAAACACCGGATGGGGAAAGAACGACCCCTCACTGGCTACAGCGACGGTCTCTCCCGTCAGCGCCAGAGCCTGTTTCGCTTTTTGCCGTGCCGCTTCAATCTGGCTACCCGCTCGGGGAATGTCCCGCGTGAATGTGCCCAGCGCATCGGTATCGAAGTTAGCGGGCACCACCAGGTGCAGCCCAAGCTGCTGGCGAAACAGCGGCGCTATCACCTGTTCTTTGCGATGCATCGTCGCCAGCACAGCCCGCGACTGATCGGCCCAGAACGGCAGGCGTTCGCTGGAGCTAGAGGATGTAGCTCGAGCAGAAGAAATCATAGGTGAAGTCATAGAAGAAGTCATAGCAGTCAATCAACAAATCAATGCTGGTCAAACAGCAAACTAGCGGCGCATCCAGAGCCAGATGCTAGCGCTGGTTGCGATCGCAAGTTGTGCCTCCGCTGGTGCCCAGAGGAATCCCCACAGGAAACTAATAAAGCCTGAAAAGCCAAGGGCAATTGTTGGCACTTCTCCTTGCTGTCGCCGCATCCAGAAAACCAGGGCAACGGCCAGTGTGATCAGAGCAGACCAAAGCATAAAGACCACCTCAATGCATCAAGATTGCGTCTAGCGACATTCCCGTTTTAGCAAACCAGTCCTAGCAAACCGATCGATAAAAATTGGGTATCCGTGAATCGTTCTTAGAATCGTGCTTAGGAGCGTGAATTTAATAAGGTGAAATCTTTGGGGTAGGGACACGGCATTGCCGTGTCCCTACGGATGGAATGATTGACAGGCTATTTAATTTACGCTCCTTAGAATTGTTCTTAAAACAACGTCTTAAAGATATTTGTATATCAAGCAGCAGTTGAGTAGTTGAATCGGAGGAATCATCGCCGCCGTGCGGCAGCGGCGATGTTTGTTCCTGAAAGGATTAGCCCTACAGTTCAGGCGGCTGGTTAGCGGCAGATGAGGCTGAACTGACTGAACTCGAGGTTTTCATCACACCATGCTGGTCGATCGTGTAGCCCGTCACTAGAGCAACCGCTCGGCGCAGAGCATCTGTGCGATCCATCAGCAAATGCTCACGGGGAATGAGTTCCATCATGCCCAGCTTCTCCAAGCGCCGCCGCGTCTGGCCTGTTGCGCCGACCAGGAATACCTGACGCTGTTGATCAACCGCTTCCCGAATCGCGTTTTCAATTGCCAGCGACGAGGTCACGCCCAAGTGCGGCACATCATCTAGATCCAAAATCAGCGCCTCGCAGGTGCTCATCGCCTTCTGCTCACGGGAAATCGCCTTGGCCACGCCAAAGATCATCGGGCCATCCAAGTGGAACAGCAGCACACGACCATCAGCCCGATCCAGAAGCTGCTTTTCTTCGGGATTGAGTGCAATCTCGTCGTCCGCGTTGGTAATCGCCTTCACGCCTTGAGACTGTAGCTTGCTGAGCCGCTCAATCGTGAGAATGTTGGCGACAAACACACCAATGCCGACTGCCGCAATCAGATCGACAAACACCGTCAAGATAATTACGCCGTACATGATCAGCGCCCCTTTGACGGAAATTTGGTGCGCCCGCTTCAGGAAGCTCCAGTCAATGATGTTAATTCCCACTTTGAAGGCGATTCCAGCCAGCACCGCCATCGGAATCACCGCCGTTAGGCTGCCAGCCCACAGCACCACAACGCCCAGCACAACCGCCCTCACCAAGCCAGAAAGCGCTGTCCGACCACCGGATTGAATGTTGACTACCGTTCCCATTGTGGCTCCAGCGCCAGCAATGCCGCCGAACAAACCAGAGGCTAAGTTGCCCAAGCCTTGACCAATTAGCTCTTTGTTGGAGTCGTGTTCGGTACGGGTCAAACTGTCGGCTACGACCGATGTGAGCAGCGCATCAATACAGCCCAGCATTCCTAGCACGATCGCATTCACGACCATCATGCGGAACTGCTCTGGCGTGAAGTAGGGCATTTGAATCTGCGGCAGACCCATTGGGATCTCACCAATCCGGCGAATCTCCACCCCCTGGAACAGTACCAGGGAAAGCAGCGTGCCCACGATTAGCGCCACCAGTTGGGGTGGCACAATGCGCTTCATTTTACGAGGACTGAATAGCAGAATGCCGAGGGTAATCAGCGCCAAGCTAGCTTCCGGCCAGCTGATGTTTGCCACCAGATCCGGCAGGTTGCGGATGGTGCCGACAACACCGCCTTTGGGGCTGCTCTGACCCAAAAATGGTGCCGTTTGCAGGATGATCAGAATAATGCCGATGCCCGACATGAAGCCGGAAATCACTGTGTACGGCATCAGCGTCACATAGCGACCCAGCCGCAGACTACCCAGCAAAATCTGGAATAGTCCGGCCATCATCACTACGGTGAAGGCCATTGCTAGACCGTTTTCAGGATTGGCGTCCATCAAGCTGGCAATCACGGCGGTCATGATTACCGTCATGGGGCCTGTTGGTTCTGAAATGAGGGTTGGCGTGCCGCCAAACAGCGCTGCGAAGAAGCCGACCAGCACTGCCCCCCAGAGGCCCGCTGCCGCACCCGCACCCGATGCCACACCGAAGGCCAGCGCCATCGGTAGGGCAATGACCGCAGCGGTCAGGCCACCGAAAATGTCGCCACGGACATTCCTAAAGTGAATTTGATTGGTTATTTGCATAAAGTAACCATAAGATCGTTTTTTGATTGAGTTAAATCTATACAGTTTTAATAAATGATTTGCTCTTTTCTATGGAAAGATTAGCATTTGGTCTACTGATCCAGTCGCTATGTTGATTTGCGATCGCTAATCTGTTCCCCAAGCAGGGCTTATTAAAACGTGTCAAGATGGTTGATTTGACTTTAAAGCAAAAGCGGGACGCAATGAAGTGCCCCGCTTAATTTCGGATGTTTTTCGTACAGCTTGACGATTAGTCTGGAATGGTGATGAGCGGATCAACTGCGATCGCAACTTCGGGAAAGGCGACGGGATGAATCACACCGTCGTTGATGGTGATCTGAGTTAAAAAGTCACCATTTTGTAAGTCTTTGAATACGGTCAGTTGCCGTCCGGCGATGTCAATCACCCAATATTCCTGGATGCCAGCCTGAGCGTAGAGCTGGCGTTTGGTGTTTAAGTCGTAAGCCAGGGTCGTGTCTGCTACCTCAACGAGCCAGTAAATATCGTCTGGATAGGGGTGATGTTTTAAGTAGCGAGTATCGGGCAGGCGGACGATGGCGATGTCGGGTTGGGGTTCAGATTTTGCCAGCGTGATGGGATGGGCTTCAAACACCTTGGCTTTACCTTGAAGAATTCGTCTAAGGTATTCAGCACTCCGATCGTTAATGAACCGATGAAATTCTCCTTCTGGAGCCATGTCCCAAATCTCTCCACGAATGAGTTCGCAGCGGCGACGATCCAGAATGCCCAGATCCCGCATACGGTGATAGTCTGCCACTGACCATTTTGTGAGTGTCCGCATGACGTGAACCTGCTGATGTTAGTCTGACATTTGCTCATATCCTACTTCAAACGAGATCGCAGCTATGGAGTGAATGAGCTAAGTGCGATCGCGCACGGACTGGTCAAATTATTTTGATGCAGGGCATGAGTGGTGGGGCGCTTTTTTCTGGACGGTGTATTGTCCTGAGCGTCAGCTTTTAACAGCGATTGGTGCATTGAGTAAGAATTGATGAGATTAAGAAGAAAAACTATCTTTTAGCTAAAATATTCTTCACTTCAATATCATCAAGACCAAGCTGCCTAATCAAGCATGCTTGAAGTAGTGTATATAGCTTTCTTGTTAGTTTTCTACGTTCCTCGCGAGGAATAACATGCTTACTCTTTTTTCGGTTTAAGGATTTGGAGATATGGGTTAAACTGCCTCTTGTATCTCTTACTTGCTTGCTAAAAGATTCTATTTCTTCAGCTTTTTTTAACATAAGATAGTAAACAAGGCTGACAAACCATAAATCAAAAGATTCAGTCTTTAAGCATTGATCACTACATATTTTGAGATACCATTTCCACCAAAAAGATAGTAAAGTCATTTCCTTTGATCTAAAAATTTGCTTAGGCAGACATTCTCGATATTCATTACATAATTCTATCAGTCTCTCTTTGAGGGAAAACTCATTAATATATTTCAGCTTATTTTCTACAGTTTCTTTAAGCTCAGCAATAAATTTAACTGATTCATGATTTTTAGATAGGCCATAATCACCTGGTTCCATAGAAATTGAATTTATCATCGTTTCACGAACTATACTAAATATATTTTCATCAAATCTGTCTTGCTCGTGACATACTCTATGAAACGCTTCAATGGCTTGCGATATTGTCAGAAATAGATCATCTACGTGTCGTTCAGGAATATATGTTAGACGTAGATATAAGTCAAAAATTGATCCGTAATCCTGTTTGTTTAACTCCCAAGCTTGTAAGACGTTTGGCATCTTATCCTTAATCTCATGAAACATGAGTAACGTCTTCCGTCTGTTAAGACTTTTCTTTTCACTTTGGGCTATACCCGTTGAAAAATAAATTTGAAGAAAAACTGACACCTCTTCCTCAATAGATTTATCCTGACTGGGCATAAAACTAGAGAGATTGGTAGCTATGCCATTTGGATTGACGCTATCTAACATCATCTTAAGCTCGATGGGATGAGGAATTCTAGGCTTTTTCTTTTTAATTAGGATAAATGAAGATATTTCAAATATATCGATTAATTCTCCAGTACAAAAGAGCAAGAAGTCCTGAAAAAGAATAAGTGCATCAATAAAATTATCAAGATTCTTTTCTTCATCTGACTTCAATACTACCGATTTCTTTTCCTTTAGGATAAATTCATTGGGGGTTCCCCCTAAAATATTAAGAAGATTTAGATGCTCAATAGATATGCATGGCAAGTCTTGCAGGAAAACTGTAAATCCAGAGAGCTGGCCAAGTTGTACGGGTGAGACAATTGATTGCTTAATATTTATTTCATAATTGGATTCTTCAAGTTGAGTTTTCCAAGCGTCAAATACAGAAGATGAGATCCATTCCTCTAGATATGTGTATCTAGCAGAAATGCCTAATAAATTGATGTCGGATTTGGATTTGAAGTGGTGGCCTACCACTATGTAATGTGCAAATATGTTAGAGGTTTGGAAGCCCGTTTTAAAACCTCCCTTTTGATAGCAATCAACGAGCGTAACTTCTTTCCCATCTAAAAAATGTCCATTAATAATTTCATAATCGTCACCCTGTATCATTCGTTGAATATCTTCAGAGTCTCGAAGTTGATCGGCAAGAAATAGCTTTGGTGGTTCTTCAGAAAAGAAGCTTAATCTGCCAAAGATTTTTCTGTCTGGATTCTCCGGTAGGAACCAATAACCATCTTTTTCGAAACTACTCATATGTTGATTCTTTGAAGGATGCTAATCAATCTATCAGGTCAAGAAAACAACTTCTTTCTCCACTTTGGCTCGAATTTGAGGCTTAAGCGATTTCCAGCTCACCAGATCAACCTTCTTGCCCAAATGATCTTCGAGGTAAAACTTCACCTTTATGTAGCGATCAAACGTTACTGGCAGTTCAAACTTCACCAGGATATCAATATCACTCGTCGCCGTTGCTTCATCGCGGGCAACCGAACCAAACAACGCCAGCAATCGCACACCTAACTGGTTCAGCATCATCTGATGTTGCTTAAGAGTTGCCAGAATATCATCCCGCTGCATAGCCGCATCCTAAATTAGGCAACGATACTGCTATTCTGCCACGCTTTTTCCTGCCTGCAATCCCTGCCACAGCAGTCGCACTAGCTGATCCACGCAGGCTGCTGGGTCAACCCGCTCCGGATCGACCATGTGAGCCAGAATCAGACCATCCACCAATGCACCCCAGAACATGGCAATCACCTGTGGGTCAACATCAGCGGCGATGATGCCGTCTCGCTGCATTTGGCGAATGAGCTGGTCAATTGCTTCCTGTTGCTGCTGGCAAGTTGCGACACTCAGCACCTCCTGCACATCAGACTGACGGCTTTGGATCATAAACTCCATATAGAGGCGGCACCAGTCCGGGTGAGCCTGGGCATAGGTGAGCTGACCCGCCAACAGCGATCGCACTGCATCACGCGGGGCATTTTCGTCAAACGCCGCCTTCGCCCGATCCGCCGAAACGTTGAGTGGAGACTGGAGCTGGTCTTCTAGCAGCGCCAAGAATAAATCGCTCTTACTGGAAAAATGCCAGTAGACCGCACCTTTCGTCAGTTCCGCATCGGCTGCGATCGCATCTAGCGTTGCCCCCGCATAGCCCGACTGAGCAAACACCTGCTTGGCCGATTCTAAAATACGGCTGCGGGTATCTAGCGGTGGCTCAGCATTGGGTTGGGCTTTGCTAAGAAATTCTCGGAGCTGCTGCTTGTCGCCAATGTAGCGGCGAGCCGTTGGCCAGCTCACCCCAGCTTCGCGGGCAATATCCGTTAGGCTAATTTGGTTGAGGGGTTGGTCTTGGGCCAAACGTTGAGCAGCATCAAAAACGCGATCGCGAAGAGTCATGGAGCAATGGTGAGCACATCGTCTCGAAAAAGGTAGGCGCTTTTAGATTATAGACTGACCAGTATGTTTTATACATTGTGAGCAATAGCGATCGCAAACAGCGATCGCCACTGCTTAATTTCAGTATCTCCATGCCGCTGCCAATGTCCCACCCAAGTTTATGGAGATAGGCAGAAGTTAAACAGCAGAAGTTAAACAAAGGTGAAAACCCCTGCCTTCCATCCCGTAAACAAGCAAAGATAGAAATAGGCAAAGCTGAGGAGATTTGACCCATGCCGCAATCACCCAAACCACAAACAAATCCCTATCTTTCCCTGGTTGAAATTCCGGCAGGGTATCTGAACCTGATGGGCTATGTTGATGAATCCGAAGTCAACGGGCCAGGTTGTCGAGCCGTCGTCTGGGTCCAGGGCTGCATGGGCGAGTGCCCAACCTTAAACCCGGAATCTCAGTCATTCGAAATTAACCAGCTTATGTCGATTGATACGCTGGTCAAAAAGATTCTCAGCAATCCGCGTCATGAAGGCGTGACGTTTTCCGGTGGCGAACCGTTTTGGCAAGCGCCAGCTCTGGCCGAAGTCGCGCGGCGAGTCAAAGCTGCCGGGTTGAACGTCATCTGCTTCACTGGCTTTACGCTGGAGCGTCTACAGTCCGACTATGCACCTGCCGGAGCCGAGGATTTACTCAGCCAGCTCGATATCTTGATTGACGGCCCCTACGACGAGTCGCTGGCCATCGAAGATCCCAATACGCCGATTGCATCCACCAATCAGAAAATTCGCATTTTCAATCCAGCCCTGCGCGATCGCACCGACTGGGCCAGCGACCAAGTCGAGATCCATATCTTCCGTGACGGCAGCGGTCTCGTTGCCGATCACCACGGACACATGCAGGTCGTGGAAGCACCGGAATGAGTTAACCCCTCAGCACGTCCTGCTAGCACAGAGATTCCAATTGTCAATTGCTAAGATCACAGCAAGAGCGCACGACCTGTGACAAGGTCGAGATAATCAGGGCAATTGCACACATGAAACTTTATGAATGAAGGGCAACGACTGGACAATTGGCGATTTGGCCAGAAGACAGGTTCCCTCATTCGTGCTGCCAGCATTTTGCTGCTTTCTGGCGGAGCCACATTGGGCCTAATTTATGCCAGCTTTTGGGCCAGCTACAGCGGCAATCGGTTAAATGAAACGAGATCGGGTACCTCGCCCTCTTTTGCGCAAGAGCTGCAGGATTGGCGACGAGATACGACAGCCTTTCTCATCCGCGCCGAACCCAATCCAGGCTTAGATCCACGCAGCATTACCTATACAGCACTTACGATCGCAGGTTTAGGTGCAGGATTACTCGTGTTTGGACTGCTGGAGCGAGCCAATCATCGGTTACGACTCGCGCAGGCGGAGTGCGATCGCAACTGGCAGGCTTACCAGCAGGCGCTCCAGGAAAAAGCGCAGGTTGAGGACTATGCCACCACATTAGCCACGCAGCATCACCAATTGATACAGGCCAAGACTGCCAAACAAGTTGAGCTGCAAGCCACCAAAGAGGTCATCCAAGCACAGCGCGATCAAGCGCTACAGGAACTAGACCAGGCCAACGCTAGGGTTGAGCAGGTCACAAACCAGTATCAGCAAGCCTTAGCCGAGAAAGCCGAGCTTGAAGCTCAGATTCAGCAGCTAGAAAGCAGCATTCAGCAAGCTCTGAGTGAGAAAGCAGACGCTGAAGCACAGATTCGGCAGCTAGAGGCGGAAAAGCGACGCTGGCTTGAGTATATTGAGCGATCGCAAACTGATGACTATAAAGCGCTGCATCAGCAGTACGAGACGCTCCAGCAGCAGGCTCAAAACCAGGAGACAGAACTCACTCGGCTGCAAAGCCTGAACCAGCAGTTACAGCAGAAGATTGATGCACAGGATATCCAGATTCAGGCCCAGTACGAGCAGTATGAGCAGTATGGGCGAACAGAGATCAATCCGGCTGAACCAGCCGCTAACCTGGAAACCGCAATTGTGCTGTGCTCTAGTGAACGCGATCTGTATGACAATGAAAAGCGAGATTTGATACTCGAAATTTTGAATCGATACAGTCCCAACCTGCTCGAAAACAGTCGGCGGCAGCATATTCTGCAAGATATTCTAAACGCCAATCAGCCCACCGACCGTCGAGCCGAAATTGCCGGAGAGCTGCGCCATCTCTTTTGGGACTACCGCAGCATGAAGTCATCCATTCGTAATTCGCTCAGTGCGCTGGGGTTTGAGCTGATCGAAGACGGTACCCACTACAAAATTGTCTTCCAGCAGGACAATCGCTATCAGATTACCTTTTCCAAAACCAGTAGCGATCGCAGAGCCGGACGCAACATCGTCAGTGAAATTCGGCGTCGCCTGCTGTAGCAAATATCGCCTCGGGAACTTGATACAGGGTATGAGTATTACGTTATGCTGACTGCTAGCGACTCTTAGCCACCTTTAGTTCCTTTTTAGTTCCTTAAAGCAATCATGTCCGTGTCCAATTCTGTTCCCATTGTTCTCGTTAATCAGCATCAACTGAGCAAACACTTTGCTGATCATCAAACCTGGATTAACCTTTCGCAATTTAAGGCTGACCCTGGCACGTTTTGTTTGCTTCCAGATGCCAATGGCGGAATTAAACAGGTATTAGCGGGGCGTGGTGACGCCTTAGATACCTGGACACTGGGCAATCTGGCAGCGAATTTGCCACCCGCTGATTACCATCTGGCTGATGATCTCAGTGCAGAAGAGGCTACGAAACTCTGCCTGGGCTGGCAGTTGGGCCAATACCAGTTTCTCAAATATAAAGAAAACGGCTCCAAACCAGCGGCAAACCTCACGTTTCCCGAATCGGCAGATCAGGACTACATTGAAGCGGCTACGGCAGCAACATACCTGGTACGGGACTTGATTAACACCCCAGCCAACGATATGGGGCCAGCCCAATTGGCGGACGCCGCATCTGCGATCGCAAAAGTCCACGGCGCAGAGTTTCAGGTGATCACGGGTGAGAACCTGCTCGATCAGCAATACCCCATGATCTACGCCGTTGGTAAGGCCAATGCTCAACCCCCTCGCCTAATTGACATCCGCTGGGGCAGCACTGACGCGCCTAAAATCACCCTCGTCGGCAAAGGCGTCTGCTTCGATACGGGTGGCCTAGATATCAAGCCCGCCGCTGGCATGAAGATGATGAAGAAAGATATGGGCGGTGCCGCACAGGTGCTCGGCCTAGCCAAGCTAATCATGCAGATGAAGCTGCCTGTGCGGCTGCGCGTTCTGATTCCCGCCGTCGAAAACAGCATCGCCGAAAACGCCATGCGCCCCTCCGATATACTGCAATCCCGCAAGGGCATTACCGTTGAAGTGGGCAACACCGACGCCGAAGGTCGCCTCGTCCTGGCCGATGCCCTCTGGGAAGCCAGCAGCGAATCCCCCCAGTTGCTGGTCGATTGCGCTACCCTCACCGGAGCCGCCCGCGTCGCCTTGGGTACAGAACTGCCCGCCTTTTTCTGCAACGATGCAGCCATCACTGAGCAGTTTGAACAGGTGGGACTACAGGTAGACGATCCACTCTGGCCCCTGCCGCTGCACGAACCCTACCGAGAAATGCTAAGTAGCAAAATCGCCGATATCAGCAATATCGGCAACGTATCCTACGGCGGAGCCATCACGGCAGCCCTGTTTCTGCGCGAGTTTGTGCAGCCATCAACTCCTTGGATTCACATTGACTTCATGGCCTGGAACCTGCGTAGCCTACCCGGTCGCCCCGAAGGCGGTGAAGCAATGGGCCTGCGTGCCCTATTTGAACTCATTCGCCGCAGGATAGGATAACGTTTCTCAAATAAATAACCAGAAGATAAGATGACATTCCTTAGAATTGTGAATTAAATAACCTGTAAACCGTTCCATTCGTAGGGACACGGCATTGCCGTGTCCCTACCCCAAAATTTCCACCTTATCCACGTTTCTTGACTAGATAACCCAAGATACCCATCCACCCATCCACCCCTCTACTCATCCACCCACCTACTCATCCATTCCATGACACTCTACGAAACCCTTCACCAAACCCAGCGGGAACGGGTCAGCACTGGCGAGACGCAGTCCATTCTCAGCGGTTGCGAGTCAGCCAGTCGCATTCTGGTTCTGATTTGGCCGCAGTTGGGCGATTTCGACAGCCTGGAATATGCCTGGTGGCTCCAGCGAGAAGCCGAGTGGATTAAGGCTCAGGGCATCACCATTCGCGCCGTTGGCATTGGCGATCGCACATCTGGCCAGCGGTTTTGTCAGTTCACGGGTTTTCCCACTGATCAGCTTTTTGTTGATCCCAAGGCTGAACTACACCAGCAGATTGACCTGTATGAAGGACTCTCCACCAAGCTGCCCGGACTCTCAGCACCGCAAAATGCGTGGCTGAACCTGATGCTTATGTGTGCAGGTATCGGTAGCCCCGGAACGCTCAAGGAAGTCCTGCGTGGCTACACGGGCGATCGGCAAGCTCCACAGCTCATCCCCGATGACCAAGCTGTCCGCACGGGTGTATTGCCGCCGATGAAAGGTTCCTTCTTTAAGTTCGCAGGCGGCAAGGGGTTCCAGCGCCCCTTTGAACTGGCCACCCTGCGCTTACGCAACATGGCCGAGGTGCTGGGCAACTGGTCAACCTATGTCCCCGACGCCAAGTACCTCACCCAGCGGGGAGCCACGTTTGTATTTGATGGTCAAGGGCAGTTGCTGTATGAATACCGCGATCCAGCGATTCTCGGGTTTGCAGAGAATAAGAGTGAGCCGCTGGCGTTTTTGAAAGGGCTATAGATTCAGTTGATTACATACAAGCAATGAGCACGACGTTGCTGTCAGCCGCCGATTTTTGAAAGAAGTCTACCAAAGATGGATACAAAACGCGGAGAAACTGAATTTCAGCCTCAACCTCCTCTTCATCCCAATCGCCACCACGTCCTAAAGGATAAATTCCTGCGTCGTTAAAGCTTTCAGCACTACATTTGGCTGTAAGAGCTTCTAAAGAAATCTCGCTTAATGCTTCAGCAACTAAAGCAACTTCATCAGGTTTCAGATAGCGCACCATGCCATACGTGCATTCAAACTGAGTCGGCGTTCCACCCATAACGACACTGCCGAGGGGAGGATCAGTGAATGCTTCATCGTCTAGCCCAGCATCGTCAGTTAAAAGATAGTGAATAACATGCCATGATTTTTCTAGACTAAACGGTGGTTCGTCTTCGAAAAACAACTGCATTACCTGGTAATCGTCTTTTAACTGCTCAAAGTCTTCAGGGGAAATTGCCTTGTAGTCAACTGTAATGCTCATCGTTTTTATATGCTTTGTATGTATCAGCAGCGCGATCTCAGATTGTAAAAACGAATATACTGCATCGACTTTGGTTCAGTTTCATCAGTGTGATCCGCTAATCTGGAATGGATCTGGAACAAACAACTATGAATAGGTTTTATCGTGGCTAGATTATCAGGCGACAATCCTTGCGTTCCGGCAACTATTGATAGTGGTTTATACTTATCGTTGATTTATATTAATCTGAGTCAGCTCGCACCAATTTGAGCTATTGCCTGTTTGGGATGGTGATTTTGGATGTGCGATTTTGGATGTTGGTTTGAGTTGTAGATGTGCGATCGCAGGATATGCCGGTGTTCTTGCTGCTGGGCATTTTGCTGCTGAACGACTGGAGCGCTCAAGTACCAATGGCGGCACTGGTCGCAGTGATGATTATGGTGTCAATCAGCACGTTTAACTGGGCTTCGATTCGCAACGTGCGGATTGTGCCCAAAAGCGAAACGGCGGTCATGGTGACAACGGTTGTGGTTACGATCGTGACTCACAACTTAGCCATTGGTGTGATTATAGGCGTAGCGCTGAGTGCCATCTTCTTCAGCCGCAAGATAGCAGCACTGATCTCGGTAGGTTCCAAGCTCTCTGGGGATGAGACGGCGCGAACTTACTTTGTGAATGGTCAAATTTTCTTCGTTTCCGTGGAGAACTTCATCAACTCGTTCGACTGCCGCGAAAAGCTGGAGCAGGTGACAATCGACCTCACCCACGCTCACCTCTGGGATCAGTCAGCAGTGGATGCTGTAGATAAGGTTGTCCTACGCATCCGCAAGCGGGGCGTTGCGGTTGACCTGATTGGCCTCAATGAAGCCAGTGCAACGCTACTGGATCGGCTGGCAATTCATCACAAGCCAGATGCGCTGGATAACGTGGGAATGCACTAAAGCTTGATTCACGTTGATTTTAACCAGAGCCAGTCCGTTTGGATTGGCTCTTTTTTATCGATAGTTGAGGTGCGATCGCACTTTTGCCCGTCGAGACCTCTTTTGTCTGCCTGCTTATCGGTTCTCGGCGTTAGCCAACTCGTCTTAACCGTTTGGGATAACCGGAGGGATGATTCATCTAGTGCTTGGATCTCGGATGAACCTATAAGCGTAGTGCCATACATTTGCCAATCAAGAATCATAAGAGACAAGTTGATAGCGGTATTTAAGCCATAATTTTTGGGTGTGTGGGCATTGCCCACACACCCAAAAATTATTACCTTTTGAGGACTCCCGACAAGTTTACCGCCGCATTGTGGTAGCAAACTCGTCTCTTGGAACTCTACAAACTTGATATCTATGAATGGCTAATCGATTGGATATTCTGAGACAAAATAGCGCCTCGAATCATAGCCTGCTTTAGATCAACGCCGCTCAAGTCTACGTTTTGAAGATTGGCTTGCGTCAGGTTTGTGTTCGTTAAAATTGCACCCGTTAAAACCGCATCTGTCAAGTTGGTGCGGCTAAGATTCGAGTTAGATAAATTAGCTTTAGCGAAATTAGAGCCCCTCAAATCAGCACCACTCAAATTGACG
This sequence comes from Thainema salinarum CENA647, assembly GCF_057732415.1. Taxonomy (NCBI): domain Bacteria; kingdom Bacillati; phylum Cyanobacteriota; class Cyanophyceae; order Leptolyngbyales; family Leptolyngbyaceae; genus Thainema; species Thainema salinarum. The sequence continues at coordinate 17,954 of NZ_JBYJZJ010000029.1, forward strand.
TTTCGTAAGTTAGCGCCAATGAAATTGAGATTGCGAAAATCTCGCTGGCCTGCTGCATAACGACTCAGCAGTTCTTTGGCATACATGGGTTTGGCAAGCATATGGATCAAAAATCAGTGATAACAGCTTCTATGGGTAGTCTTCTCAAACAATTCAAACCAGCATCCGCCGCCGCCGCGTGTCATATCGAGCTACGTAGCCAACTGAACTCGTGCGGAGATAAATAACGCTATCGATTAGATCAGAATATTCTTCAAGGGGTTGCTGAAATTCGATATTGTTGCGATCGCAACTGTCGCGATAAGCAGCGACAGCCTGATCGTATTTAGAAGCAGAATTGCTCATTAGGTACCTTTAATTGCAGCGTAGGTACCGCCCAGGTAGCAGACGCATGGCGCTCAAACTAACAGTACGCTACCTAGCTTTGATTTCCCTAACTCTAACACGCCCTTGAATTTTACACAGACCAATCGAGCCATCTAAAGATTCTCTTCCAAACCTGCTTTGATGAAGACCAGTTCTACAAACCAACGCTACAGATGAGATCAGTGCTGAGTGATCAAGCTGAGTGATCAAGCTGAGTGATCAATATGCCTGACTCTCGCCTTACTCTTTCGAGCGCCCAGTACTGAGTGTTGAGGTGTAGCCATAATCTAGAGCATCGGTATCAGAACGTGCAGGTTGGCTTATTTGACGAGGGTGCTGACAATGATGGTTAAGGTTGCAGTAGCGATTAGGCCAAAGGCCAGATTGACGACCTGCGTAGACTCCTTCTGATAGGTATCGACTCGGATATTAGTTTGGGCTAGTTCCTGTTTCAGGCCATCAACTTCAGTTTTGAGTCCATCAACATCTGTTTTGAGTCCATTAACGTCAGTGGTTAATCGCTCTAGTTGCTCTAGGACGGTTGTTTGGAATTGATCAGAAGTGTCGCTGGCTTGCATGGTGATGTGCGATCGCAGATCTTGGATAGTTTTATTGTAGGTCAAGGATTATCTGCGATAGGGAAACGGGGCGCGTTTCAGGCAAGCCAGCGAAACGCACGGCGCAGTTCAGCCGTGCCGTTTTGCTCGTACCAGCGACCGTGAGCCAGGATCACTTTTTCCGGTTGCCACTGTAGGATTTGCTGCAAGCATTGACGAGCTTGAGCCTTGCGGCCCCAGAAGGTGAAACGCAGATCAATTGGGGCTTTGCCGTCTGGATCAACGCTGCCTGACAGCTTCATCAGCCAGCGAAACGGGTAAGCGACTTTACTGGCTTCAAAGTTTTCAATCAAATCAGCCAGGATGAGCGTGTTGCTCGAACGGTGAAAAAAGACGACTTCATCCATAAAGCGACTGCCGCGAAAGATAAGCTGGTCGAGCTGTTCAGCCCACTGGGGTGGCGGTTCATCAGTCAGGTCAGCATCGAACGAGACGGCAATGTTCTGCCGCGCAGCTCGCTCTCGCACCCCAGGTGATGCCCAAGCAGTCGCTTTTGGATAGGCTTCTGCCCACGCACCAATGTGGGCATAGTGAATCTTATTGGGCGAAACCAGATGCCGGACTGAACCAATTGCGTCGATCTGCGCCTTCAGTTCCGGCGTCAGTTCAGTGGGAGAGTGGCACCACAGCTCGTTGTTGTCCAGTCGCACGATGGTCATGCGGGTGGAAAAGGGAATCGTCGTACCGTACATGGCCATGCTGACCACTGGCCCGTCTACAATCCAAATATTCTCGTCAACGGGTTTGAGTGTGTTGATGGGTTCATAAAGTGCGATCGCATCTGTATTCATACTCGTGTACCTGATCGCCATAACATCCTAGTCCGCGCTTATTCCGCACTGACTTCGCACTGACACAGTAGCCTGCGATCGCAGATGCGGAGTGGGGATAATTGCATTGTAGGGCAAGCACAATCCTGTTGCTTTAGAGTTGCTTTAGAGCGTTCCTGGGCACTTCTAGGCATTCATCAGCAACTCGGTTAGTCACGTAAGAGGGAAATATGATCAGACGTCTTCTAAAAGCCATTGGTCTGACATTCGATTTACCGGATGTGTTAATTAGCATTGTGGTGGTGCTGCTGAGTTTGATCCTCTTGCTCGCCGTACTTTGGAGCATTTCTCTATCGCGGTCAAAGTGGCTCCATCTGACACAGCCCCTCGCTCAGCAATGGGGTCTAGTGGAACCGTTAGAAGCGATTCGGACAGTTGTGTATCCCTATCGGATTTGGTTAGCCATCGTTGTCATTACCACCCTGGTCGATTTAGTCGTATTGTCCTATCCAATTCCGCTCTGGTTAGCTTGGCTGGAAATTGGCTTAAGTTTTGTGCTAGCCGTCAGTGCCGCTGTTTTAGGATTCAAGCTGTTTGACAAATTATTCGATGCCTATCTGTTGGGCGCAACGCTAGAAGACGGGAGCCAAATCAACACGGAACTGCTGACTCTAGGAAAGTTCGTTGCTAAAGCGGTAATTGTGCTGATGATGGTGTTCTGCTTTGCTCAGGCGCATCAATATAACCTAGTGGGATTATTTGCCAGTCTGGGAGTCGGTGGCTTTGCGATCGCATTTGGATCGCAGAAAATTATTGAGCAAATCCTCTGGAGCATCGTGCTGTATATTGATCGGCCCTTTACCGTTGGCGATCATATCCATCTGCCGGATCGGACACTGGGTAAAGTGGAGTCTACGGGCTGGCGATCAACCAAAATTCGCTTGTCTGGTAAAAATACACTGATGGTCGTACCCAACAGTAACCTGGCTCAGGTTAGTATTGAGAACTTAACCAACGCCCAGCGGGTGATTTCTATGGTGACGCTGACGTTTTTCCGATCGATGTCGAGTGAAGAACAGGCTTTAATTGAGCAACTGCTGTTGGACAGCACGCGCGATATTTTGGGCATCGACCATCAGCTAACCCAGGTTAATTTTGAAACCCTCAGTAGCCCATCGGGGCAACCGTACGTTCAGGCTCAGGTGATCTTTTTTATTCTGGGCGCGACTGCAACGTCAATGGAACTACGCAAAGGATTGTTGGAAATGGCGCGGGAGAATATTATGAAGCAGCTACAGATGTACGACGTTAGTTTTGACCTTAAAGAAAGCAGTATTGACGTCAATCAACCGATGAATGTTTAGGCTCGGCGCGATAGATAAGCAATGGTGCAGCTCGACCCGGAAATCCTGAACTATGTCTTGGAGCTGATGGCAAGGCTAGGGTTGTTTTCATTGGCTGTCGCCATCTCTCCCTTCGTTGGTCGATGGCTGCTTAATCTAATCAAGCGGGGCCTGAAGCTGCTGGAACGCCGCAACCTTATCGATAGTCACATCGCTTATGAAAAGCTAATTCGCACCTATCGAACATCCCTTACGCTGATTGGGGCGTTTTTATTCATTGCTGTTGCCCTTAATCTGCTCATCCAGTATGAAGACCTCTATAGTTTTTTGGGCGTTTTTGTTTACACCACGCTATCTATCGGTCTGGCTTGGTTCGCGTTGAGGCTGGCTCGGCAGTTTATCCATCAAGCGGTGATCAGCCTGGTCAATCGCTGGTTTGGGGAAGTCAATGAAGTCGTCTTGATTGTTGAGACTCTTGTCTATGTGCTGATTGTTGTGTTGGCGATCATCATTTTTGCGATCGGTCTACGGGTCAATCTGGTTGCGCTGGCCGCGAGCGTTGGTCTGAGCGGCGTTGCGATCGCATTTGCGGCTCAGCAAACCCTTGAGCGACTGTTTGGCACATTGGAACTGTATCTGGATCGTCCATATGTCTCCGGTGAGTATATTCGCGTCAACTTCAATCCCTATGGTGAAGATGTCTATGGTTTAGTGGAAGCCATCGGTTTACGCTCCACCAAAATTCGGATTGTGGCCCAAAATACGATGATGATTGTGCCGAATTCGACAATGGCTAGTAAAAACATCGAAAATGTCAGTCGCGGTAAAAAGACGATGGCCATGTTGTGTCTCGACTTTTCCAGGCCGCTGCGGCTTGATGAGCAGGCATTGGTGACGCGGACGATTGAGCAGGAAAGCCGACTGTTCTGGGGGTTTGATAAGACCAGTACGCGAGTTCAATATGGCACGACTGATGATGTGGAAAATCCGGCAACGCGGGCGCGGGTGTTTTTCTTTATTTCCAGCCCGTCCCAGAATTCTTTAGAATTGCGAAAACGACTCCTTGAGTTGGCAAATTCTGCGATCGCGCAAAAGTTAGCGGCTCAAAACCTGAACTTTGTGGTTCCAGAACCGACCGTCTACATTGATTCCCCCATGACGCTTTGATGCCTAATGTGATATCAAATCCGTGTATAAGAACCCATTCATTTTCCGCAAAATGCTTGTGGAGCAAGCATTTTGCGGAAAATGAATGATGGGGTTTCAACCGGATTTCATATTAGTACCTAGTATGAGTGCCCAGTATAAATCCCAACCATCGCTGTTTGCTGACGATCATGAATACTCCACCTCCGTCTGAACCCAGTTTCAATCAGCCCAATGCCCAAAACCGAGACGATATCCTGATCAGCCTCCAAGAGCAGCAGCACAATCTCAAGCTTAGTGTGGAGGAACTCCAGAAGCGCACTAATCAAATGCGGGGGTTAGTGCAAACGCTGATTACTGGGCTCGTGATTTCGGTTGTGCTGGCGATCGGGATTACCGGATGGTTTGCTTACCGCTTACTGGTGCAGGAGCAGATTGTCCAGCGAGAGACGACGCAGGCGGCTGAAGCGAATGCCGAATTGCTAGAACAGTTGGAGACAGTTGAGACTCAGCTACAGCGCCAGCAGGAGCAGCTAAAAACTTTGCGAGATACGGTTCCAGATGAGCTGGCTACGCTAAATGATACGATTCAATCCCAGCAGCGGCGGTTAGAACTGCTGCAAGACCAAATTCAGCAAATGGAAACCCCAGCAGACGCTCCAGAGGAAGATAGTTGATGTTTGGGAATTTTCGATAGGCTACTCCCCTATATTCATTTTTCTCTCTTTGAACGATGACGCGCTCCCTTGACGACTGCACCAATCACCGCTACGGCTGGTGCTTCAAACCCAGTTTCCTCTACCTGCTGCACGATTGAGCCAAGCGTGCCCAGTAGCTCCTGCTGATCGGGACGGGTGCCCCAGCGAATTAGCGCAATTGGCGTATCGGTGGCGAGGCCAGCGTTAATCAGCTCCTCAGTGATGTGGGGCAGATTGTGGACGCCCATGTAGACCACAATCGTTTCCGAACCATGTGCGATCGCACTCCAGTTGACTTGTGGACGATATTTACCAGCGGACTCATGCCCAGTGACAAAGGTAACGGAAGAACTGTAGGAACGATGGGTTACGGGAATGCCGATATAGGCAGGAGCTGCAATCCCAGCCGTGATTCCTGGTACCACTTCGACGGGCACTCCAGCCTGCACCAAATCTTCCATTTCTTCGCCGCCCCGGCCAAACACAAAGGGATCGCCCCCCTTCAACCGCACGACAATAGCATTGGACTGAGCTTTTTCAATTAAGATTTGCGTCGTGGTTGCTTGCGGTAAAGAATGCCGACCCCGTCGCTTGCCTGCGTGAATCTGTTCGGCATTCGGGTTAATCATCGCCAAAATTTCGGGGCTGACCAGCGCATCGTAGACAACGACATCGGCATGCTCCAGTAGCGTTTTGCCCTTCAAGGTGAATAACCCTGGATCGCCAGGGCCAGCACCAACTAAGTAAACTTTGCCGAGGGGGGTGGATGAACTCATACAGGATACGAATGGCCTACGAATTGCAGAATAATCAAGAAAGTTGTTTTTGAAGCCGGAGTTGCACTAGATGCGATCGCATCGCACGTTAAAGCGACTGATCGAACAAGCACACTATTCTAACCTTTCATCCAACCTCTAGTGTATTGAACATAGATGCATTCAAATGTAAATACAGACACGGCAGCCAAGCTGAATAACAGGACATGCTGACAGTGGGTGAATGGCTTGCCATAGTCCTAACGTTAGGAAAAACAGATCTTAATTTTGGTTAACATAGATACAAAATAGCCGATATTATGCGATTTTTGCATGTCTGGTATGGACTAATCGCATTTAGCGCGAATGGTGACCGCAAATTGCGCACCGATCAGGCAGAGATCGCGGATTTACGTGGATTTGCAACGTAGACGATACGGCGCTAAAACGATGGCATTGGCTAGACTGCTTGTGTCGTCAAATGTCGTCGTTTACGTTGTCTCATGGGACTTCTCCTCTACTCGCTGATTGCCCTGCTGCCCATTGCGACGGTCTTTTTGCTGTTAGTTGTGGCGCGGCGACCAGCGGGGCAAGCCATGCCCATTGCTTATTTGGTAACCGTTGTTATTGCGCTACTGATCTGGCAAGTTCCGCTTGTCGAAGTGGCCGCCGCCAGTATTCAGGGATTAGTGGCCGCCGCTGAAATTCTCTACATTGTGTTTGGCGCTATCCTGCTGCTGAATACGCTGCAAGAATCCGGTGCGATCGCATCTATTCGCCAGAGTCTGCTAGGTATCTCCCGCGATCGGCGGGTGCAGGTATTAATCATTGCCTGGCTGTTTGGCAGCTTTATCGAAGGCGCATCCGGCTTCGGGACGCCTGCGGTGATCACCGTGCCGCTGCTAGTGGCGATTGGCTTTCCGGCAATGGCTGCTGTGATGGCTGCTTTGATTATCCAAAGTACGCCCTCCACCTTTGGCGCAGTCGGCACACCGATCATTATTGGTATTGATACCGGATTACAAGGTGTACCCACCGTTGAGCAGCAGCTTGGCGATTTGGGACTCACTCAGCCGCAGTATCTAGAGGCGATTAGCCAATGGGCTGGCCTGTTTCACGGCATCATCGGCACCTTTTTGCCCCTGGTGCTAGTCATGGTGATTACGGCAGGATTTGGGGTACGGCAGTCTTGGCGAGACGGTTTAGCCGCCTGGAAATTTGCCCTGTTTGCGGGGCTGGCGTTTACGATTCCCTACACGCTGACGGCGGTCTTCCTGGGGCCGGAATTCCCGACTCTGATTGGTGGTCTGGTTGGACTCGGCATCGTCATTCCCAGCGCCAAGCGGGGGTTTCTTGTGCCCAAGCAAACCTGGGATTTTCCACCGCCCGATCAATGGTCAGATAGCTGGTCGAATCAAGCAGAATTACCCAATGAACAACCTCATAAACTGTTAAATCAACAATCAGCAGAAACATCTCAATCGAGCTGTGATGTCCGGTTTCAGCTAGCTCCCACATCCGAACGCCGACCTCAAACGATGCCTGCTCTACTGGCCTGGTTGCCCTACATCTTGCTTGGCGCAATTTTGATGTTGACTCGGTTTGAATTTTTGCCCATTCGAGACTGGCTCCAAGCTGCCACACTGAGCTGGAGCAACGTTCTAGGCACGGACGTGACAGTTTCCACTAGGCCGCTCTATCTGCCGCCAACTGTGTTTCTGATCGTAGTGGCAATTACCTTTTTCATCCACCGGATGAAGCTAGCCTCAATGCAGCGAGCCGTGGGGCTAGCGGTACCGATGCTGCAAAAGACGACCTTGGCTTTGGGAGCCGCAGTGCTGATGGCGCGAGTCTTCATCAATACAGGCGTGAATGAGTCGGGCTTAGTCAGTATGCCCTTGACTCTCGCAGACGGCATGGCTGCATTAGCGGGTCAGCTCTGGCCGCTGTTTGCTCCCTGTGTTGGCTTAGTAGGTTCCTTCGTTGCGGGCAGCGTCACTGTCAGCAACCTGATGTTTTCCCTGTTTCAGTTTGGAGTAGCGCTCCAGATTGGCGTGTCCACTGCCGTTGTGCTGGGACTACAGTGCGTTGGAGCATCGGCAGGCAACATCATCTGTGTCTCCAATATCGTGGCGGCAGAGGCAACGGTTGGCCTGATCGGTCGCGAAGGCTTACTGATTCGGCGGCTGTTGTTGCCTACGTTGTATTACATTGTCCTGGCGGGAATTCTGGGATTGTTGGCTCTGCAATTCACGATATAAAGCCAAACATTGGTAAACCCATATGAATATCAATCGGGCAACGCTCCGAAAAGTGCTGATTGGCGAATTCACCTGGAAGCGATGGGTGCGATCGCTGTTGTTCATCTACACGTTTTTTGCGCTTTACGTCTATTTTCGGGCCGACAGCATGATTTTTCTGCCCCAGCCCGCCAGCTACTCGGATACGGAAGAGATTCTGAAAGTCCCTGTCAATGAGACAGAAGAGATTTCGGCAGTTTATTTACCAAACGCACAAGCCACCTATACGCTGCTCTATATTCACGGCAACGCGGAAGACTTGGGCCACATTCGTCCCATTCTCGATCAACTGCATAGCTGGGGCTTCAGCGTCTTTGCCTACGACTATCGGGGATATGGCACCAGTGATGGCAAACCCGATGAGCGTCGCGCCTATCAGGATGCGGATGCTGCTTACACCTACCTGACGCAACAACTCAACATTCCATCGGAGCAAATTATCGTCTACGGTCGCTCTGTGGGTGGTGGGTCAGCAACGGAACTCGCGACTCGATATCCCACAGCCGGATTAATCCTAGAAAGTACCTTTACTTCGGCGTTTCGCGTTGTTGTACCTTTTCCTCTACTGCCATTCGATAAGTTTGCCAATCTGCGCAAGTTGGATGACGTTGATCAGCCCGTTCTGATTATGCACGGAGAGGTCGATCAAACCATCCCCTTTAAGCATGGTCAAACGCTCTATGAATCGGCTCCACAGCCCAAAGCTTTTCTCTGGATTGCAGAGGCTGGGCACGACGATTTTGCCTGGGTTGCAGGCGATCAGCTTAAGCAAGCGCTGATGTCGTTTCAAGAGCTGATCGAAATGCAGGATTGAATAATTTTCAGCCACCGTAGGATGCATTAGCCGTAATGCATCCTACAAGATATGGGTATTATTAGTTTCCTACTTCTTAAAAGATCTTTTGAATAACAATTAATATTTATTAATCTACTACCTTAAAAGGTATTTTTCTCTTCAAGAAACTTTTGGTAAAAAAAATATACAAAGAAATAAGGTGATTAAGTATAAACTTGATCTTGAAAATTGTAATTTAATCTGACTGCCAGGTTTTAGAGTCAAGATCGCTAGAAGGCGATTGACATAAGCTTTTCACGGAAATATGACTTTGGATCTCGATGATGAAACTCATATTACAAGATGAGTAGAAAAAACGTTGTTTTATATCTTGGTGAAGCTATAGGAGACATTAATTCTACTCGCGTTTTAGAGATCTATTAAATTCGTTTTTGATTGTCAATCTCTGCTAAATGATACGTTCAAAATTAGCTTAAACATATCGATGTTCCCCAAAGGTGAATCCTGAGAATTCGCGTAAGTTTACATATCTTTCAAAACCAATTATCTTGGTAGCTAGTCTCGTACGTTGCCCAAACAGCAAAAGAGCGCTTTTGTCGGCGAAATTGTCTCTTGAGAGATTAATTTGCGCGACGCAGCTACGAGTAGGGCTAGAGTTTTGAGTGCGGTTTAATCAGACCAATTGAGATGCGCTATGTGTGTTCCGTTAGTGCAAATTCCTTCTATCGTCCATAGCTTCTCGCCGCTCATTTCTACGTCCTTATGAATCGACTTGTTACAGCTTGGACGGGTGCCAGTCTGGGTGTTCGTCTTGGAATCGCGTTTGGCAGTATTACTATCCTGCTGTCCGCCATCTTAGGTCGGATCTCCGGCAACTTAGCTGAAGAGCAAATCAAGCAGGATATTGGTCAGGATTTGACCCAAATTGCTCAGCAGATGGCAGGTAGTTTAGATCAGAATCTATTTGAGCGATATCGCGAAATTCAGATTATTGCAGGATTAGAACCGTTTCGTAATCCGCAAACTCCCGATGCCGAGATACAGGCTATTCTTGATACGTTGCAGCGTACTTATTCAATCTATGCCTGGATTGGCTTTGCAGATCAGCAGGGTACTGTACAAGCCAGCACGCAAGGAATTCTAGAAGGCGTTAGCGTTGCCCAGAGAGATTGGTTTGTGCAAGCTCAGGAACAGCCGTTTGTGGGGGATGTGCATGAAGCCGTACTGCTGGCGGAACTGCTGCCCAATCCCACCGAGACTCCGCTGCGATTTGTTGATGTGGCCAGCCCGGTGCGCGATGCTGACGGCAACTTTCAGGGCGTACTGGGGGCTCACCTGAGCTGGGCTTGGGCTGAAGACGTGAAGACGACGCTGCTCAATATGCCAGATGCTGAAGACAAGGACATTTTGGTTGTCGATCAGTTTGGCACGGTGTTACTTGGGTCGGAGCGGTGGCAAGGACAAACGCTGGAACTGGAAAGCCTGCGTCTAGCGGGTGTTGCAGATTCGGGCTACACGGTTGAACGCTGGCCAGATGGCAACACCTATCTGGTTGGTTTTGTTGAGAGCCAGGGATACCTGACCTATTCTGGCTTGGGCTGGACGATTTTAGTGTATGAGCCTGCAGCCATCGCATTTAGTCCGGCTCGGACGCTGTATTGGCAAATTCTGATTGGTGGCGTGGTGCTGGGTAGTGGCTTTGCGGTCATTGGCTGGTTGGCGGCTAGTCTGATCACCAAACCACTGCTGAAGATTGCGATCGCAGCCGATCAAATCCGAGCAGGCAACCGTCAAGCCAAACTGCCCAAAACGAGCGGACGGAGCGAAATTACTCGCTTATCCCGCGCGTTAAATCAACTGCTGACGAATCTCCTCAATCAAGAACAAGAACTCCAAATCGCCAATGCCAATCTGGAAGCCCAGCTCGAAACCCTGCGGCAGACGGAACAGTCTCTACAGCGCGATCGCAAACAGCTCCAGCAAATTGTGGACGGCATCGAAGATCCCCTGCTGCTGCGCGAGATCAACACTGGCAAAATGATTTTTTGCAATGCAGGGTATAAGCGGCTGTATAGCGATCCAGATACAGACTACACAACTCCAGACACGTGGCTACAGTATGTGCATCCCAATGATCGAGACTGGGTGGCGCAAAAGATTGACCTTGAGGTTCAAGGTATTTCGTTTATCAATGAGGAGTATCGAACTGTCGATGTCAATGGTAGCGTCCGCTGGATTTGGGATCGCTCTTTCCCAATTCGAGATGAGACGGGAAGGGTGTATCGCTATGTCGTGATCAAGCGAGACATTACCGATCTGAAACGCTCGCATGAGATGCTGCAAAGCCTGATGGAGGGCACAGCAGCCGTCACGGGCCGAGCATTTTTTGAAAAGCTGGTGCAGTATTTAGCGGTTGCCTTGGATGCCGATTACGTCTTTGTGGCCGAGCGGATTGGAGCTGAGCCATCTAGATCTCAACCATCAGACTCTGAGCAAGCTGGAGAACGATTACAGACCATCGCGTTTTGGGCGCAAGGGCGGCTCCGACCCAATATTGCCTATCGTCCCGATAACACGCCCTGTGCGGTTGTGCTGCGAGAGGGCAGATACTGCTGTAATCATCAGGTATCCCAGGTGTTTGCGGATAATCTTTACCTGCCGCAGCTAGAAGCCGAAAGCTACGCGGGGGTAGCCCTGATCAACGCTGCCGGAGACGTGTTAGGAACACTCAGCGCAATTAGTAAAAAGCCATTGTGCGATCGCGCTGACTACATGACGATTTTGCAGATTTTTGCCAACCGAGCAACGGCTGAATTGGAGCGGCGATATTCCCAAATTGCTCTTCAAGAAAGCGAAACTCGCTTTCGCTTACTGGCCGAAAACGTCAAAGACTTAGTCTGTCTGCACGATGTATCCGGTCGATTTCTCTATCTCAGCCCGTCCTGTCAGTCCCTCCTTGGATTTGAGCCGGGTGAGCTGATTAGCAGTCATCCCTATCGCTACTGCCATCCTGATGATCGCGCATTGGTGCGGCTACAGCTCAAGCACTCGGCCAGCGGCGATCGTTCCGATCCTCTGGTTTATCGATGCCGCCAAAAGGACGGCAGCTATATCTGGCTAGAAACCTTGATTAAGGTCATTCCAGCTTCTGCCAATGCTCCGGCCTACATCCAAACCAGTTCCCGCAACATCACCGACAAAGTTTTGGCCCAGCAGCAGCTTGAGCACGGTGCCACCCACGACAGCCTGACCGGACTGCCGAATCGAGCTTTGCTGCTAGAGCGGCTGGATCTGGCCATTGAGCGGGCAAAGCGCCATGCCGATTTTTACTTTGCGGTGCTGTTCGTTGATTTAGATCGGTTCAAGATTATCAACGACAGCTTGGGCCATTCGATGGGTGATCAGCTATTGCGGATTGTGGCCCAGAAGCTAGAGCAGATGACGCGCGACATTGATTTGTCGGCACGGATTGGTAGCGATGAATTTGTCCTGCTGCTGGAAGACATTGAGGGCTTGAAGACGGCAGTGCAAGCGGCTGAGCAAATTGTGACTGAATTCAAAACGGCGATACCGCTGGCTCAGCAAAATGTGGTGATTGGCGCGAGCGTGGGCATTGTCTTGGGCACGGCTGAACATACAGACGGACTTGACCTGCTCCGGAATGCCGATATCGCTATGTATTCAGCCAAGCATCCAGGCGGATCGCGCTACGCCATTTTCAATCAGGAAATGTATGGGCAAGCACTCCAGCGGCTGGAATTGGAGCATGAGCTACGGCAGGCGTTAGAGCGAGAGGAATTTACACTCCGCTATCAGCCCATTATGACCCTTTCGACTGGCAAGCTAGCTGGCTTTGAGGCACTCGTTCGCTGGCAGCATCCCAAAAAAGGGTTTATTTCCCCAGTCGACTTTATCCCGATTGCCGAAGATACGGGTCTAATTGTGCAACTCGGAGCCTGGGTTTTACGGGAAGCCTGTCGTCAAATGGCGCAGTGGCAGGCCCAGTTTCCGGCAGCGGCAGACCTCAAGATCAGCGTCAATCTGTCGATGAAGCAGCTCAAGGAACCCGAACTGGTGGCTCAAGTAGAGCAGATTTTGCAGGAAACGGGGCTAGCGGGACGCTGTCTAGCCTTGGAAATCACCGAAAGCATGTTTATGGAAGACATTAAAGCGATTAACCAGCGACTGCAAACGCTGAACAGCCTTGCGATTCAAATTAGTATTGATGATTTTGGTACTGGGTTTTCGTCTTTGAGCTATCTGCATTCTCTGTCGGTTGATAATCTCAAGATTGACCGCTCGTTTGTCAGCAATCTATTCAAGAGTCAGCGCAATCTCAGCATTGCCAAAACGATTGTTCGACTGTCGCGCCAGCTTGGTCTAAAAGCGATTGCAGAAGGGATCGAAACACCAGAACAGCTCCAGCAGCTCAAATCATTTGGCTGCGACATGGGCCAAGGCTATTTATTCAACGCCCCTGTAACTTGCGAAGTAGCCGAAACGCTGATCGCTGAAATACATAACGCATCTCATGTTGAGGGCTGCACTGACAGCGGAACAAATGATTGAGTAGCATGTCTGTAATACCTAAACGTTATAAAAGCGGTGACTATGGATCTTCTCATTGCGTCCGTGTTGGCAAGTGCGATCGCACCTGCACCATCTGAACTGCCTGCACCATCTGCATCATCCAATCAACCTGTCGAAACGATAACCGTTGAATCTCTTGGGGTCCATTCCCCGCCGCTCTGCGGCGTAAGATCTAAGAATGAGTGAGTACATCCACAAGAGTCATAACGTAACAGTTTTGCTATACCACTTAGTGTTTCCAGCAAAGTATCGACGGGTTGTGTTTGATGAGCAAGTAGATGCGGTTCTGCGAGAGGTCTGCCTCGAAATCGAGAAACGCTACGAGGTGAAGTTTGTCGAAATTGGAGTGGACAAAGACCATGTCCATTTTCTAGTGCAGTCCGTGCCGACCTATAGTGTGACCAAACTGGTAACGATGCTGAAAAGTTTAACTGCACGAGAAGTCTTCAAACGATGCCCTCAAGTGAAGCAGAAACTTTGGGGAGGCGAGTTTTGGAGTGATGGATATTTTGCGAGTACAGTAGGCCGCCACGGGGATGAAGGAATGATCGCCAAATATGTTCAAGCCCAAGGCAAAGATTACCTCAAATTGCATCGGGATAATCAACTTGCTCTTTTTTGATTCTGATACCCCGTCCGCTTGCGGCGGGGTATTTCATTCAGCCGAATCAACTGAAACCACCACTCCTGACACTACATCCCAACGATCTGAACCGACCGTTAATCCCAGCCGAGTCACCTGTCCTCCAGGCCAATTTGCCTCAGCCTTTTCCGATGTGTATCCCACCGATTGGGCTTATCAAGCTGTCAACAACTTAGCCAGCACACCACAACAGTGCTTTGATCTGCCGAATCAAGCATCCGGTGATTTTCCCAATGATTGGACACTGTAAACAACGGTCACTTGAGCAATTGGGCACTATAAGCGATCGCAGTTTTTGGAATTTCTCTAAACCTTTGCGAATCTGTATTTCATCAGCTTGTAGAAGGATAAGGACACCTATCCTTCTTGCACATGAAAAGTCTGAGCCGATACCGTTTTTCTAAACTGTGGCTATAGATTAATTTTTAGCACTCAGTCCTCAGTTCTCAGCCCTCAGCCCTAAACTCATTTGTAGCGCTGATGTATAAAACTGGTATTTAAGGACTTGTGCAAGATGGATTTAGTTTGTGGGTAGTTTAAACACAGGCCGCAATTCTCTCACTATTCTTTATCCGGTGATACCGATGAGCCAACGATCTCAAGCCGACGCGATTATTCGTTCCCATGTGCTGTGGGCAATGGGTGGTGGACTGATCCCGATTCCGCTGGTTGATTTTGCCGCTGTCACCGCCATTCAACTGGAAATGCTTCAGCAGCTTGCCCAGCTTTACGGCGTCAACTACAACCGCAGTATGGGTAAAGCCTTTGTCTCTGCCCTCACGGGTACGACGCTGGCTCGCATTGGTGCAAGCTTCATCAAGGCGATTCCGGGCGTTGGCACCTTGATCGGTGGAGCCTCGATGGCCATTACATCTGGAGCCTCTACCTATGCGGTTGGCCAGGTCGCCATCAGCCACTTTTCCAGCGGTGGTTCGCTCAGCAACTTTGTGGAAGAACAGGTGCAGTCGGCGTATGAATCGGCATTTGAGCGCGGCAAGAGCTATGTGTCTGATCTAGAGAACGAACAGGGCGATCAGGCTGCCGATATTTATCAAGCGCTGGCCAAACTCGGTCAGTTGCGAGATCAAGGCATTTTAACTGAAGAAGAGTTTTTGACGAAGAAACAGGAGCTTTTATCTCGCTTGTAACAGTCACAAGTTGCGCTAAACTTCAAAGTAGGCAGATTTCCATCGTGGAGTGATCTGCCTACTCTCATCTTTTTTTAAATGTGTCTAAGAAAACAATGTACAAATTATTTGTTTTATTTTTTAGCTCGAACATACAGTACTTTATTCACTTCTTTGACCTCAAAAATATCTTTCATCTCCTTTACTAAAAGAGAAAGCTTTTTGAATCCATAAGTACGAGAATCAAAATCAGGTTGAAGCTTATTTAAATAGCTACCAAAAGTTCCAAGATTTGCCCATCCATCATCATCACCTGACTGCTCCAAAGCATCCAAAACAAACTGTTTTGGGAAAGCTATTTGTGAACTAGAAGAGTTGTTCTGAGAAGAGTGGATTAAAGAATTCTGTAGCTCATTTGTTTTTTCTGAAATATGTAAATTTTCGCAAGCTGAAGGGCGTAGCAATTCTGTAAAAATAAATTTATGGCAAGCATTCCTGAAAGATTCCGGCGTTTTTTGTTCTCCAAATCCTAGTATAGTGAGACCTTCTTCTCTAATACGCATCGCGAGACCAGTGAAGTCACTATCGCTTGTAACTAAACAAAATCCATCAAATTTTCGTGTATATAACAAATCCATAGCATCAATAATTAGTGTGCTATCTGTTGCATTCTTTCCAGTAGTATACGCAAACTGTTGGACAGGCTTAATTGCATGTTTCTGTAACACTTTTTTCCAAGATGAACTTGCTTGAGTGGTGAAATCCCCATATATGCGTTTAACAGTTGCTTCCCCAAAACGTGCAATTTCAGCAAGAAGTCCTTCAATTACAGCAGCTTGAGCATTATCAGCGTCGATTAAAACGGCTAAGCGAAGTGTAGGTTCTTCGGACTCAATCTTCGCTACCAGCCTAGGAGATGTCATATCTTGCCTCTTTTATTAGCACTTAGAGTTTACACACTTAGAGTGCCCTCAGATTATTCGCAGTTCATCACAAACAAGGTTTTAGACTAAATACTCTTAGAAATTAAGTGCATTTACAACCTGTTCATCCGATAAACCTTCAGCAGCACTTTGGTGGGCAATGAATGACTGCTGGCGATTTCACTTTAGTTTTTGTCAATCCCAAAGTGATTAGCAAATAACTCAATCACTGCCGCATCCGCTTTCCCCTTCTCCAATGGTGCCTGAACCTTCTCACCTAGCTAGCCAATCATCACATCTTTAGACGAAGACGGTACAATTTTGTCCTAAATTTTCCCATTTGTGTCTCTTGAGCGAAGTCAACTCAACACCAAAGCACTGTGTCTGGATAGCGCAAGTTAATCTAGTCTGTGCTGCTGCGAGTTGAAAACGTAAACGCTGGCTATGCATCATCTGATCTTCTAACTTCAGTAGATCACAAACTAACGGAAGAATAGGCATTTCATACCAAAACAATATGAAGCCAAGCATTTTCATGAGCTGAAAGCATTGAATCACAAGCTTTCCAGGCTTTAAGTTATGCTCATCTTCATGGCGGATTGGTATCAGCCAACTTCATTCTCCAATTGCCTTGAAGATGGCCAAGGCTGAATAAGTAGCTCAGCTCCCAGAGAGCTTATTCAATAGGGCTTTCAAGAGTTTCCTCCATTTTGTGAGATGACTGCTAGGCAAGGCTTTCAAAGATCTTTGTGATTTACTAAACTTAGTAATAATGGCATCTCACGTTGTTTCCACTCTTATTTTATGGATCACGCCAGAATCGTGGGAGTCGAAAAGTTTGACTGGGAATAACCTCATGTGCCATTGCACTTAGTTCCTAAACTCTCCACTGTACAGAATAGACAGAAAGCTCTGCTGGCAACTGTTCTTAGTTTTGGTTTTACCATGATGGGCTGTAGTTTGAGTGGATTTGAGAGCGCACAAGGATTACAAATGGGTAAAGCCGCTAAACCACTCTTTGCTCAAAAATAGGAAGAAGACTGAGAAAAACCCTTGGAACAATGGCGGCAAGAGCTCAACATTTCACTTGTTCATCCCCGAAATCAGTAACACCTAATTTATACCGTCTATAGCAAAGAGAGGCACTTTGGCCCCGCATTGCGGCAGCAAAATGCCTCTATGAATTGACAACGGAAGTAAAAGCTGGGAGCCCCCTTGCCTGAGGAAGAGGAGTTCGGAGTAAGGGCTAAAGCTGTGCCATCAAACAAACGTTGTCTACGACTGCTCTGGCGCAGCGGGCTGAGAGCTTTGCACAATCTGATCAATTTCAGCTCGCGCCTCGTCAAATTCAGACTGCTGACCTGCCACCAAAATGTTGTAGTAGGCATCAGGACTGTCTACTCCAGTTGCCAATACAGCCACGGGATAGCCAGAAAATTTGCCTCGGCCTTCATACTGAACAGCAGTCAGGCCGCTGATAGCCGTCAAGCTGGTAGGGTTCACGGTGCCTTCGCTGCCAGTCATGGCTTTCGCTGCACTGACGACTCCTCCATTGAGCACTGAAGGATCAACCAGTTCCAGGCCATTCACTTTTGGAAATGCCTGAATCGCGATTTGCAGATCTCCCCGCCGATTCTGAAGTTTCAGCACCATGTTCTGCGAAACATCACCGTCGTTGAGCTGAGCAGTTTCCCAGCTATCCGAAACCGTGATTTGAACTGAACCGTCTTGGCTAACCATTGCAACGGGTTCTACCGTTTGCGTTTCAGCCTGGACATCACCTGCAGATCCCCCTGGCTGGGACAGTGACGTACAGCCACTAACAGCAAACGAAAAACCTAACAGAGCTGCAACCAGAAATTGAGATTTCATGATTTACCTCGCAAATTGAGAGTGGTGAATGACAAATAATTAGAAGCTGATAATTGATAAGCTGACTGCCGAGTTTTAGCTAAGGGGAATCACAGTTGCATTTTGCGGACTAGCGTTCTTACCTCTCAGTGCAAAATCACGATGCACTTTGATGCAGTGTGACAATGTAGTTTTGTGAAGCGAGTCAAGCAATAACTTGTTCAATATCTCATTCAATAGCGCATTTGCTGATCGCCCGAAACCACTAATTTTACTGCGATCGCAAATCCTAGCATCGTCACTGACATCGCCACTGACATCGTCAACAGATGTGCGATCGCTAGCGATGAATTAAGACACAATCTTGCCCTTGGTGGGTGATTTTCAATCCCGGTTGCCGGAAATTCCCCCGTTCACCTCGAAGAAAGAACTAGAGTGGTTGCGATAGCGTAAACACATACGGAAAGCAATCGGCTCAAATTGTACAAAGTCCGGTTAAAACCCAATGGTTTATTTTTTGTAAAAGGCTAGCTCAGCCCGTCTTTCACAAAAAACTAAATCAAAAAATAAATTGGGTTCTTGTACACGGACTTAATATTACTTGTCCTTCTCATCGGGATTCAGATCTTATGGTAAGCCCCCAAAAATCCGCATCGGCCTCAGACAACGCACCAAACAATACTACTGACAACGCTCAAACCCCCGTTTCCCCGGCTCAGGGCACGAATACCACTCCATCAGCTCCCGCCGAGTCTCCAGCTCGTCCCAGTTCTGGTTCGCATACCAGGATGACTGAAGTTGCATCACGCTATGAATGGGACGCAACGCCAGAATATCCAACGGTTCAGGATGCCCTTGCTATTGTGACGAAACTGCCGGACAGCAGCGAAGTTGTCGGTTATCCGGTTCTATCCAGTCCCGATGCTGAGATCAAGCTGTTCCAGGTCAAAATTAGCGGCGATCCGTTTGTGCAAACTGACCTAGCTCGCCTCATCCGTCCCGGTGACATTGCGATCGCAGTTTGCGGCTACTATCCCGATCTGCATGAGAACGAAATTCCCCACAAGCGCAACATCGGTCACGCAGGTCTAGCGGTCGGTGTTGAGAAAGACGGCAAAGCGGGCGTGATGACGATTAACAATCCGCAGGGCTATTTCAGTGGTGGCTTTAATAACTCTGGCTACGGCAGCTTCTTCTTTGAAAAAATCGAGTTTCCCGCCGAACTGAGTGACGCGGAAAAGCAAGCCTACTGCAAGAACATCCTGACCATGACTGCGATCGCAAATAGCTATATCCCATTTGCGGAAGAAAATTTCAACGGTCAAGACCCGCTCGGTATCCACAACGTAGACAAAATCAAGCAGGCGGGTGAAAAGCTGATTCTGGCAGTTTACGGTGATGAAGCGGCAATTGAATGGCTGAAGCGCAGCGAGAACACAGCTTATTGTGCTGAACTGGTCAGTGCTGGCATCAACATCGGCACCAACACCATCCTCAACAAAGCCTACATTAATCAGCTTCAGCAGCGCCTTGGCGCAGACCGCTATCCGAATCTGTACGAAGTCGTGCGCGAGAAGATTGAATCCGGCGCAGTTCTACAGAACAACGGCAATCCCAACGCAAAGTACATCCCCTTGACGATGGTCGATGAGAGCGTTGACCTCAAGCCAATTACCGAACGCTGTCCCAATGCCGACCAATCCGGTACAGGCTTAGCGTTCATGTACTATGACTTTACCGACATCGCCTACGCTTCTATCCGCGATACCTATCCACGCCGGGATCTAGCTGGCTTGACCGGAGATGAACTAGCAGCGGGCAAGGAATACAATGCCAAGGTTGCCCAGGTGCAGATCCATGCCTTCAAGGAAGCGGCTAAGAAGTTTAAGGAACTGGCCGGAGTCAGCCCCCAGGTAGCAGCCGCATTTGATCAGTATGTTGAAGGTGCGGTCATTCCTGCTCTGAGCAAGGTGTATCCGTCCCAAGCGGAACGCGATGCAGTCATGGCTGAACTGGTGGAGCAAGGACGGCAGTTTACGCCCACTGGCCCCGATGGTGAAGGCATGTTTATTCCGCCGGATCTCTATCTGCGACCCACAACAGGCTGGGCCAAAGTGAAAAACATTGGTGTTGCTTTCTTCCCTGATAATGTGAAGCGGATTGGGTAATACTGATTCGCCAAATTAAAACTACACATAATCTCGGTAGACAAGGGGCTTAAGCCCCTTGTTCTGTAGCCCAATTTTGAAGAAACATAT
>NZ_JBYJZJ010000030.1:0-5578 GCF_057732415.1 Thainema salinarum CENA647
AGTTCCAACTTATTTTGTGTCGCTAGATTTCCTTGGCAACGGTCTTCTGCCATTCAATGATGAGGCAATCAGCCAATTGCGAACCCAGTTGTCGTGATAACGAAATCCGTTGAGTTGCTGAAAGGGGCATAAGCACCCGCCCATCGCTTTGCGAGTCTTGCGACAAAAAGGATGGAAGTTCCAGAGTAGCGCCATCGAGCGCACCGACTGTTCCGCCGAGTCCCAGAATCCATGAAAATCTTGCATGGCATACAGGGTACGGTCAAGATAGTTCATGGGACGGTCAACCTGATTGCTGGTGCGATAGGCGTCAGGGAAGTCAAAGGCGCGTTGGAAGACGTGAGATTTGTCGTTGAGGCGTCGCAAGCGAGCGTCAATGGCCTGGGGCAACGCGTGGGTGTTCACCCACTCCAGCAACCGACGCAATCGTTGAGCAAAGTGACGTTTGCTCTGGCCCCGATACAGATGCCAAAGCTTGTCGGCTAGTTGCTGACCCAGGACTGGTTTAGAGCGGCACCCATCGCGAATTTTAATCACCTCATGCAGGAAGCACAGAATCCAGACCAGGCCAGGGAATAGCTCCTCCCAAGCGGCTCGGGTGGCCTCCCAACCATCAGTCGTCACCGTCTCGGGCGCATAGTCGGGAACATGATGGGCAGCTTCCTGCTGGAATACCCCATAGGCTGCGGTTAATCCATCCTGACCCGCATTGGCACTGAGACTGGCTCCCAGGACGCACCCTTGCGCCGCTGTCACTGCCAGATAGACTCGCTGCCCGTGCCAATCACAATAGCTCTCATCGGCAACTAGATGGGGGGGAGCGCCGTTTCCCTTTTGAGGGTACTGCCCACAATCGAGGCTCGACCGAACAACTGGCGCGGCCGATACCGTGCGTCTCAGAACAGCCAGGCGCGACTAGGCAATCCCCTCATACGACAGGCCATGCTTTCTTAAATAGAGCGCTTTGTCGGCCATCTCCGCCGTCTCGCTCATGTACGGCGTCGCCAAATCGGGACGCAGTTGATAAGCCTCTCCCGGTACTCGGCAGCAAAATCCGCCGGGTCTTGAGCCGTCGCACGAGAGAGAGGACTCGACCCATCCATGAAAGCGATAGCCCGCTTCAATCCCGTCGGGAAACAGTTCTGGGTGAGCCTCGATCTGCCTCGTTGAGATACTGCCGAAAGGACTCACGGTCTTCTACTAAGACCTCGTAGTCAAGGTCGTCTGCAATGGGCAGACAAATCGGTTTATCGCCTGCTGTGCCACGCTTGCGTCGTTGCTGAGCCATCGGCTTTGGCCTGCTGAACTCTCTGTCTCAATTTTAATTCAACACAAACTTGGGTGGAACCAGAAGGAGAGAATGCCAATCAAAATGAGATTATAATTAGTTCGGATAATGATTTGAATACAGATTTTATCATTAACTATTTTGCAGATAAATAATATTTCAAAGGCTAAAATAATCCATTATTCAGAAGACATGGCAAGGCGGGTAGTAATTAAATTGTATGAAAAAAAGTACATGAAAAAATATTAAAAGTTGAACTGTTACTACAACATCCATATAATGCTGTGAATCTGAATCAGCTAGGAAAAATTGCTTTATTTCATCAAGGAGCCACTACTGACTTTGGAAACTTACAGAATCTTTCTGTTAAATACTATAGCGAACCAGCTTCTCTACGAGGAGTTAAGTTAGACGATAAATATTGCTTATGGGGTGGTATACATACAGAGTAAGGAACGATTTAGATGAATCACCTTGGTTATATGGACATAATAATGCGGCTATAATGGCTCAATCAAATCAGCCGGCTTCTCAAGTTTTTTCTGAGAGCTTAGACAGAACTTTTTATACTTTTTGGAACAATTCAGTTTCAGATATAGACATCAAACTTGAGGTCGGGAACGCGCGAGATAAGCTCGTAGGCTTAGGAGTAAATCAAATTCATCAGTGAAGTAACAAATTGAACTCAACTATGGGATGAAAATTCATGAATAATAGTGTATGGATCGCGGTGAAAGGTGTCGTCCAAAAAGGACATCAGGTTGCTTCAGGGAAATCGAGAAGCAGTCAATATGCAGATAGTTCAATCAAAATACAGAAGCCCTTCTTTAAACAACTAGGTCTTGATCTTGTTGATTTTTATGATGGCACCTTGAATATCTCAATCGAACCATATTGCTTTACGATGAAGAATCCAGAGTTCACGTTTTTTAATGTTGAATGGACATCATTGCATCCACCTGAGCACTTTTCCTTTTCTTCCTGCAAACTTTTGTTTGAAGGTATTGAATTCAACGGTTGGATCTACTATCCTCATCCAGAGACTAAAAAGTCTCATTTCCAAAACCCTTCAATACTAGAAATAATTGCGCCGCCTATTTCTAATATTAAATACGGAGATGAAATCCAAATTCTGATCAACAAAAATGAAGTTTCACTAAAAGAAAAAACATAAAATAAACCCCAACAGGGTTGAAAAGTAGAGTTTTCCCTCAGGGAAAACTCTACTTTCAACCTGGATTTGGTTTAATAATCGCCGATTAAATCTATTATTGTGTCAAATCCCACTACGCTATAGCCTTTCCTAGGCTACTGAGGTACCAGTTATTTTTTGGAAGCCGCGCGAAGTGCGGCTTCCAAAAAATAATCTCCCTTTACTAGCGCAAGAAGCGCTATAAACTGAGCATCTGCCTAATGAAACGTAGAGTTTATTGGTAGAAAGATGCAGCAAACGGGTACGAGAAATAATCCACGGATGTCCCTTGCGATCGCACTCAATATTCAGCCGACTAGCAACTTTGCCAGCCACCGTTTCATGGGTGCCAGTGGGTTCCATATCGATTAGCTCCCCATCGGCCAGTTCATAGCGAGGATTATCGGCATAGCGAGCGAGAAATTCTTCAAAACTGAGAACGAGGGATGATGACGTTTGGGTTATGGTCAAAAAACCGTCTGAAACAAAGCAAGATTGATTACCATCCAAGCATCCTAAATAATTTAAGAGGCTTCGAGATCTCATCGTACGCCAGTGCTATTTAATGTAATGGCGCACCAGAATCTATCCTAAATATTTAGCTAATCCATATAGACGTTCCTCTATATTATGAACATCATCCTTACCTAACCTCCACTGTGAACTGTCAGGAAGTTGTTGCCCTTACCCAAACTCATCGCGCTGATTTAGAAGCACTCGGCGTTAAATCCTTGGAGCTGTTCGGTTCCGTTGCTCGTGACGAAGCAACGCCCGAAAGCGACGTTGATTTCGTGGTCGAGTTTGCAATTGAGGCGACCTTATTTGATGTGTTTCGGGTACGTCATTATCGTTCGAGGGCCTGTTAGGACATAAAGTTGATTTAGGAACCCGCACTGCTCTCAAAGAGCATCTACGGGAATCTGTTACGAAGGATGTGGTATGTGTCTTCTAGAGATCGCACTTCTCCACATCACCCATCCCAAACATCAGCGAGATTGAGCTGCGATCTCAGTTCCATAATGTGTTTAAGCGGTGATAATGGGGCGAGAAAGAGGAGCTATTGGTGAGGATTCATCATGCTGGGTTTTGACCGAATTACATTTGACCCTAATATCATGGCGGGACAGGCTTGCATTCGCGGAATGCGCGTTCCGGTTTCTCTTGTACTGAACCTTATTGCCAACGGACAGTCTACTGAGGACATCATTGCGGACTATCCTTATTTAAGCCGGAAGATATTCA
Organism: Thainema salinarum CENA647; assembly: GCF_057732415.1. Classification (NCBI taxonomy): domain Bacteria; kingdom Bacillati; phylum Cyanobacteriota; class Cyanophyceae; order Leptolyngbyales; family Leptolyngbyaceae; genus Thainema; species Thainema salinarum. The sequence continues at coordinate 3,723 of NZ_JBYJZJ010000030.1, forward strand.
GCAATCTTTGAAATATGCTGCTTGGTTAGCAACTGAGCGAGTTTATCCCAGCGTTACTCCAAAAGCAGGATGAAATTTCTTGCAGATATGGGAATCTCACCGCAAACGGTCAATCTGTTGCGCCAACAAGGCCATGATGCTATTCATTTGCTGGAAGGAGGCTTGGAGCGGCTATCTGATGGAGACATTCTGATCAAGGCGCGAAATGAGAATCGTATCTTACTGACGGTTGATTTAGATTTTGGGTATTTGTTGGCAGTAAGTAGGGCAAATCTACCAAGTGTCATTCTTTTTCGGTTAGACAATGCTACTCGTGCAGCACTTGAAGAGTGGCTATCCGATGTCCTAAATCAATGCGAAGAAGTATTGATGAAGGGGGCTATGATTTCGGTCAGTAGCGAGGCATTCCGAGTTAGACCACTGCCACTAATTTAAGCAGTGCGATCGCACTTTCCACTCCACAGATCCCACTCATCAGCTAAATTGAGTTGCGATCGCAGCCCCAATCTTCAATCAGGTGCCGTAAGTGCGATTGCCCCTTAGTGGTGCAGAAAAGCTCTTGAAAGTGTGCTGTGTCGGGATTCTCATCATAAGACAAGGAGACGGGAAGAGGTGTTCCATGAGACGCTAAAAAGTTCCCCAACTCATAGCGACTCTTATGGAAGCACCTCTTCTCTATCGTCAACTGATGTCCCAACTGCGTCAATGGGTCAAGCCCAAAGACCAACGTCATTTGCAAGGCGTGGCCGAAACGGTCGCCGCGATTCTTTTGTCTAGCAGTGCCTGTCTCGGGAAATGGCTGGCCTACCTGAGTCATCGAGGCTGCCAAGCCCGAGCCCATATGGAACGGCTCAGTTACTTGCTGCACAACGAGCACATCAGTGCAGAACGATTCTATGCTCCACTGCTGCGTCATGCGCTGCAAGCCTTTCAAGACAGTGCGCTCACGCTCACGTTGGATACGAGTCTGCTGTGGAATCGATTCTGTCTGATTGAGGTCTGTCTGGTCTGGGGTGGACGCTCGTTGACACTGGCCCAAACGGTTGTAGAACATGGCAGTGCGACCGTCAGCTTTGAGACCTACTATCCGGTATTAGTGGCCGCCAAAGCCGTTCTGCCGCCGGGGTGTTCGGTCACCTTATTAGCCGACCGGGGCTTTGAACATGGAGAGTTGCTGCGATGCTTGGAGGACTGGCAGTGGGATTGGTTCATCCGAGCCAAGAGCGATTTGACGGTCACGTTAGCGACAGGGCACTCCTGTTGTGTCCAACAGTTACTGCCTCCACCGCAACAGGCTCATCTCTTTCATCAGGTGACAGTCTTGGAGACTGTTCACTGTCATCTGGCCACTGCACAGCAATCGATAGCTGCCGACCCATGGGCCGTTCTCTCGAGTCAACCCCCGTCTCTACAGACCTTTGCTCGCTATGGACAGCGCTTTGGCGGCATTGAGCCACACTTTAAGGATTACAAATCCGGCGGATTTGATGTCCTTGACTCGGGTTTGCGAGAGGCCCAAGCGCTCACCCGTCTCGTCATGCTGCTCGACATCGCCAGTTTGATTGCTCTGATGGTGGGCTGGATGCTGGTAAAAGCTGGGCAGCGCTCGAAACTGGACTGGCATAGTCAACGGGGACTGAGTTTTCTGCAACTGGGTCTTCGAGACCTGGCTCGACGCTGCTATCAACGGGTTGCTATTCCCATTCTCAATGCACTTCCCCGGCACAGTCCACCCACCGCTTGTGCCTCGCGGGGCAAGCAGGCCGCTCTCGACTGCCGCTTCGAGTTCTCTAAAGTGGTTGTATTCTCATCTTGAGACTCAAAACAGTTCATCAAAAGTTTTCTGCACCACTAAG
>NZ_JBYJZJ010000031.1:0-10491 GCF_057732415.1 Thainema salinarum CENA647
CGTTGGGATTGGAACTGGATGGAGCGCTAGAAAGCTTCTGCCGGATTGATCCAGCCGGAGTTCACTGCTCAGATGGAAACGGCACTGGATGCGATCGCAATCGGTGAGCAGGACTGGCAGTACGTATCTGATCGGCTGGAACCGGGACTACTTTGCACCTGCAATTTCCAAGGCCAAGTCTCAACTCCTATCTCTACCGACTTTTGCTGAGCAGCCTCCAATTGCGATTGCTCAGGCGTCTAAGAAGGCGTCTGGCTCTCAAACGAAATCGGCGAAGGGGCAAGCGACGAAAACTAAATGCCCCACCTGCGGTGCGGTGATGATGGCAAGGTTCCCTCTCGCTCCAAGAAGATGAAGGCTAAGCACTTCCTCAAGTGCTCTGGGGCAAGTTGCAGGACGGTGATGTTTTGGAATGCTAAGGCGAAACGCTATGAACTGCCTCAGGCTCAGCGGCAGGCTCTGCATCCAGAGCTGTTTAGGGATCATCCTTGCCCAGTCTGCGGTGCGATGCTGGAGCGCTATGCCTATACCAAAGACGGTCAAGATAAGGTGATGTTACGCTGTTCGATCCTAAAAAATCGGCGTGGGAAGTGCAAGGAAGTGGCCTATTTCCAGAGTCGAGGAGCGTTTTGGTCACCTCAGTTCGGCACGCTGCAGGAGTAACCCTAAGCGTTGTCAGTATGAAGACGGCTCACAACCGTTCGGCGGTGACTCGCTCTTGCTGGAGTACCTAAGCATAGATGCAGTCTCTGGCACTGGCTGCGATCTCGTCCTAATCCTATTGGGTGAGCACTTGGCTAAAAGTAGGCAATAGTTGGCTCGAACCATAGTGTTTTCCTTCAATATCCAAAATCCCTTCTCTCATCTTTCTTTGACTCTCAAATCCCTCCGACAAGAGACGCAGCTGCGTCAATCGGAACAGGTCTGCCGATTAGATAACCTTGAACCTTCGATACGCAGAGTTCACGAAGCGTCTTTAATTCTGCGCTCGTCTGAACTCCTTCTGCAACAGTTCTACTACCAGTTTCTTCGGCAAACCGGATCAAAGCTGCTGCAAGAGCCCGACTCGAAAAATCTGAATCAATATGGCGGATAATACTCATGTCTAGCTTAATTACATCTGGCCTTAACTTCAAAATGTGGCGAAAACTAGAGTATCCTGCGCCTGCGTCATCCACCGCCAAGCGTAAACCTCGCCTACGAAACAGTTCGAGCATCTGAGCAAACTTCAGATAATCAGCTACTGAAATATGCTCAGTAACTTCTAACACGATCCGGTCTACCGGTACGTTATCAAGCACAGCAGTCAACGCACCACTCAGAATGGCATCAGGAGAAATATTGAGCGACAAGTATACATCCTCGGGCAGAAAATTGAGCCCTCTCAAGGCTTGCTCAAGCACTTCTAGTTCTAAACATATACCTAGACCCACTTTATAAGCTTCATCGAACCATACATCCGGTGAACGAGTTGGAACTGATAGAAATCGAGTCAGGGCTTCAAATCCAGCGATTCGATTCTCTTCAATATCCCAAATGGGCTGATAAACAATCATAAATTCTTTAGAGGCAAGCAGAAAGTTAATTCTCTCTGTTATCTCATTGTGAATTTGTACTGTCTTAACTTGTCGTTCGATTTGAAGCGCAACGAGGTTTGCAAAGGCACTCATAACTGCAATAGAACGTTCATCCAGAGTCTGATCAGGGGTTACGCTAAAGCAACAGAAAGTCCCATACGTATGACCGTCCGCCAGATAAATAGGAACGCTCAGATGAGCACCGATCGGCAGACTAGTTGTGATCGGCAACTCTAAGGCTTCAGGAAAACAGGCAGCATCTTGCATTAACTGAGGCAAGCGCCCGTCTACAATCCGTTGACAATAGCTTTCCTCTAACAAATCAGATGTGCCTACTTGAATAAACTGCCTATTAGGTAAAGCATCAACATACTTGAATAAACGTCTACCGCCTGAGAACTCTGAGATGAAGGCAACATCCATATCTAAGGACAAACGGATAGTTCTTAGAATATCTATAATTACTTCATCATTACAGCTATAACAAGCGTGATTTTTAGTATCAGATGAATTCTGACCATCATGCGCTTTTAGAGGCAGATCAACCATGCTTATTCAGGCGCTTCTAGAAATACAGTCATGGGTCAAATTCTGCATTTGCAGATCCCAAAATTTAACCCATAGATCACAGTATTCTCGACACAGAAATTCTATATGTTTATACTCCTCAGGAAGTAATGATTGCATCAGAACTTGCCATAAGTCTGATTCATGGACATCATCATCAGCCTCGGACTGAGCATCGCTGCTTTCCCCATGACAGAGATAATAGCCCGAAGTTGTCGTCACACCTGAAGCTTTCGCATTTCGCCTCATTGGGGCACTAAAGAGAACAACAACTCTCTCGGCTACTGCTAACAGGCTGGTAACCGCACTTAAGCTTTCGTAAGAGGATCGCAAATGCTGCAAAAGCTGATGGGCAATTGGCGACGGAACATATTCCGATCTCTCAATTGGGCTAATACCTAACTCACTCAGAACGTTCTCATAAAGTGGATAATGTGCTCGGTAGGGAGTGCCACAATATCCATTGGGTTCGCTAGTATCAGCATCGAACCGAAAACCAAATTCATCAAGAATATTGAAGGTTAGAAGAAAGCGGGCCGCCATTTTCTGGCCAGCTTGCAGTCGTGGTTCTAGCTGGCGACATTGGTATTGTGCCATCAGCAAAGCATCGGTAAATTCCTGAACAATGGCATGTCGATACTCCAAATGAATCCGACTAGTTGCCGCCTTCGAGAAAGTAGCATGATTCAGTGCAGAAATTGCTGGATGCACAGATACGGGATGGCTCAAAATCATATCCTGTACACGAGCAACAAACTCTTGATTCTTAGACCAAAGCGCATCAGGAATTGAATGCCGCATCGTTTCTCTAGCGATTTGACCAGAAATACTTGAACTCACTACAAACTCCCTTGGACACCAAATAGAACATACCCACAGTCAACGCAGAGGATACAGGAATCGACATCAAAAGCACAGATCGTTCCGTTTTTAGAGGTCATGAGAAGGAGCACAGATGAAAGCTCTCTTACAAATTTCAAGCACCAAGCCAAAATGACCAAGCCTAGCTCGTTGCAAAGCTCAAGAGCCACTTACGCTGATACATCAAAGATATGTGAGAATCATCCAAGGATGCATAATCTGGACTGGCTAGCCGACATTCTGTATTTCTCATTGAGAGAAACGATAATACAGATCTGTACACATGTCAATCAGTTGTATTGTATTCAACAGCGATTCTTTTGTACAAGTACCTCCTGTTATCCTGTATTATTTGATTCTTAATTCTCTTAAATTCTTCTTTAAAGCTTGGTTCGTATAACCTTTTTCAACATCTTTGGTCATTTTCTGTCATTATCTTGAGTGTCGAAATATCTATGAGTAGCAAACCAAAAGAACGTTTGATTGAGAATGCTCTGAAACTATTTTGTCAGCATGGCTTTTTTGCCACTGGAATTGACACCATTCTCGCTGAAGCGAAGGTTTCTAAAACGACCTTGTACAGAAATTTTAGGTCAAAAGAAGAGCTAATTATTGCAGCCCTTCGTAGGCAAGATGAAAGTTTCCGCAATTGGTTTATGCAAGCTGTGGATAAAGCATTTAGCGATCCCGTTGACAGAGTGATCGCTGTTTTCGACATCTATCAATCATGGGCTGAGAGAGAAGAATTTAATGGTTGTGCTTTTGTCAAAGCCTCAGCTGAATATCCATCTATCGAATCTCCCATTCATGCTATTTGTGCTGAGCATAAGAGACTGATGATGCGATATATTCAGAGTCTAATAGAGGCAGCTGAAATTCAGGACTCTGCTAATGTCGCAACTCAATTTATGGTTCTTTTGGACGGAGCTACAGTACTGGCCCAGATTATGGGGGAATCTCACCCCTTCCAACAAGCCAAAGAATCTGCTCAAAAACTGATTAGCAGTACTTATTAAGCCAATGTCAGAACTGATTACTTTGTGCAAGCCTTGATAATCTGCCCTTGATAGCGTTGCTCATAGTAGTTGGCACTCGGACGTCATAGCTTCCCCCAGAACTCCAGAGCCGATAGAAGAGGCGAGCCAATTTATGAACAGTGGCTGTAATGGCTTTGGGTGTTGCCAATCGTATTCGTAGACGTCGATAAAAAAACCCTAGAGCAAAATCGGGCTATCTGTTCTCCGGTCGCAAGGGTGGCTGTATTACCCGCCAGGCTTGTGATATAGCTTCGAGACAAGCTTGCGATCGCATCGGTCTACGGGGCTTCAGTACCCACAGCAATCGGCGCACTTGGGCGACCAAGTTGGACAAAGCCGGAGTCCGGCTGAAGACGATCCAAGATCTCGGCGGATGGACTTCGATGGCGGCACTACAGCGCTATTTGGAGGTGTCGGATGAAGAGAAGGTAGATGCGATCGCAAAGTTGTGAAGTGGTCAAACTACGCTGAAGATATTGCTCTGTTAACACTGGGTATTTTACAAACAATGATGGTGAAGCCTGTGAGAGTCTGCGTTGACGAGAGGTGAGTGTGAAATACTTCAATCCCAAGGTTATGAAGCCGAATGTCAGCCAGTTTCATGAGGCTGTGAGAGACAAGATAAGTGAGTCAGGACAGCAGAGTGTTGCTTACAAAGCAGTTCTAAATTTGTTTGAGCAAGCGCAGTCACTGTATCGGAGTCTAGATGGTGTGACATCTCCAAACATTGCTCACCTGAAGGATGCGAATAAGTACCTTACCCAACGGCAGGAGACTGACGCTATCGCGCTCACAGCTTTGTATGTACGGAGTTTGGGAACTATTTTTGCTCATAATGCGGTGAAGCAAGACACCACGCTCAGCGACCAAGGGGTATGTCAAATAGATTGTGTCAAAGGTAAAAACTCAAGTTGGAAAGCGATCGCTGAAATGAAATACCCCGCCGCAAGCGGACGGGGTATCAGAATCAAAAAAGAGCAAGTTGATTATCCCGATGCAATTTGAGGTAATCTTTGCCTTGGGCTTGAACATATTTGGCGATCATTCCTTCATCCCCGTGGCGGCCTACTGTACTCGCAAAATATCCATCACTCCAAAACTCGCCTCCCCAAAGTTTCTGCTTCACTTGAGGGCATCGTTTGAAGACTTCTCGTGCAGTTAAACTTTTCAGCATCGTTACCAGTTTGGTCACACTATAGGTCGGCACGGACTGCACTAGAAAATGGACATGGTCTTTGTCCACTCCAATTTCGACAAACTTCACCTCGTAGCGTTTCTCGATTTCGAGGCAGACCTCTCGCAGAACCGCATCTACTTGCTCATCAAACACAACCCGTCGATACTTTGCTGGAAACACTAAGTGGTATAGCAAAACTGTTACGTTATGACTCTTGTGGATGTACTCACTCATTCTTAGATCTTACGCCGCAGAGCGGCGGGGAATGGACCCAAGAGATTCAACCGGATCATTCGCTTCCTGTGCTTCAGAAGGAGAATCGAATCCAGTTAGCTTCCCTTCAGCCGGACAGGGTATCTCAAAGCCCGCCTGATAGCTACCTGAAATCGTATTGGTGCGGTCGGTTTCAGCGGTTCCCCAGACAACATCAATACGCGCGATGATACCTTCGAGGCCCGTAATTCCGGTAGGAAAATCGCTCAGCGCAACATTTTCAAGCCCTGGCACCTCTGCAATTTTGGCTTTGTCCCACCCCTTCAAATCAATAATCGGCACCGCATCAATGTTGGGAATGTCTGCGATCGCAAATTCATCGAGCGTCGTCTCACCCAATTGAATATCGCTCAAACCGGGATTGCGCTCCAAAAAACCTGAGATCGTCTCACTGCCAAAACTAATCTGTCCGGTCGTTTCAGAGAGCAGCTGCTTGACCGGGGCTACTTCATCGACCCGGTAATCTCCGAAGTAAGGAATCGCATAGTCAAGATTGGATAAGGTTTGACGTTCTAGGAGATCGAAGCTCGATAAGCGAGCGTCGGTGTAATTAGTCCCGGTGAGTTGATTGATCTGTCCTAGCGAGAGAGCCTGTCCATTCAATGAGGCCACATCCCCCAGCGTCAGAATGTTACTCACCGAATCGCCCACTTCCCACTGACGTTGAAGCCCTTGAAATTTAACGCGACCGCTATCTTCAACTGTTCCCAAATCCAGGAAAGAGACCGTTTCAAAGTCAGGAATGACATCCTGATAGGCAGCACGTTGAGGCTGCGCGGTTGGCACAGGTTGAGCGAACGTCGGAACCGCTGATAGCAACCAAGCTCCGATCGCAACGAGGAGGATGAGTAGGCATCTCAATAGGTTTAGCATGGCTCTAAAATTCGGAGCGTTCTCCATCCGCGAGCTGGACACGGCGAGAGTAGCGATTGGCCTGAACGAGATCGCGGGTAGTGAAGGCATCCTCATCAATTCCCATCAATGACTGTTCCGGCACGGCAAACCGCGAGGTATCTGGCCCGGATACCGGAATGGCATAATCTGCCCGATTGGCAATGGCAGCAATTTGGTCACTAATATCCCGCTGCGTTGCTGCTGGAGTAAACGTTTGGCGCTCCTCTAAGAGGCTCTCTAGCTGAAGCTGTGGTTTGTCAGGGCAACAGTTGCCTCGGCGCATATCGCAGAAATAATAAGCATCAGCGACATGCCGCACTGCTTTGGCTACTTCAGCGGGCGTACAGCCGCGATATTCCCGCAGCAGAATGCGCCAATCTCGATCTGAGAAGTCGTACTCGAAATATTGGCCGAGGTGAACCTTAAATACTTCCCAGAGCGAACCCGCGTGGGGCATGCCAAAGAAATGGATATACTCAAACCGCCGAATCATCTCGGCAGGCAGCATCTGAAGGTGATTAATCGTGGCGAACATCACCACAGGCGAGGTGTGATCCTGCATCCAGCTCAGAAGCTGACCAGCCATCTTCCCCAGCACGCCACCTTCAACGCGAGTATCCCAACCGGAAAAGGCTTTCTCAAACTCGTCGAAAAACAGAATGCAGGTGCCAATTTCGTCTACAAAATCCAGTAAGCCGTTCAGGTTCTTCATTGACTCCTGAACAGTACGACCGACCAAACTATTCCAATCCGCACTCACGAGTGTGCCGCCAATATGTTTGGCCGCCAGCTTCGCCGCTAGCGATTTGCCAGTACCAGGAATACCCCACAGCAAAATGGCTTTCGGCGGCCTCAGGTGACGAGTTGCAGCTTCTGGCTGCAACAGCAAGCGGACTTTATCTAGAGTTTCGTAGAGCCGATCCATCCCGGCTGCGACAGGCACATCGGGTTCTGGCAATAAGTTGATACCGCGTCCTTTCAGCTTTTTGGTCTTGTAATTCATTACCAGATCGGTGATGGCGTCAATATTGACTACACCAGAAATCCGTGCAGTGGCCCGGTGCAGGGCAATCTCGATCTCACCTCGGGGTAAGCCAGAACATGCCTGGGTCAGTTGACGCTGACGGTTCCGATTTTCTTGGTTTTGCTCCATGCTGAACACATCCCAGCAAAATTCTGCTACCAAACGCTGCACAGCCTCTCGGCTTGGTAACGGATACTCCAGAGCAGGCAACAACGGATAAATATCCAGCGGAATGTGTGGATCCGAATCGAGCAGGATGATGTACTGCTCAATATTGGTTTGCCGCAGGGCAAAATGAGCATTCTGAATCTCATGCACCTGCCGATCGCTGATGTCCTTCAGCAGTCCAGCCAGCACAAATACGCCCGGTCGGAGCAAACTCACCACCCGAGCAATTGGGTATGTCAAATAGATTGTGTCAAAGGTAAAAACTCAAGTTGGAAAGCGATCGCTGAATTCAATCGCGAAGCGGTTGAGAGCGGGTTTCCAGTCGCGAATGGGCATGGTTCACTTTTTGGCAATATTTTGAATTGCCAAGTAGATAACTTTTAGGGCAGATTCATCGGTTGGAAAAGCTCGGTGGTTTTTAATCACCTTTCTAAGAGTCATATTCATCGATTCAATCGCATTGGTCGTATAGATTGCTTTACGAATCTCCGGTGAAAAAGCAAAGAAGGGAATAATCCGCTGCCAATGATGAAGCCAAGACCTGCTAATGGTTGGATATTGCTGGTCCCACTGCTCGGCAAACTCAACTAAGCGCTGCTCTGCTTCAGTCTCAGTGCTGGCCGTGTAAATCAGCTTGAGGTCTGCTGCAACCGCCTTACGGTCTTTGTAGGACACATAGCGGAGTGAATTTCGTACCATGTGAACAATGCACAACTGCACCTGGGTTTGAGCAAAGACCGCTTCAATGGCATCGGGAAAGCCAGTGAGGCCATCACAGCAAGCGATGAAGATGTCTTTGAGACCCCTATTTTGCAGCTCTGTGAGCACTTGAAGCCAAAATTTGGCAGACTCGTTCTGGGTCATCCACATCCCCAAGAGTTCTTTGGTGCCAGACAAGTTAACCCCAAGCGCCAAGTGAATCGCTTTGTTGATCACCCGCCCGTCTTGTCTGACTTTGACCACGATGGCATCAAAATAGACGATGGGATAAACCGGGTCGAGCGCGCGATTTTGCCAAATTTTACGCTCCGTTTCAACCGCATCCGTGACGTTCGAGATCAGCCCGGCTGAGACCTCAACGCCATACAGGTCTTGCAGTTGAGCCTGAATGTCACGGGTACTCATGCCCCTGGCATAGAGGGACAAGATCTTGTCATCAAAGCCCTCGAAGCGGGTCTGCCCCTTCTTGACGATGATGGGTTCAAACTCACTGTTGCGGTCACGGGGAACATTGATTTGAGCTTCTCCAAACTCCCCTTTGATGGTCTTCTTGCTGTGGCCGTTGCGGCGGTTACGAGTTGGCTTGACGTCGCTTTCAGGCTCCGCCTGTTGCTCGTCCAGATGGGTTTTCATTTCCGCATTCAAGCAGCGTTCCACCAAAGCCGCCGTGAGCTGCTTAAGAATCCCTCCATCCCCCAGCAGGTCTTCGGGATTCTGATAGCCTTTAAGCAATTCATCCAGGAGTTCAGGTCGAAAAGTCATAGTACGAGTCTCTTAGGTTCAATAGTTCATTAGATCTCATCTCTGACCTTTGACACAATCTAATTTACAATCCCGACGATTCTCGATAAAACGTATCACAAGGGTCGTAAAGTTGCTGAGGACTTCAAAGCCAACATGAAGATTGTCTTCGACGAGCTTCTGCCGCAATGGAATTACACAGCAAAACCAGAATTACAGGTTATTTAATTCACAATCCTTAGGATTCAAACAATTTATATTCACTTGTAAATAAGAATTGAGAACCTTAAAAATTACTCACTTTTAGCGATAAATAGCCTCAGTCACTGAATAATGAAAGACTATTTAAGGCATCTTTACTTAACATTTCTTCGCAAAGATCTCACCTGAGCGTCTATCTTCATGCTTCAGCATAACGAAAGCCAGGTAATAAGCGATACACTTAATCTCTGCAATAAATTCCGTAACTTTTCCCTGTTTGCTTTCTGTTAACAACATGCAATCGACTGTGCATTTTCCCCAGGCTCGCCTTTCTACTGGAGTGGATGGGCTTGATCGTGTGCTGCGGGGTGGACTTTTACCCCAAAAATCATATCTACTACGTGGTGAGCCAGGCAGCGGCAAAACAACGCTGGGGCTACACTTCCTCGCCTGTGGGTTGGCAGACAATTCATCCTCAATCTACATCACTCTGGGTGAGTCAGCCTCTCAGCTTCAGCACAGTGCTCAGTTGCTTGGTATTCACTCGGATCGGCTGCATTTTCTAGATTTAAGCCCGACTACTGACGTGTTTACTCAGCAGCAAAGCTACGACATTTTTTCTCCGTCTGAAGTGGAACGGAGTCCAATTACGAAGTCGATTTTAGATGCGATCGCAACTGTTCAGCCCCAGCGGGTCGTAATCGATTCCATGACTCAGTTTCGCTACCTATCTGTTGATCCGTTTCAGTTTCGTCAGCAGAGTATTGCCTTGCTGCGATATTTAACTGGCCAAGGTGCAACCGTTCTTTTCACGTCGGAAGCGAGTATTGAAGCGCCCGATGAAGACCTACAGTTCATCAGCGACGGCATTTTGCAGCTCATCGCCACCACCACCCAGCACACGATTCAAGTTCTTAAGTTTCGCGGCTCCAGCTTCATCAGCGGCAAGCACTCCATTCGCCTCAGTGACGAGGGGATGACGGTATTCCCAAAACTGGAGTTCAAAAAAGAAGAAAAAGCCAAATTTGAAGTTGAGTCTGTCCCATCCGGCATTCCTGAAATGGATGAATTGCTTAACGGCGGTCTCGAACGCGGTACCATCAGCTGCCTGATTACGGGGCCGAGCGGCGTGGGTAAATCAACACTGGGACTACAGTTTGCCAAAGAGTCCGCCGGACGGGGCGAACGCACGGTCGTTTATCTATTCGAAGAAGCCAAAGAAACCTTGGTTCAGCGCTGCGAATCGGTCAA
>NZ_JBYJZJ010000032.1:0-18332 GCF_057732415.1 Thainema salinarum CENA647
CGCATAGTTGTTGGTTAAGACTTCTTGGTCAACGGTTGCACCATTGAGAAACGGGCGCTGAAGAAACTCATTGCCTTCCCGCTGCATCCGAGAAAATGCCTCAGCTGGAACCAGTTCGCGACTGGTATCGATGAGCTGAGCGCGAGTGGCGTTGATATCGCGAGCGAGAGCATTGAAATCAAGAGCGAGGGTAGCAGTGGAGTTAGTCATGGGAACCTCGGTTTGTGAACTTCTGCAACAATAATGTAACACTCTGTTAACAAAAGTTGCAATGAAAAAGACTTTATATTATGGAATCTCCGCCATCAGGCACACTTATGCCTCAACTTTGGAGCGGCGATCGCACTTTTGCCGCTGCTCATAAACGTGCGATCGCAACTCCTCAAACCAGAACACCTGAAAATAACACCTGAACACTCCTCAACAATCCTGAAGGGCAGATGGGGAAAGCGCTATGCAGTAGCTCCCTCAGCTTTGCGTAATTACTCAATGTTCTGATAGAGCTATTCAACAGAAAGAATGCAGCACCTGTCATCGGATGGGTGTTTTTTGTTCAGTAGGTCAGTTGTGATCTCAACTATTGACTTTAATAGTGATCCACGATGGGCTCTTGGCAAAGAATGCGATCGCCGATGGTAGTCTCTGGCAACTTCTACCAATGGGTTCTCACTCGTGTAGGTCACCACAACTCTTCTCATCGCCACAAACTCGGGCCGTTCTGAATTTCTCCTGAGAACACGACTCAGACTTCTCAGCTAACCCTTAAGCCAACTTCAGATCTACCTCAGAGCGGGTTCAGGCTAGCCCTCCACTATAGGAATCAACCAAGGAAAGCAAACCAAATTGATTCCGCCCAAGGAGGCCCCCACTGATGAAATCTCTATTCGCTCATCTCTCTATCCTCGCGATCGCGGCTACTGTCGTGGCTCCCGCTGCTGGCGCGGCTGAACTGACTCCCCAAACCAAACTCAATGAGCGCTTTGAAACCGAGCGTATTGAAACCTTAAATCAGCTCACAGACCGCTTCGACGAGTCCCGCGATCAAGTTCTCAACAAAGGTCTAAACGATCGCTTCAAAGATGAACGCATTCAAACCCTCAATAGTCTGTCGGATCGTTTTGAAGAGTCTCGCGACGAAGTACTCAACAAAGGGTTGAATGACCGTTTTAAGCAAGAACGGATTCAAACCCTCAACAGCCTGTCGGATCGCTTCGAGCAAGAGCGGATTGAAACGCTGAACCAGCTAACAGATCGCTTTGACGATGCTCGTGATCAGAACTTGGATAGCTAATCCGTTCCGTTTCCATCCTGCTCCACTCTTTCCCCCAGGCTGACGCTTGGGGGATTTGGTCAACTCAAACGCTTGGAATCAGCTTGCTTTCCATGATTCCATCCCTCCTACATGTACGTGTGGGAGGGTTTTTGCTCTCTTGTCCTGAACGGGCACTCTGATTAGAAGTCTTTTCTCTTGAATCGCCCATGATGGCATCACTCACGCCGCGATCACATCGGCTGGCGTTGCGCCTTAGCAAGAAGAAAGCAGGCGAGCGTTCTGGGCAGTGGTTCTGGTATGCAAAACACACGGAAGGTACGACCGAGGTGGTTGCAGGAATGTCGGGGGAAGTCAGAATAGATGAGGATGAGAAATCAATCGCGGCAACTGGGAAACCTCCAAACCAATCAAACGGTGGTATTTATGGACAATACGAACGCTCTGGATATATTGGAACGCCATCCCGATAAAGTCAGTGGTGCTTGGGTGTTTAAGGGTACGCGAGTGCCCGTCTCAGCGCTGTTTGAAAATCTCAAAGACGGAGCCTCTATTGACCAATTCTTGGAATGGTTTCCCGGTGTCGCCCGTGCCCAAGTAGAGGCGCTACTGGACTATGAACTCAGACAATTGGAGCAAACTGCCAGTTCATGAAAATTCTGTTCGATCAGGGTACGCCTGTACCGCTCCGCCGCTTTCTGCCAGGGCACACCATTGATACCGCCTATGAACGGAGATGGTCAGAGCTTGCTAACGGCAATTTGCTCACTAAGGCCGAGCAAGAGGGTTACGAGCTACTGATCACGACTGATCGCAACCTGCGCTATGAGCAAAATTTAGCCAATCGAAACATTGCTATTGTCGTTTTGATGACGACCTCGTGGCCTCGCATTCAGCGGCAAACTGATCGCGTTCAGGCGGTCGTGGATGCGATCCAACCCGGTACTTACCAAGAAATTTTCATTGAATAAATGCAGGAAAGCATTACGGGCTCCTGAGTTTAATTTACGATGACTTCGGTTGCTGACGGCCTTATGTTGTTCAGTTTTGTTGAGTTTCAGGGGCTTACCGCGATCGCAACTCCCAACTCTCCAACTAAAAAGCCTGATCCAAAGACCAGGCTGACAGGAGGAGAGTATTCCCGAAAGGGGTTAGAGCGTAGGCAGTTAAAGAGTTTGAGCTGCGAGACGAGGGTTGAACGCTTAAGCAGTAGGGCTTTGAGCTTGTCTATAATACGGATTCAGGCCCAATCATCAGCATTTCAGGCTTAGTTTAGTGATGTGTCGCACTCGCCTTGGTGAGTTTGATCATGGATGGAGTTGCGATCGCAGTTTGGCTGCTCATGCAGATCCTCAAAACAAAAAATGCGATCTCGGGGCGACTTCTACCACTGGGTTCTCACTCTTGTTCGTAAAGTGATCTGTGGGACGGTTCTTGTTAGATAACAACTTGGGGCAACTGCGATCTCAACTCTGCCCCCTCGATCTCTTCAAACCCTTTAACCGCAGCTTATTCCACCTATCGGCAGATCTTATGTAATGTTCCTTTACAATCCGTTACATATTCGTTAAGGTAGGGACATACATAACCACGGATTCACTTGTACATCAGTGGGTTCGCTTTGTTCAATTAACGTATTAACAGCACTCATAAACCATGACTACTACTCTCCAGCAGCGCAGCAGCGCCAACCTGTGGGAGCGGTTCTGTCAGTGGGTGACCAGCACCGACAACCGCCTGTATGTAGGCTGGTTCGGCGTGTTGATGATCCCCACTCTGCTAACCGCGACCACCTGCTTCGTAATTGCATTCATTGCAGCCCCCCCCGTCGACATCGACGGCATCCGTGAGCCGGTTGCTGGTTCACTGATGTACGGCAACAACATCATCTCGGGTGCGGTTGTGCCCTCTTCCAACGCGATCGGTCTGCACTTCTACCCCATCTGGGAAGCCGCTTCCCTTGATGAGTGGTTGTACAACGGTGGCCCCTACCAGTTGGTTATCTTCCACTTCCTCATTGGCGTCTTCTGCTACATGGGACGTGAGTGGGAACTCTCTTACCGTCTGGGTATGCGTCCTTGGATTGCAGTGGCCTACTCTGCCCCGGTTGCAGCGGCATCTGCGGTCTTCTTGATCTACCCCTTGGGCCAAGGCTCCTTCTCTGATGGTATGCCTCTGGGTATCTCAGGTACGTTCAACTTCATGTTCGTGTTCCAAGCCGAGCACAACATCCTGATGCACCCCTTCCACATGCTGGGTGTGGCAGGCGTCTTCGGCGGCAGCTTGTTCTCCGCGATGCACGGTTCTCTGGTAACCAGTTCTCTGGTACGTGAGACCACCGAAACCGAGTCTCAGAACTACGGCTACAAGTTTGGTCAAGAAGAGGAGACCTACAACATCGTGGCAGCGCATGGCTACTTCGGTCGTCTCATCTTCCAATATGCCAGCTTCAACAACAGCCGTTCCTTGCACTTCTTCCTAGCGGCATGGCCCGTGGTTGGCATCTGGTTCACCGCGTTGGGCATCAGCACGATGGCGTTCAACCTGAACGGCTTCAACTTCAACCAGTCGGTCATCGACTCTCAGGGTCGGGTGATTGGCACTTGGGCGGATGTGATCAACCGGGCGAACCTGGGTATGGAAGTGATGCACGAGCGCAATGCTCACAACTTCCCGCTTGACCTCGCTTCTGTTGACGCACAGCCTGTGGCTCTGCAAGCTCCTGCCATCAACGGCTAATCACAAGCTTGTTTGATTAGGGCTTGAATCAATAGCGAAAAGCGCTCCTCGCAATGCGAGGGGCGCTTTTTGCATTGGGGGTTTGTTGCGATCGCACGACTGGCTTTCCCTTCTCTTCGATACCGCTGACCCCGAAGACCTGCAAGTACAGGTGGGAGATCGACTCGAAGCAATGTAGTCAATGGGAATTGGTATCGGCAGTTGATGGGAATCGCAGCGGTACTTCCGCCTGAAGCAACCAAAGAGCAGCTTTCTTCAGGCAGGTTCTGCCGTCAGGAGCCATCGTTGCTCGTGCAACCGCTGCCACGCTTGCTTAACGTGTTGTGGCTTAAACGGTTTTCGTTGCCCTAGTTGCCACTCTTCAGCCGCTGCGATCGCTTGCTCTACATTTGCCGTTGCCTGCGGATCGGCTTGCATCACCCAGTGGGCAATCGCCAGCACCTCCAAGCTATAAGGGCTCTCATAGCCTTCGATTAGGTGCGTGACTCGATTTAAGATGGCAATCGCCGGAGTATCTGCCAAGCAATCCTGTGCCGCTTGAGCAGCCCCAGGTCGAAGTCTAATTTCTGCCCTATCATCGTCAGGGCGGTAGCCCTCAATGGTGTGTCCCTCTAACTGGCGCAGAACCGGATGCAAGTTGGCGGCATAAGCGACCTTGCTCCCCCTGAATAAACTGCAAGCGCAATGGCTCGCCTGCTGCCTGAAGCAAGTAGGCAAGCTTCTGAATTTCCAATATTGTGAGTGGATAATCCAGCGATAGGTATTGCCCCATCAGCACAATGAGCAGGGCACGAGCGCGGGTGAGCGGCGGAAAGGAGGTGCTGGCCGTGACTGTTTCTGGCTTAGCTGCTGGGGGTTCAAAGATTAACACTCTTACCTCTGGCACCTGAGCAAATGCTGCTTCAATCAATGGAGCAACTCGTGACCAGGCTAACCCACCATTGCCACAACCGAGAGGCGGAACGGCAATCGAGCGAATTCCGAATCGCTTGACTGTTTCAATCAGGGCCTCAAGCCCAGTTTCAATATCTTCAATGCGGGATGGATTTTTCCAATGACGTTTGGTGGGAAAGTTGATAATGTAACGGGGATTTATAAGCCGACCGGTCGGCACAGTAAACATCCGCCCTGGCTCCACCTCACCTAATTGGCAGGCCCGTCGATACTCCTCAAAGTTCTCTGGAAACGATTGCTTGAACTGCAGCGCTAAGCCCTTCCCCATCACACCGACACAGTTGACGGTGTTGACCAGGGCTTCCACATCTGCCTCCAGCAAATTCCCTGAACAGGTCTCCAGCATAATTATCATCTCTCGGTTCTCTCAATAGTACCAATTCCGCCGCAGGATGACTCCTGGTTGATGGGTTACCGTCTGTAAACACTGCTCTACCTCGGCTTTGGCCGAGTGATGCATCACACCAATCTCAGTAATGAGCTGCCAGGGAAAAAATTGATGCACCAAAAACTCAGCTTGCCGCCGTCGCTTGCGATCTCTGTCCTCTGGGGTGTCGAACCAGTATTTGAGAGTCATCACCTGCCAATCCACCGTATTCAAGTCAGCAGGATCATCAAAGAACTGGGTCAGTGCCATAATGCCATGTCCATCCGTGAAGACGAACGAAAGGTTGGCTTGCTGCACCGCTGCAACCGTAGAAACTAGGTAGATCACACTCTCTTGCCCATTAGAGTAAGTTGGGACATTGCCCTGATGAATGGCATACAGCATTGGAGAACGGGGCGCAAAGTAGAAAGGCACGTAATCGGTCAACGTTCCGCCTACCCCACAGGGCACTGTTACTCTCGCTCGACGTGACTGAATGCTTTGATTCGCCAAATCGGTATAGCCAATTCCCTGTTGCTGCATTGTGCTATTTGAACACAAACCAGCGATTGCCAGAATTGAAGCCAAGTTGCTCAGATGCGTGATGTGGTAAATGGGAGTTGCCATCAGGAGTCTAACGAGCAGTCAAAGTCGCGTCCAGCTTGGTCTCAGTTCTACTAGACACGACTCCAACCAGGAAGGCATTCACTCTATCAAGAATTGAGGCTGTCTCAAACAAACATAGGAGCAATCCGATTAGATGGCTCTCACATTCACAGCTTCCCAATTGGCTTTGGGTTCATTGGTTATGTGGAAAACTTCACACCTCTACTCCTGTCCAAAAACTGGATTTTTGGCGGTGGTTATTTCAGAGCGTTCGTATTGATCGCGGTGACGTGCAGCTAATCGTACGTACATTGCGATAAGAATTTAAGGGCTTAAAAAGGGATGGACAGCTTACTGATCCAAACTTCGCCCTAATTTCGGATTCCTCAGAAGAAAATATGGTACATTTGAACTGATATTCATGTCTGAGGTTACTCCCCATGCCCTCACTCCACCTCCTTGGCGAGTATGAATCCCTGACAAATCAGCATCAAGAGCAGTTTGCACCTGCCCTTACTCAGCTACAGGCATCGGTAGACGGGATGCTTCACCAACTGCGACAGCAGGAGCGATTATTGGTAGAAGCCCAAGCGCAGCAGTTAGCGCAGCTCCACGCACAGTTGGCAGCCGATGCCCGGTGCCTTCTCAACTCGTTCGAACTACAATCCTTTATTTCTCAAGTGCAGGCAACACCGGCCCATCTGCGTTGGAACCAAACTGAACCACCGCCAGAGGTTGATGCAAATCCTGCTCATTGGCAGCTGACCCAGATGGATCTGCCCCTTGCTATTCGGGATTATGAGACGACTGTCGATCACGATGCTTATGATGACGAACGCACTCATTCTGCTTATGGCTACGGAGTTATCATCGTGGTTGGAGCACAAAGCCAACGAGTTGAGGTTCTGACCCAGCGCATTTATTCCCCGGTTGAACACCGTTCTTACAGTTTGCGGCAGCAGCTTGATTATTATTTTGAAGATAAGGTCACACAACTTCTATCTCAGCAGACTATTACCCTGGCTCAAGATAGATTGGCACAAGAAATTAGTTGTTTGTTCGGCTGTGCTGTACGTTTACTGGCATTAACCCCTCAAACGGTTCAGTTTCACTACTCCACAACAGAGATAGGCAGTCCTGCTATGCCGGAGGATAACCGATGAACCCAGTTTGGGTGAGCTTATCGGCTTATGGGGGTGTCACAACCGGAGAAGCATTAGCAACCCTATGGGCAGCAGGTGTTCGGCACGTTGAATTGGCGATCGGCATGAAGTCCAGTCCGGATACTCTCGAAGTGTTGCGGCAGTATCAACAGCAGGGAATGCAGTATCGCGCCCACCATGCGTTTGTTTGGGACGGGCAGCGCTCCTTCAATCTGGCTCACACGTTTGATGCCTGCTATTTTGAACGGCTAACCAACTGGCTGGTCACGATGGATATCAGGGCTTACTCGGTTCATGCAGGTAGTTATTCTCGATCCGATAATCCTGACGCTGCCTATGCTTGCTTTCTAGAAAATGTCGCTCAATTAGGACAGTTGTGTCGCAATCGCACGATTCAATTTGGGGTGGAAACGATGTATCCCACTCCGTTTGAGGCGGCTCACCAGTATCTTCTCCAAAACAACATTCAGGTTGAGCAATTCCTACAGGACATGCCACACATCAATCTCGTTGTGGATATGGCACACCTCAATATTTGGAGAACTCCAAGCACTTTAGAGAAGTTGCAGGTGCTCCAAACGGCCCTAAACCGAATATTGGAAATTCACATTTCTGATAATGATGATTATCGCGACACCCATACAGCCATTGACGATCGCACGTGGTGGATACCTTACATCACCACGTTTCCAACCCACGTCCCGATTGTGCTGGAAAGCCGGATGAACCGTCAGAGTGCGGCACAAGTACAACAACAGATTGAAGCTGTGCTATCTCGATTACACGTAGGATTCGGTGGGAACTAACTAATGGGATATTGGGTTCGCTATTCCTTTCACAATGTTCGGATTCTGGCCCCTCAAGCTGGGGCAGCTCTGGCAGCTATCCATGCCCTTTACCTCCCCGAAACAATAGAGAAATTTGGGACTGCGCTCATTTGCGATCGCACAACCCATACCCCAAAAAAGTGTTATCGGGGTGGGCGGCTCCCACCTGCTGGCGGTTTTGCGACTTTGATGGAAGCACTATGGGAATGGTCATTGGGAACCGTACAGTTGCCAGATGGCAGTATTGAGATGGTGGCGTATCGGTGCGACAAAGCGGGAGATGAGGGTGTCTTGTTTGATGCGATCGCTCCTTTTCTGGACTACAGTTGCAGTCCCCACATAGATGCCTTTCAGGAAAACAATGAGCATTGGCGGCATGTTTTCGCGGACGGGCAACATCGACCGGTGCCTGGCAAAGTCATTTTTGCTGACCAGTATCCAGAGTTATTTGATTCCTTGAATTTGTGCCACAACGAGGCAGGGTTGCGCGAGTCTGCTCAAGTTGAGGACGGGGAGCCAGTCGAAGCGGGACTACCGATGAAAGGCTATAGCCAAACTGTCGCTACGCTGACGAGTGAGCAACACCAGCAACTGCGGCAGCAGATGAAAGTCCAGGCTATTCTCTTTACGGCTTTACGGCAGTGGATGCAGTCTTGGAATTTGGGGGCGGGATTTGACGACACCTATGCGATCGCACGGCGGTTCATTCGTCATCATTTAGCCCAGCCAACCGCCGCTCAGCTGGCAGCGATTGAACGGCTCCGGGCAGAAAATGTTGAACCAGGCCGGATGAGCACATCAACCGGGCAGCAGGTAATAGCGCTGTTAGCAGACATGTTTACGCAGGAAGACTGGCAGGCAATGGCAGAAGCCGCATCGCACTCCATTTCGTCGCGGGTGTTGAGTGCAGGCCGCACCCGTTGAGATGCACTTGGTTATGGGGTGGAGGTGCGATCGCAATCTATAACGGCAGCACCAAACGAGCCAATCTTAGGCATCAACTTGCAGGGATAGGATTTCGTCGCCTTGTATCAGCAATAAAGTGGTTTAAGTGTACTATTGAACCACGAGGTCAAGATGCAATTGCCATGCCAAATCTACTGCTGATTGAAAGTCCGGGCAAGCTGAAAAAGCTGGGCCAGATTTTAGGGTCAGGCTGGATCATCAAGGCCAGCATGGGACATGTACGAGAGTTAGCCAATGATGGCGAGGATTCCTTGGGTTTCGATTTAGGGGACGACGCGATCGCCTGTCGCTATCAGCCTCGCGATGCCCGATCTAAGAAAGTGCTCTCCGATCTGCGGCAAGCGGTTAAAACGGCGGATTGTGTCTATATTGCCACTGACCCGGATCGCGAAGGCGAAACGATTGGATGGCACCTCCAACAAGCGCTGCGGCTCAAGCACCCGCAGCGGGTGGTCTACAGCGAGATTACGCCCCAAGCTGTGAGAGCTGCGATCGCACAGCCCCGCACCCTTAATCAAGACCTCGTGGCTGCCGGACGGGCGCGCGATTGCCTCGATAAGCTGGTGGGCTACACGGGCAGTCGGCATGTCGTTTGGCCTCTGAAAAATGGGGCGAAGTCGATGGGTCGGGTGCAGAGTGCGACGCTCCATTTGCTCTGTGTGCGGGAGCGGGAGATTCAGGCGTTTGTCCCTCAAGATTATTGGAGCGTTTGGGTGACGTACCGGGAGGGATTCAAAGCCTTTTACCGCAGCAGCCCCAAGCCACAGCGGAAATCAGCCAAGGATTCTGAGGATAAAAGTGCTGAGAACGAATCGGAGCGGGTCACGGCTCAAGAACGGGCCGATGAACTGGTTGCGATCGCGCAATCGCATCCCCATCAGGTTCTGCACATTGAAGGCAAGCAGACCAGTCAGTCCCCGCCGCCCCCCTTTGTCACCTCGACGCTGCAGCAATCGGCAGGCTCGAAGCTTCACTTCAGTCCGGAGCAGACGATGAAGGTGGCTCAGTCGCTCTACGAAAAGGGTCACATCACCTATATGCGAACGGATTCGGTAGTGCTCTCAGCGCCGTTCTGTGAGGCGGTGCGTCAGTATCTTCAGCAGCATGACCCGACGAATGTACCTCGCAAAACCACTCGGCATCGGGCGGTAAAGGGTTCTCAAGAGGCTCACGAAGCGATTCGTCCGACGGACGTGGCCCACTTGCCTCAGCAGCTACAGCGCGAGTTGTCATCGGATGAGGCTCGGCTCTACGAGTTAATTTGGAATCGGGCGGTGGCGTCTCAATGTGCTGCGGCGCGGTTACGCAAAACTCGGATCGTTACTCAGTCCGGTGAAGCGTACTGGGAGGCTCGTGGTCAGGTGCTGGAGTTTGCCGGATACACCCGCTACTGGAATAATATCAGCGCGGATTCGGTGTTGCCTGCTCTGACTCAAGGTCAGGCTTTACAACTAAAGCAGGCCCAGGCCGATCAGAAGCAAACTCAGCCGCCACCGCGCTACAGCGAACCGAAGCTGGTGAAGCTGATGGAGCAAAAGGGGATTGGCCGACCCAGCACCTATGCGCCCACGATCAAAACCCTGCGGCAGCGAGAATACGTCGGCTTGCTGCAAGGAAAGTTACAGCCGACAGCGTTGGGATTGGAACTGGATGGAGCGCTAGAAAAGCTTCTGCCGGATTTGATCCAGCCGGAGTTCACTGCTCAGATGGAAACGGCACTGGATGCGATCGCAATCGGTGAGCAGGACTGGCAGTCGTATCTGATTGGCTGGAACCGGGACTACTTTGCACCTGCAATTTCCAAGGCCAAGTCTCAACTCCTATCTCTACCGACTTTTGCTGAGCAGCCTCCGATTGCGATCGCTCAGGCGTCTAAGAAGGCGTCTGGCTCTCAAACGAAATCGGCGAAGGGGCAAGCGACGAAAACTAAATGCCCCACCTGCGGTGCGGTGATGATCAAGGTTCCCTCTCGCTCCAAGAAGATGAAGGCTAAGCACTTCCTCAAGTGCTCTGGGGCAAGTTGCAGGACGGTGATGTTTTGGAATGCTAAGGCGAAACGCTATGAACTGCCTCAGGCTCAGCGGCAGGCTCTGCATCCAGAGCTGTTTAGGGATCATCCTTGCCCAGTCTGCGGTGCGATGCTGGAGCGCTATGCCTATACCAAAGACGGTCAAGATAAGGTGATGTTACGCTGTTCGATCCTAAAAAATCGGCGTGGGAAGTGCAAGGAAGTGGCCTATTTCCAGAGTCGAGGAGCGTTTTGGTCACCTCAGTTCGGCACGCTGCAGGAGTAACCCTAAGCGTTGTCAGTATGAAGACGGCTCACAACCGTTCGGCGGTGACTCGCTCTTGCTGGAGTACCTAAGCATAGATGCAGTCTCTGGCACTGGCTGCGATCTCGTCCTAATCCTATTGGGTGAGCACTTGGCTAAAAGTAGGCAATAGTTGGCTCGAACCATAGTGTTTTCCTTCAATATCCAAAATCCCTTCTCTCATCTTTCTTTGACTCTCAAATCCCTCCGACAAGAGACGCAGCTGCGTCAATCGGAACAGGTCTGCCGATTAGATAACCTTGAACCTTCGATACGCAGAGTTCACGAAGCGTCTTTAATTCTGCGCTCGTCTGAACTCCTTCTGCAACAGTTCTACTACCAGTTTCTTCGGCAAACCGGATCAAAGCTGCTGCAAGAGCCCGACTCGAAAAATCTGAATCAATATGGCGGATAATACTCATGTCTAGCTTAATTACATCTGGCCTTAACTTCAAAATGTGGCGAAAACTAGAGTATCCTGCGCCTGCGTCATCCACCGCCAAGCGTAAACCTCGCCTACGAAACAGTTCGAGCATCTGAGCAAACTTCAGATAATCAGCTACTGAAATATGCTCAGTAACTTCTAACACGATCCGGTCTACCGGTACGTTATCAAGCACAGCAGTCAACGCACCACTCAGAATGGCATCAGGAGAAATATTGAGCGACAAGTATACATCCTCGGGCAGAAAATTGAGCCCTCTCAAGGCTTGCTCAAGCACTTCTAGTTCTAAACATATACCTAGACCCACTTTATAAGCTTCATCGAACCATACATCCGGTGAACGAGTTGGAACTGATAGAAATCGAGTCAGGGCTTCAAATCCAGCGATTCGATTCTCTTCAATATCCCAAATGGGCTGATAAACAATCATAAATTCTTTAGAGGCAAGCAGAAAGTTAATTCTCTCTGTTATCTCATTGTGAATTTGTACTGTCTTAACTTGTCGTTCGATTTGAAGCGCAACGAGGTTTGCAAAGGCACTCATAACTGCAATAGAA
This sequence comes from Thainema salinarum CENA647, assembly GCF_057732415.1. Taxonomy (NCBI): domain Bacteria; kingdom Bacillati; phylum Cyanobacteriota; class Cyanophyceae; order Leptolyngbyales; family Leptolyngbyaceae; genus Thainema; species Thainema salinarum. Next base: position 12,207 of record NZ_JBYJZJ010000032.1, read on the forward strand.
CGTTCATCCAGAGTCTGATCAGGGGTTACGCTAAAGCAACAGAAAGTCCCATACGTATGACCGTCCGCCAGATAAATAGGAACGCTCAGATGAGCACCGATCGGCAGACTAGTTGTGATCGGCAACTCTAAGGCTTCAGGAAAACAGGCAGCATCTTGCATTAACTGAGGCAAGCGCCCGTCTACAATCCGTTGACAATAGCTTTCCTCTAACAAATCAGATGTGCCTACTTGAATAAACTGCCTATTAGGTAAAGCATCAACATACTTGAATAAACGTCTACCGCCTGAGAACTCTGAGATGAAGGCAACATCCATATCTAAGGACAAACGGATAGTTCTTAGAATATCTATAATTACTTCATCATTACAGCTATAACAAGCGTGATTTTTAGTATCAGATGAATTCTGACCATCATGCGCTTTTAGAGGCAGATCAACCATGCTTATTCAGGCGCTTCTAGAAATACAGTCATGGGTCAAATTCTGCATTTGCAGATCCCAAAATTTAACCCATAGATCACAGTATTCTCGACACAGAAATTCTATATGTTTATACTCCTCAGGAAGTAATGATTGCATCAGAACTTGCCATAAGTCTGATTCATGGACATCATCATCAGCCTCGGACTGAGCATCGCTGCTTTCCCCATGACAGAGATAATAGCCCGAAGTTGTCGTCACACCTGAAGCTTTCGCATTTCGCCTCATTGGGGCACTAAAGAGAACAACAACTCTCTCGGCTACTGCTAACAGGCTGGTAACCGCACTTAAGCTTTCGTAAGAGGATCGCAAATGCTGCAAAAGCTGATGGGCAATTGGCGACGGAACATATTCCGATCTCTCAATTGGGCTAATACCTAACTCACTCAGAACGTTCTCATAAAGTGGATAATGTGCTCGGTAGGGAGTGCCACAATATCCATTGGGTTCGCTAGTATCAGCATCGAACCGAAAACCAAATTCATCAAGAATATTGAAGGTTAGAAGAAAGCGGGCCGCCATTTTCTGGCCAGCTTGCAGTCGTGGTTCTAGCTGGCGACATTGGTATTGTGCCATCAGCAAAGCATCGGTAAATTCCTGAACAATGGCATGTCGATACTCCAAATGAATCCGACTAGTTGCCGCCTTCGAGAAAGTAGCATGATTCAGTGCAGAAATTGCTGGATGCACAGATACGGGATGGCTCAAAATCATATCCTGTACACGAGCAACAAACTCTTGATTCTTAGACCAAAGCGCATCAGGAATTGAATGCCGCATCGTTTCTCTAGCGATTTGACCAGAAATACTTGAACTCACTACAAACTCCCTTGGACACCAAATAGAACATACCCACAGTCAACGCAGAGGATACAGGAATCGACATCAAAAGCACAGATCGTTCCGTTTTTAGAGGTCATGAGAAGGAGCACAGATGAAAGCTCTCTTACAAATTTCAAGCACCAAGCCAAAATGACCAAGCCTAGCTCGTTGCAAAGCTCAAGAGCCACTTACGCTGATACATCAAAGATATGTGAGAATCATCCAAGGATGCATAATCTGGACTGGCTAGCCGACATTCTGTATTTCTCATTGAGAGAAACGATAATACAGATCTGTACACATGTCAATCAGTTGTATTGTATTCAACAGCGATTCTTTTGTACAAGTACCTCCTGTTATCCTGTATTATTTGATTCTTAATTCTCTTAAATTCTTCTTTAAAGCTTGGTTCGTATAACCTTTTTCAACATCTTTGGTCATTTTCTGTCATTATCTTGAGTGTCGAAATATCTATGAGTAGCAAACCAAAAGAACGTTTGATTGAGAATGCTCTGAAACTATTTTGTCAGCATGGCTTTTTTGCCACTGGAATTGACACCATTCTCGCTGAAGCGAAGGTTTCTAAAACGACCTTGTACAGAAATTTTAGGTCAAAAGAAGAGCTAATTATTGCAGCCCTTCGTAGGCAAGATGAAAGTTTCCGCAATTGGTTTATGCAAGCTGTGGATAAAGCATTTAGCGATCCCGTTGACAGAGTGATCGCTGTTTTCGACATCTATCAATCATGGGCTGAGAGAGAAGAATTTAATGGTTGTGCTTTTGTCAAAGCCTCAGCTGAATATCCATCTATCGAATCTCCCATTCATGCTATTTGTGCTGAGCATAAGAGACTGATGATGCGATATATTCAGAGTCTAATAGAGGCAGCTGAAATTCAGGACTCTGCTAATGTCGCAACTCAATTTATGGTTCTTTTGGACGGAGCTACAGTACTGGCCCAGATTATGGGGGAATCTCACCCCTTCCAACAAGCCAAAGAATCTGCTCAAAAACTGATTAGCAGTACTTATTAAGCCAATGTCAGAACTGATTACTTTGTGCAAGCCTTGATAATCTGCCCTTGATAGCGTTGCTCATAGTAGTTGGCACTCGGACGTCATAGCTTCCCCCAGAACTCCAGAGCCGATAGAAGAGGCGAGCCAATTTATGAACAGTGGCTGTAATGGCTTTGGGTGTTGCCAATCGTATTCGTAGACGTCGATAAAAAAACCCTAGAGCAAAATCGGGCTATCTGTTCTCCGGTCGCAAGGGTGGCTGTATTACCCGCCAGGCTTGTGATATAGCTTCGAGACAAGCTTGCGATCGCATCGGTCTACGGGGCTTCAGTACCCACAGCAATCGGCGCACTTGGGCGACCAAGTTGGACAAAGCCGGAGTCCGGCTGAAGACGATCCAAGATCTCGGCGGATGGACTTCGATGGCGGCACTACAGCGCTATTTGGAGGTGTCGGATGAAGAGAAGGTAGATGCGATCGCAAAGTTGTGAAGTGGTCAAACTACGCTGAAGATATTGCTCTGTTAACACTGGGTATTTTACAAACAATGATGGTGAAGCCTGTGAGAGTCTGCGTTGACGAGAGGTGAGTGTGAAATACTTCAATCCCAAGGTTATGAAGCCGAATGTCAGCCAGTTTCATGAGGCTGTGAGAGACAAGATAAGTGAGTCAGGACAGCAGAGTGTTGCTTACAAAGCAGTTCTAAATTTGTTTGAGCAAGCGCAGTCACTGTATCGGAGTCTAGATGGTGTGACATCTCCAAACATTGCTCACCTGAAGGATGCGAATAAGTACCTTACCCAACGGCAGGAGACTGACGCTATCGCGCTCACAGCTTTGTATGTACGGAGTTTGGGAACTATTTTTGCTCATAATGCGGTGAAGCAAGACACCACGCTCAGCGACCAAGGGGTATGTCAAATAGATTGTGTCAAAGGTAAAAACTCAAGTTGGAAAGCGATCGCTGAAATGAAATACCCCGCCGCAAGCGGACGGGGTATCAGAATCAAAAAAGAGCAAGTTGATTATCCCGATGCAATTTGAGGTAATCTTTGCCTTGGGCTTGAACATATTTGGCGATCATTCCTTCATCCCCGTGGCGGCCTACTGTACTCGCAAAATATCCATCACTCCAAAACTCGCCTCCCCAAAGTTTCTGCTTCACTTGAGGGCATCGTTTGAAGACTTCTCGTGCAGTTAAACTTTTCAGCATCGTTACCAGTTTGGTCACACTATAGGTCGGCACGGACTGCACTAGAAAATGGACATGGTCTTTGTCCACTCCAATTTCGACAAACTTCACCTCGTAGCGTTTCTCGATTTCGAGGCAGACCTCTCGCAGAACCGCATCTACTTGCTCATCAAACACAACCCGTCGATACTTTGCTGGAAACACTAAGTGGTATAGCAAAACTGTTACGTTATGACTCTTGTGGATGTACTCACTCATTCTTAGATCTTACGCCGCAGAGCGGCGGGGAATGGACCCCAAGAGATTCAACCGGATCATTCGCTTCCTGTGCTTCAGAAGGAGAATCGAATCCAGTTAGCTTCCCTTCAGCCGGACAGGGTATCTCAAAGCCCGCCTGATAGCTACCTGAAATCGTATTGGTGCGGTCGGTTTCAGCGGTTCCCCAGACAACATCAATACGCGCGATGATACCTTCGAGGCCCGTAATTCCGGTAGGAAAATCGCTCAGCGCAACATTTTCAAGCCCTGGCACCTCTGCAATTTTGGCTTTGTCCCACCCCTTCAAATCAATAATCGGCACCGCATCAATGTTGGGAATGTCTGCGATCGCAAATTCATCGAGCGTCGTCTCACCCAATTGAATATCGCTCAAACCGGGATTGCGCTCCAAAAAACCTGAGATCGTCTCACTGCCAAAACTAATCTGTCCGGTCGTTTCAGAGAGCAGCTGCTTGACCGGGGCTACTTCATCGACCCGGTAATCTCCGAAGTAAGGAATCGCATAGTCAAGATTGGATAAGGTTTGACGTTCTAGGAGATCGAAGCTCGATAAGCGAGCGTCGGTGTAATTAGTCCCGGTGAGTTGATTGATCTGTCCTAGCGAGAGAGCCTGTCCATTCAATGAGGCCACATCCCCCAGCGTCAGAATGTTACTCACCGAATCGCCCACTTCCCACTGACGTTGAAGCCCTTGAAATTTAACGCGACCGCTATCTTCAACTGTTCCCAAATCCAGGAAAGAGACCGTTTCAAAGTCAGGAATGACATCCTGATAGGCAGCACGTTGAGGCTGCGCGGTTGGCACAGGTTGAGCGAACGTCGGAACCGCTGATAGCAACCAAGCTCCGATCGCAACGAGGAGGATGAGTAGGCATCTCAATAGGTTTAGCATGGCTCTAAAATTCGGAGCGTTCTCCATCCGCGAGCTGGACACGGCGAGAGTAGCGATTGGCCTGAACGAGATCGCGGGTAGTGAAGGCATCCTCATCAATTCCCATCAATGACTGTTCCGGCACGGCAAACCGCGAGGTATCTGGCCCGGATACCGGAATGGCATAATCTGCCCGATTGGCAATGGCAGCAATTTGGTCACTAATATCCCGCTGCGTTGCTGCTGGAGTAAACGTTTGGCGCTCCTCTAAGAGGCTCTCTAGCTGAAGCTGTGGTTTGTCAGGGCAACAGTTGCCTCGGCGCATATCGCAGAAATAATAAGCATCAGCGACATGCCGCACTGCTTTGGCTACTTCAGCGGGCGTACAGCCGCGATATTCCCGCAGCAGAATGCGCCAATCTCGATCTGAGAAGTCGTACTCGAAATATTGGCCGAGGTGAACCTTAAATACTTCCCAGAGCGAACCCGCGTGGGGCATGCCAAAGAAATGGATATACTCAAACCGCCGAATCATCTCGGCAGGCAGCATCTGAAGGTGATTAATCGTGGCGAACATCACCACAGGCGAGGTGTGATCCTGCATCCAGCTCAGAAGCTGACCAGCCATCTTCCCCAGCACGCCACCTTCAACGCGAGTATCCCAACCGGAAAAGGCTTTCTCAAACTCGTCGAAAAACAGAATGCAGGTGCCAATTTCGTCTACAAAATCCAGTAAGCCGTTCAGGTTCTTCATTGACTCCTGAACAGTACGACCGACCAAACTATTCCAATCCGCACTCACGAGTGTGCCGCCAATATGTTTGGCCGCCAGCTTCGCCGCTAGCGATTTGCCAGTACCAGGAATACCCCACAGCAAAATGGCTTTCGGCGGCCTCAGGTGACGAGTTGCAGCTTCTGGCTGCAACAGCAAGCGGACTTTATCTAGAGTTTCGTAGAGCCGATCCATCCCGGCTGCGACAGGCACATCGGGTTCTGGCAATAAGTTGATACCGCGTCCTTTCAGCTTTTTGGTCTTGTAATTCATTACCAGATCGGTGATGGCGTCAATATTGACTACACCAGAAATCCGTGCAGTGGCCCGGTGCAGGGCAATCTCGATCTCACCTCGGGGTAAGCCAGAACATGCCTGGGTCAGTTGACGCTGACGGTTCCGATTTTCTTGGTTTTGCTCCATGCTGAACACATCCCAGCAAAATTCTGCTACCAAACGCTGCACAGCCTCTCGGCTTGGTAACGGATACTCCAGAGCAGGCAACAACGGATAAATATCCAGCGGAATGTGTGGATCCGAATCGAGCAGGATGATGTACTGCTCAATATTGGTTTGCCGCAGGGCAAAATGAGCATTCTGAATCTCATGCACCTGCCGATCGCTGATGTCCTTCAGCAGTCCAGCCAGCACAAATACGCCCGGTCGGAGCAAACTCACCACCCGAGCAATTG
>NZ_JBYJZJ010000033.1:0-1739 GCF_057732415.1 Thainema salinarum CENA647
CGAATAAAGAAATTCCCCACCCCGACCCTCATATCATTCCGGCTGAAACAGCCGCTCGTGCAGCTCGGGAAGGGAGCCATTTTGGTCAGGTTGATCATGATTCTCCAGCAGACATTGAGCATATTCACACTCGTGATAGTTACACCGTTGATCAAGAGGGGCTGATCAACAACTATGCAGTTGAACCGCCAATGTACGTCAACGAACCAGGCGACTTAAGTGAAGCAGAAGCTGCGATCGCAAAACAGAGAGCGGCTGATCGTAAAGCCCTAGCTGAAGGTGAGGAGGGTAAATTGACCATGACCCATGATTGGCGGCATAAAGGGCAAGGGATGATCTAGCAGGTTGAATCACGGGTATAAGCAAGCTAAGTCTGGGAGTCACCCCAGGCTTAGCTTGTCCTCATAACCATACAGATTAAATGTTTGACACTTTACGGCCAGTCCGGTGGTTGTTCAGACCGCTCATCATCGCTGGTGTCGTTCTCCTGGTCGTAGGAATCTTCTAGATCCTCATCCTCATCTACAACTCGATCCATCCAATAGCGACATTCATTTGGATCGCGAGTCTCCATCTGCTGGCGACCACCAAACTTGAGGCTCAGTTCCTCATCCTGATCAAGTTCGATCTTGCCTTTCCGCATAATCTTTCGCGCTTTGCCCTGTCCATTGGTGGGAATATCAGCCACCCAATGATCAGACTGCGATCATCCATCGTTATCTTTACGCTGCTTTGCCATAACCTGACCTATACTATGTCCTGTGTTGTGTCCCGTCTTATGTAGTGTTTTACGTCCTGTTCTATTATAGGACGAGACACAGGACAAATCAATAAAGCCATTGAAAAATACGGGTTTTAGCAACGGACAAGGCGTAAGACAAGACGATAAAAACGCGAGACAAAACACAAGACAGAACACATCACGAGACAACAGGACAAGACAGATGGATACTGAATTTCCCGTTTCTGAATTACCAGCTCGATACGATGTAGCGCGATCGCAAATCTATGCTCGACTCGATGCACTTAAGCAGCGGGATGAATCACTGGGGCCGGAGAAGCGAGGTAAAAAATCCTATGTTGATGAGGCACTGCTCAACCTGCTCGACTCGATGCACGTTCTGATCAAGCAGGGAGAAACTGTTTCTGATGCAGCAGATCGAGTGTTGAGCGTTGAACCCCAAACTCGTCCTATGAGTCCTGTGAGACAGTTGGACAGGACACAAGACACAAGCATTGTTTACCAAGAGCAGCCATCTGAACTGGCCGTTTTGCTAAGTGCGATCGCAGGTCAACAGAAACAGCCGGACATGCTTGACCGCTATCGCCAGCTCGACGAAATTGCAGAGAAGGGTTGGGAGCTGCCGACTCATGAGATAGCCGAAATTCTGGGGCTGAAGACACTCAGCGGATCAGAGTTTGAGCGGCACGGGTTTAAGTTCATCCGCTGCGGCAAGGTTGGCTCTCAGAGTGCCTGGAAGGTGGAGAAGCTATAACGTTGAAAGTTGCGATCGCAGATTTGGACAAACCTCCCGATGATCGATATCCTGCTCTTACACCGCCACTTCACATAGATACAAAGAAAGACCCGCCACAACCATAGGACGGGTCTAGCATAGTTAACTCTGTTAATTGTTAGGGTGGTTATCGATAACTAGCTCAATACCATCCATCGGGTATGTGCCTGGTGCTTACTTGCTAGCGATGCAGTTGGTTGGATTTGACTCTAAGTTAATGCT
>NZ_JBYJZJ010000034.1:0-22423 GCF_057732415.1 Thainema salinarum CENA647
AGTGCGATCGCAGCGCTGACGTTCTAGATCCCGGTTTTCCTGAGCATTCAGGGAAACTCGCAGCCATTGCAGCACGGTTGTTGTGTCGCCTTATTCGTGTCAGAATTGAATAGTAATTATCAAAAGTGACACGAATAGACGACATGGCGACATTGGCAGAACTTGCGGCGGAACTCTCCCAACTGGAGCAAGGGATCGAGGATCTGAAAAAGCAGGGTGATTTCCTGCTAGACTGCCGAATCGATTCATCAAAGCCAGGTGGTACAGCAGGCCCAAGCGCTAGGCCGCATTACCGTATCCGGTACAAAGTTCCGCACAACGGGAAAAAGAGCCAATACCTGAAGCCTTCAGAGGTGGCTGAAAAGATGGCCGCGATCGCACGGGGCAAACAACTCCGCAAACTGGAGAAACAGCGGCAATCAGTGGTCAATCAAATTGATAAGCTCAAAGCCAAGATTGCCGCACTGCAAGGCTAGGCTTCAGAGACGTGGATTACTCCCAGTTGATGCAGGTCTGAGATCGCACTCCACATCCCCTCTTTAATAAATGCGGCAATCTCCGCATCAATTCGGTTTTTAGCGGCTGCGATCGCACCCTCGACGGTGGCAAACTGTTCATCAGATAAATCCACGCAATCCCCCCACCAATCGACAAAATTACCCCACCACGCATCCTCAAAGTGTGAAGGGCAAATCATGCAGCCGCGATAGTGCTCTGCTTTAGCCCAATAGAAAAGCTCGTTATCCAAATCTTGTTGAAGCATCGTGAATTCCTTTTGTTGAGTTGATGGCAGAGCGGCGGCAACTAATGCCGATTCGAGAATTGTTGCAAACTTTGCTTTATACGAAGGACAGCGAGGCCCATCCCCCCAGATTTCTAGCCATTCCAGCGACTGTGCGACGCTGGCCAGCCGTCGCACGTTCAGCCAGATTGTGCTGGCATCCGTCGAGCTACTGGTGATGACCAGAGTAGATTGTCCTGTGAGATCGCAGTGTGTGATGGAGAGTTGCGATCGCAACAATGCCTCCAGTAGTGCAGGTTCGTCACTGCACCGATTGAGAATTTCTAAAAGTTGATGACTCATTTTTTTATTTCAGGTAATTACGACAAAGCCCCAGCAGATGCCGGGGCTAAACTGGTTTGAACTGATTGATTAGTTGAGCTGCTGAGACGCTTTGGCGCTGATTGGCTCCGCTTCACACAGGGATTTGAAGGATATCAGCCGCTCGTATTGGGCGCGACCTTCACTATCCTTTTCCCCAGTAGCGCGGCTGAACCAGATTGCGGCGCTGTACTGCATGGCCGTGTTTCTGGGGCTGGTCGGCTGGACGCTCTATGTGTCGATGCGAGAGCAAGAGCAGGGGCAGTAGGGGGTAACCTGCGATCGCATAAATAAAGCCCCAAGCTATTGCCGGGGCTGGGTTGCAATCCTTGGAACTAAACCTTTTCGTGGGTCTATTCTACCTGTCCCTCTCGTAGTCACAACTGACAAACATCTCTTTCTCATCTGTCCTGCGATTAACCAGTCCCTGGAGCCGTGATCCGCCAGCATGAACCCAGCGGTCGAACTCGTTTGCAGCAGCGGCTTTGTTACCTGAGTTGATTGCGCGGGCTAAATCGGAGCTGGCATAAGCACCAGTATTGAAGTTGAACGATACCAGTGCATCGAGTTCGCACTGCGTCAGGTTTTCTACCGGAGTAGTGCCAACAACGCCAGGGAGATAGCGATTCTGGATATGGTCACGTAGTTCTGCATCAGCCTGCTCTCGGCTAATTGAACCGCTGGCTCCAGGTGCTTTAGTGCCGAAGCCCCAAGTCCACTGGGCATAATCCCAGTAGGGGTTAGGGTGGAAGCTCTCATAGGCTTTGATGAAGTCCACACCCGCTTCAGAGATTTGCCCTGTGGCTGGTTGGCCTGGTTTGCCTGCTGCTGCGCCACTGGATTTGATGATCGGCACTTCAGCTCCCATCCAGATATTCACCCACCCGATCGCAGGCTGTGTGTGCTGCCCCGATTCATCAAACTGGATTAGGTGCAAGTGCGGGCCTGTACTCACTCCTTCGTTGCCGATGGCCCCTATCTTTTGCCCCGGCGTAACAGTACCAGGGGTGCAAGCGCTGTTATGACCTGCGAAAAAATCAGGCACATTTGGATCGGCTGATTCAAACTCTAGACCGTAGGGGCCGTATCCACCTGTGTTATTGGTGAAGTTGCTGTACTTGGCATCAGCCGCACCGTTACAGCGAACCTTTCCCGCTGCTGGAGCATAGAGAGGCGTCCCAGTTGGTGCTCCCACATCGACGCCAGTATGCCAACTGCTAGCACCTGCTGTAGGTGCTGTGCGAGGGCCGTATCCGCTGGTGATGGGGAAGCCATTTGCACTCATGCCGACTACAGCAGGCGACATATCGATTTGCGACACATCCACCTGGCCAGCCGCGCCGCTGGTTGTGTTGCTCATGAGCTGCCCTAATCCCGGTACGTTGTCCAGTGGGTTCATCATGCTAAGCAACATCTGCGGAATCTTTGGGCCGTACCAAATAATCGTTGTGGTGAGTGCGACAGTGCCATAGATTGCGATGGAAATGACTCCATCAAATCCCATTGCTAGGCCATCGCCAATCATCGAGGAGTTCGCTCGTACCGCTTCCCTCGCTTGATTGTTCGCTTCCCGCTTCACTGAGTCCTTCACCCAGTCCGCTGCTGCCGTCCCCATCGCTGCGATCGCTGCTGACCAAACCATCGTCTGAATCCTCGTCTTCTCCGATTACGGTGTTCACCTCGTCAATCCAGGCCACCCAGACTCCCGCCCAATTCTCAAACTCCATCATCTGGCTCAGGCCCATCACCAGTAACCAAAGTGCCAGCGTTTTCAGTGCTTTGTAGTGGAGCGGTAGTCTCATTGGTGGTTTCCTCTGTATCCGGTTCTTTCAGTCCGAATGCAACCAGCGGATTGAATCCAAAGGTTTGAAAGCAGGCCCATAGAAACAGGGCGAATAAGGTTGAAACTGCGATCGCACTGAAGCCGTCGAGAATGTCCTCAAACCAGTTCATCAGTCGCCCCCTAAATTGCCTAGCGGATTGTAGGGATAGCCATCGCGGTTGTTATTGCCCTGTACAAATGAATCAGCCGATTCAACTGTGTCCGTACCCACCGACCACATGAACGAAGCCAGCCAGCGCAAATCGATGGCTCCAGCCGTCACAGCAGCGAGAACGATTAACGCCAAAATCAGATTTCCAATTCCCTTACCCATGATTTGGTTCCTCTTGCTTGATGGACTCTAGAAGTGCTGTAAATGCTTGGTAATACTCGTTATCGGTCGATTGCCGTCCTTCACCGTTTGACTTCCAATAGGCAGTCTTGGAGATTTGCCCATTGGCGACCATCGTGATTTGTTCACGCTGCGACTCTGCCCACTGCTCAGCAGGCGATAGCGTCGTTTCCGGCAGTTCAACCTTGAAACTGGTTGAATCAACTTTGGGGACAACCTCAACGCGGGTTTCTTGCCCGTCCATCTTGACGATGCAGGCATATTGACAATCGGGCATTTTGCGAACTTGCTTCACCCGTTGAATCAGTTTGTCGGTTTGGCCTTTGGCGGCAACTCGACTTACCTCATCTGAATCGGTGGCAGTGGAGCCGAGCAACACTGCGTTCATCTGCTTTTGCATGGCCTGGGTCATCTGAAGTTCACCAACGGCCAATGTCTGGCAACCACCTGTAAAGAAAATCCGATACCCATGCGCTTCGAACAGAAGATCCTTAATCTGCATCCACATGTGGGCAAATTCTTCACTGTCCATGCGCTCTTTCAGGCGGTCAAGAGAACGGTTTAGCTCGTCTGCGATCAGCTTCCACGGCTCAAACGATTGCCGTTTGCCGTTAATCGTGGCTTTACGGCGGCGTTCCTTTTCCTGCCAAAACTCATCAATCAGCGCGGGTAACTCTTCCAGCTCGGTAAAGATGGTCTGATTGAGCGGCAAGCCTCCCCAGAAGTTGTCACGCTTGCCATAGTTCGGATCGAAAATCCGTAAGTGCCCTTGCCCCTGCGTATCTTCCAGAAACTCGAAAGCATCAATGTGCAGGTAAACCGTCTTACCGCTGTTCTTGACGCCAGCGACCAAACTAGACGCATTGCGGAAATGCCGACGCCACTCCCGATCTTGAATAGCCACTTCAGCGAATGCTTGCAACGGGTTCCGCAGTGGAGCGGGTAACTTTTGCAGTGGCAACGTCTTGATGGTTTCAGCGACATCCTGAGCCGCAAACAGTTCGTTGATGCCGTCACCAACCAGCTTTAGAGCATTGGCATAATCAGCGGGTTCTAACTCCTCTTTCGTTGCCAATCCCAATCCACTCACCACAAGCCCAAAGCCGCCAATTGTGCCCAGTACCGCTGGGAGAGGCTTCAGAACCTTGGGACTGCCGATAATCAGCGATAGGCCGAGCGCTGTAGTGGATGCGATCGCAAGTGGCTTGTACAAATCACTCATCCGTCTCACCCTCCCCGTCGTCAGTGGTAGGGGTGATGGGGCCGGGAGTAATCACGCGGTAGCTATCCACCACGTACTGCTCCACCTGTGCCCACAGCGCCGGACGCAACTGCATACAGTCCAGACGAGACTTGCCCGCTCTAGCACCGTTGAGTGCGGTTTGGATTGCGGCTGCATCAATGATGCGATCGCGTGCCTTGCCAAACTGCTCAGCAGTGGCGTTGTACTGCTCAATCCCTCGCGTCTCTACGCTGGCCTGGTGCTGAATGAAATCCTGCTTATCCAACAGGAAGCGAATCACCCCTACACCATCTTCAGCGTTCTGCTTTTCCCAATCGCTCAGCAGGGCGTTGGCACGATTGCAAACCAGCGCTTGCACATGCTGCTGGAGAATCTGCTGTAGCTCGTCTGAATCGGTCTCAAACGTTGCAGTAACACGATCCTTCATTTCCGCTGCAATATCGGTCTGTTCGATTTTCTGCTGTACCGTTTCTTCAATCAGCCGATCGGCGTTGCTGCCGTTGATGGTGACTTGCGGGCCTCCACCGTTTTGTCCTTGCGCTGCGCTGCCACAAGCCCGAACGGACAGCCCAATGCCGAGAATTGCGATCGCAACCACTGCGACCTTGCGAGTGCCTGATTTTTTAGCCATCGCTATCACCTCCAAGGACTGGCTGAAGGTCTGCCCACTGCTCAGGCTTTACCGTGCCCTGCTCTAGTGCCCGTGTCAGGAAGCGAGCGGCGGCGGCTTTATCGAGTGCCCGCTGTTCGGCTTCAGTGGGTGTGGGTGCTGGAGACGGGATAAGTAGCGCGGCAATGATGAAGCCACCTATCCCACCCAGCGCGGCGGCTCCGCTGTAAATCATTGAGCTGTAGTAATGCCGCTCCACCTGCTCATTCCATACCGATTCACTCATCAGAATGGGGCGGTCGGTACGCTGTACCCGCTCGTATGTGGCATACATGCCAGCACCAACGGCTGATAGGCCGATGATGGTTGCGATCGCAAGTGGACGGGCCACACTGCGAACCGCTGACTGAATCTGCTGAATTTTGGCCATAAGTACTGCCTCCAAAAATGGCTATAACCCTTACTGCGTCGTACTGAACCGCTGACTGCTGACGGGATTCTCAGGGGTGTGAGACTGGCAATTTACAAGGTTTGGCTGAAACCAAACAGCAAGACCAGCGCCAACAGCAAGCCAAGCCAGAGCACTCAGCCAGCGCTGGGCTTTCCCAGGCTTTGAATCTCCCCCAGTGCGTCCTGTAACTGTTCGGTGGTGATGGTCTGGTTCTTATCGAGCAACTTGGCTTCGAGTCGGTAGGACTCGGCTGCGATCGCAAACTTTTGAGCGCGTTTGGAAACGGTGGCAGCGGCTTCACGGCTGCGCTGTAGCTTCTCCTCACGGGCTTTGATATCGGCCTGCATACCCGCTTCGATTTCATCGAGTCCACTGGTGACGAGTGCAACCAGTGCGTCTGGATCGTCGTAGCTGATGCTCTCGCTATCTCGGAACTGCTCTAGCGAGAACGTGCCCTGTAACTGCGGTGTATCCAGTGCGGTACTGTGATTGCCAGTTTCAACCGTGACCAGCGCGTGAACGGCTTCAGGTTCGGGTTGCGGTGGTTGGTAGTTCGGGTCGATAAATACCAGCAAATTATCTACAGCGCTGTCTGGGTAGACGGTGCGGCGGTTGTCTAGCGGGTCTTTCTCACCCAGCGCATAGAAGTTAACGCCGGTGCTGTCCTGGTAGCGCTGAACCTTGTTGCGTAACGTTGAGGGCGATACGCCCAATGTGTCTGCAATTTCGTTCAATGTCTGCATAATTCCCTCGCAAAATGTGGCGAATTGGTTTCAAGTGCGTTGAATCATGAACAGATGCTAGCATAGTATTATTATTACTACTAGTGATAGTAGTGAAAAGATTGAAACTAATACTGGAAGGAGTAATATTTATGGACAGCACTCAAAGTGATCCGATGCGCCTACAAGTCGATGTTTCCGAGGAAGTCAAAACTCGGCTCAAAATCTATTCAGTGAAGGCAGATACAACCATGTCCGAGGTTGTTGAGATAGCGCTTAAGGAGTACCTCGACAAAGTTGAGTCAGCCGATAAAGCAAAAAAGTGAGGCGCGATCGCAGATGAGCAACGGAGACACAGTTAAAGCTCAACGTGCGGTAGTTCGCATTGGCGATCTTGAGGTCGAAGGCTTCATGTTGCCCGATGGTAGTTACCGCATGTCTCAGCAGCAAGCGGCTGAATGTATTGACACATCTCCACAGAACGCATCAAACTTTTTGCGCTCAAAGGCATTCAAAGCCTTACAGGGAGAGGGGAGCACGGATCAAAGTTTTCCGCCTATCGAGGTTGAATCCTCTCAGCAAGCAACCGGAGGAACCCGGATTAATGCACTTCCCTTAAATGTCGTCTGGGCATTTTGGCTTTACCAATGCTCTAGGGGGAATAAAACAGCATACGCGCTGCTATCAGCCCTCGGAACAGAATCAATTGAGCGCCGCTTTGACTTAGCTTTTGGGGTTGACCGCTCAGAAGCTGACTACAATCGGCGCTTAAGCGAACGGATGGGGCAACTAGAGCAGACCTTTGGTGATGCTTACGCGATTGCCGATGAAGCGACCAGCGAGCGGGATTACTTTCTCCGGTTGCTACAGGAGAACGGTATTGACCCCTATAGCATTTCAGGTGAAGAGGAATGAAATCGGAAGTTGAGATCGCAGCCAATTCCACCCTACACTTACCCCACTTTTACCAGGGGGAGATCTCACCCAGTTTTTGCCCAGCTTTTGCCGATGCGATGTGCGATGTGCGATCGCGGGCAACGAATAGTCGAGAGTTGCCGCTACAATGATCGGCTATTGGAAGGTTTGACCAGTCAGTTCAGGAGGTGATGAAGATGTGAACCGAGCTTTAAAAGTCGAAAGCCCCAACTGCGGAAACAGTCGAGGCTCTTAAAGACTTTATCTGATTTGCATTAGCCGGATGTCAACTCATGGTTGGACGCCTCAGTTGATTCCATGCACTCGCTCACCACAGGTGGGAGAGCTTCGCTTTGCTATGAAAATAGCCTAGCACAGCTTTCCTTATCCTGATTAATTTTGTGATACACAAAGGACGGAAGGCTGATGATCGTTGCGTTTCAGCAATACCCTTGTACTTTTATAAAAAGCTGCGATATTCTTAGATCCAGCGGCAGCACTGCGCGATTGCCGCGACTAATCGAAATATTGGTAACGACGGAAAACCCCAACCAGGCCCGAGCTTGGTTGGGGTTTTCCGTTTTTATTTTTCAGTAAAAAAGAGCCTGCGATTGACGGTCGGCGGCTCTCTTAGTTGGAAAAATTTTCTTATGGTTTATAGTAGCTATTTCTTAGAAAATCAGCAATCTTTAATTGATTGGGCTGAGTCGGAACGGGTTAAATCAGCTATCCCTAAAGCCCTATGGGATGTCAATTTCGAAATTTTGGTCGATGATTGCGCTCAAGAGCGGTTCTTGGGAAACAAGCTAGCAAGTATTGGAGGCCACAGCAACCAGTACGCAACCAAACCAGTACGAGAGATATTAAAACGACACGAGAATTTACGTGAAGGTGTTTTAGCTTATCGGGGCAATAACTCCCCTGCTTATGGGAAGCCCAGGAAGCCACGCCGTGATTGGCGTGATTTAAATAAATCCATTAAGTATGAAACTGAGCTGGGTGCGATCGCATCTCCCATCCTGCCCATGCTGGACGAGGCTACGGCAGCTCGTCATGGTGTTGAACCCGACGTTTTTTGGGATTGGGTACTAAGAACCAACCAACCTATTGCAATCACTGAAGGACTTAAAAAAGCACTTGCACTAATTGCTGCTGGAATACCTGCGATCGCAATTCGGGGAATCACGCAATGGCATCTTAAAGGCGGGCTAGAGCTGCATCCTGAGATTGCCCAGTTCGCAACGCCAGAACGTAAAATTTATATCGTTTTTGACCAAGATATTAAGCTGAAAACGATCGCGAACGTGCACAAGCAAGCGCGTAAACTGGGCGACGCACTGGAGACCAAAGACTGTAAAGTACTTGTTCCCGTTTGGGATTCAAGCTTGGGCAAGGGAGTTGACGATTGCCTTTATAAGCTGGGTGATAAGGCTGAAGCGTGGCTGGCTGAAAGGCTAGAAGAAGCTTTTACTCTGAAGCTGTATAAACGGAACGGTCAGATTAGAGCGGCACTTAACACAATAAAGCGCTACAACTCATTGTCTTTTCCCATCGAGCGGAATACTGAGGGTGAGTATCTTCCAGAATTGCCTCCTATTGTGCCGGGAACCATTGAGGTTATCTCGGTCAATATGAACGGTGGTAAAACTTTTCGTATTGGCGAGGATCGGGTTCCATCAGCTTTAAACAAAGGATGGCATGTCCTTGTTTTAACGCCTCTTAATTCTTTGGGCCACCAGACCGCCAACAATTGGGGCGCTTATCATATCCATGATTCCGGCAAAAAGGCTAGCGAACAGCGTCAATTTTGGGAAGCTGTTAAACGGAAACCTGCTGTAGTCCTCTGCCCTGATTCAATTGGCAAAATCCCTCAATGGTTTTGGGATAAACCAGTGCTGCTGATTCTTGATGAGGCCAATCAAACAACTCAGCATATTTGTCAGGGGGATACTCTTAAATCCCGATATGCAGCGGTTAACGAGATGGTGGCTGGCGTCGCCAAACATGCGATCGCATCGGATGGAGCCATTATTTTGAGTGAGGACAATATTCCCGATCGCTGTCCCAAATTCTGGCAAGCCATCAGCGGCGCTACGACCGTTCGCTGCTTCTCCCACCGGAAACAGGGTGCTCCCTGGACTGTATCTTTGCATGATGGCCACGTTAGCGGGTTTAGAGGTGCTTTACTTGCTCGAATTCAAGCTGGTGAGAAAGTTTTATTCGTTACGTCATCCCAGCGCGAAGCGAAGCGACTAGAACGAATTATTAACGAGCAATGCCAAGTTGTTAATGCTGCCACCAATAACGGTACACGATGCGCTGTTAAGGTTACTCGTATCGATTCAGAAACCAATGAGGGCGGGGCTTACAAGCTCTTTTTCGAGAATCCAGATCAGTGGCTCCAGCTCAATCAGCCTGACGTGCTGATTCTTTCGCCTAGTGCAAAATCAGGCGTGAGCATTGAAGGAAGCATATCGATTGAAAACGCTCATTTTTCGCAGGTGTGGGGATATTTCCCCTCATTGGACACGGATACCCACATGCAACTGCTAGGGCGCTATCGACCTCCAGTCCCGCGCTATATATTTGTGCCTCCACTTATCCTGGGGGATGCCGACGAGGGGCAGCACTCCATCCATGCGGCCAGAAAGCGGCTAGAAAGCAACGTTGAAACAGTCGCCAAATTAGTTGGAGTTGCTGACGAGGGGCGCGAATTATCTCCGATTGAATCAGCCATTCTTGATTACCTTGCGGAATCAGCAGTTGTATCTGGTAGCCAGAAAGCGATCGCACAAGTGGCGCTCATCGATCGGCTTGAATCGGCTGGCCATACCGTGAACTTAGTTCAAGCTGCCAGCAATAAAGCTATTTCCGAAATCTGGAAGCAAGCACAAGAGGATATCTGGCAGGATGAAGCGCTAGAGATTGCCAGTAGAGTGATTGAAAAGCATCACACCCCAGAATGGGCACATCGTACCCTTGACTCAATGGAGGCTACGCGAGCCGATCGCATCCTTGCCCACAAGGTACTCTGGCGTGATGAGTTCCCCGGCGTGCTGTTTGACAGCCAGGATGAGGTTTACGAGGCTATCACCAAAGACTACGGCATGATGCGGCGCGGCGTCCTGCTACAGGCACGGGCGCAAAATCTTGATGCTGTCAAAGAAAGCGATCGCATAGCTACCGAGCAGATTTTGAGCGGTAAAGTGCGGGCTGGTCACCGGCTACCTAAGAATTTTATCAAAGCGATGATAATCGAGCGGCTGGGTGTGCTGACGTTACTGGACGGCCAACCCTACAGCAACAGCGACCAGCAATGTATCTCAATCAAAAAACAAGCACTGCACTACGCCAATGAGATTAGGTACTGGCTACGGCTCCAAATCAAGCCGTCTCAAACCCCAGTGGAAATTTGCAACAAGCTACTTCGCAAGTTGGGATTGAAGGCTGAAGCCATCGCCCGACCGGGTAAGCGTGGCGAGCAGCGCGATAGCGTTTACGCTATCCCTGATTTGGATAATCCTCTCAGAAAGCGATTGCTAAAAGCAGCGTGCAACAAGCTTTCCGGCTCCGTGTCAGCGATTTGTAATAGAGAACTAAACACTATACAAATCACTGACACAGGTCGAAAAAAACCCCAAAGCGTAGCCAGTAAGGGGGGGGAAATCGGCTGCAACTTCGTGGGGCGGCTGGCAAAATTTGGAACAAGTCTCTCGTATTGGTTGATAGTTGCCGTTGATGGTGCGATCGCAACCATCCAAAACACCCTAAACGGATACACCGTAACGGCTCCAGTAGCAGAACTTGAACTGCTGGAGGGCGCTGCATGACCACTCTCAATGTAGGCGATCGCATAACCACACCCACCCATCGCACCGGCGTCATCCTCCCCCCACCGTGGACAATGCCCATGCACCAACTCGTACAACTTGACGGCATGGATCGCCCCATCTGGCTACTCACCTCCATCTTGGAACTGCTGGAGCGATGCCCAGCCCAGCCAGAGCCAGCAGCGGAGCCGTCGCCACAGCTAAACCTATTCGAGGACGCAGCCTAATGCCCAATAACCTCCCAGCCGACGTTGCACTATCATCTCCAGCCAATGCTGCCAGAATTGCGATCGCACATGCTGACCCGACCAACCCAGTGAAGTTTGAGGAATGGCGCGAATACTTGCATGAGGTTCAGGCTGCGATCTCAAGAGTGCAGCAGAACGATCTATCCGACGTTGAGGCCAGCCTGGTTGCTCAAGTCAAAATCCTTGAAAAGCAGTTCAGCCACTGGAGCGAAATAGCTGCGCGGTTCTACACCACCAACCCTGAAGCCAGCGAAAGAGCGCACCGCATGGCCTTGAAAAGCCAAAAGCAATGCACGAAGGCTATTCAGGTTTTGATCGACCTGAAGCGACCACGGAAGTCTGCAACGTTTGTCAAAAAACAGCAAAACATGCTCGTTCAGCACCCCGCCCAAGAGCAGCCCGACGTGCCGCGTCATGCGGATGTCAATGTGCGATCGCAGCTTCACCCCTCACAGCAACAGGAGTTCCAACATGCCCAGATGGACAGCAGCAGCGCGACAGAAAAGGGCAGAAGAGATCCACAAATGGCGACCGTGGACGCGCTCCACAGGCCCGCAAACTGATGAGGGCAAAGCCATCTCCAGCCAGAACGCTCGTAAGGTTGATGGCAATTTTCAAACTCTTGAATCGGCGCTGAATGAACTACTAAGAATTCAGTCTGAACAGCTCAATGAAATTTTTGAAAATTTTTCTGAAAAAAATGAGTGAAACGAACTATACAAATCCTGAATTTAAGCAAGCACTATCAGCCATCAAAACCACCGTAGTTTCGGGAAACTTCAGCGCTGAAGGTGCTGAGCATCTGCTGGAGCAAGCTTTGCAAGCCGCTCCAGGCACATCACCCGAATCAATCATTGTGTTCATGTTGAGATGTTGTTTTGTCGAAAACTCAAAAGAAAACGCAGAAAGATTCTATGATTTATTGACTGAAAAATTCGATGCAAAAAAAGTTGATAATGCGTTCTTTTGGATGGCATTTACGTTACAATTTAATAGTTTATTTTTAGGTCATAACACGGCCTATCTCCACAGAATCAG
Organism: Thainema salinarum CENA647; assembly: GCF_057732415.1. Lineage (NCBI taxonomy): Bacteria > Bacillati > Cyanobacteriota > Cyanophyceae > Leptolyngbyales > Leptolyngbyaceae > Thainema > Thainema salinarum. Next base: position 12,334 of record NZ_JBYJZJ010000034.1, read on the forward strand.
CACTCACAAAGAGGTGACAAAATGGAATTCAGTGATGCTCAAATTGCAGATTTGTCTAACAAGATTGCAGATTTGTTTCTACAAAAAGCTCGCGAAACCAATGGAAATCCTACGCAGATCCAGGCGACATCGGAGCAATCCGTAGGCGATGATGCGAACACAATAAAATTGAAATTAAAAGGCTACCGTACCGCATTAGGGGTATGCCGCAGGCCGCAAGCGGTGCGAGAAAAGATGCAGGAATTAGAATCACAGCTTAATTCGCATAGTGGGCATTACAAGCCAATTGCAGCCTCCAAGCGATTTGGAAAAGATATTTATTCGGTGGAACAGGAATTGATAATGGCCGAAGCCGAAGCTGAAGCATTGGAAATCGGTAATGGGCAAATGCCGAGACGCTTAGGCGCAAAGGATAAAGTATATCGATTGCGCCGCGAACTTGGCCTGATTTGAAAATAATTAAAAATTAGTAATTTCAAATTTTAATTATTTTCAAAAGATGCCCAGCGAAGAACAAGTAACTAGCCCAATTCGCCCTGTAGATGAGGTGACTGGCCAGCCCATTGAACCCAGTGCTCCAGAATTGCCAGCAGCATCTGCGTCCGCTGCCGGCGATGCCGCTGGCCAGCCTGAGACTGGCCAGCAATCAACCAATGATGCCGCAACAGAATCCCCCGGTCTATCCACGTCCGCATCACAGCAGGATGTTGGTTCGCCTCTCCGTCGGCAGCATCGAGACGAACGCCTGGAGCCGGATTATTTTCCGGCTAAAATTTTGTTTCTCGATGGAACCTTAAAAGGATTGGAACTTGACCTTGGATTGGCGTTCAACGAACTGACGGAGTCTCAGAGTGCAAACTTCGAGTCGCCAACTGAGGAGGGTATTCGCACTGGCACTAACTTTAAACAGGTATCCCCCAGGGGATTTTCGTTCAAGCTGGAATTTTTTGATATCACTTCGGACATTCAGCATTTAACTGAAAACGTTTTCCACCTTCAAGAAATCGATCCGCTGACGGCTCAGCCACCGCAACTCATGTTGCTATTGGGCGATTTAACGATCGCACCGATGCGCTGCACGAACTTGCGAAAGAACCTGTCTGAACCTCATGCCAAACAGAAAGGCTTTCGCTACGGAACAATTGAAATTGAATTGGAGCTGTCTGGGGGACGCGACTCCGCACATGCACTGGCCAAACCGCTCACATCTACCCCACTGGGAGATATTCGCGCCAGCCAGACCGAAGCCGAGCGCCAGCGGCAAGGTGAACAAGCTGTAGCGAAATTGGTATTTGAGGATTGTCTCGGCGAGCAAGGATCTGAGCAGATCACTCAGTTGCTGGATTCCGATCGTATGCAGGACGTTGCCGCGATCGCAGACCTGGAGCCAAACAGTTTCGTCCAAGCTGCGATCGCAGGATTTTTCAACAGTGAAACTCTGGCCAATGAAGCCGTTCAGCAAAAGCTGGTGAGTGATTTGGCGCTGACGATGGCTCGCAACGAAAACGGGGTGGAAGAGCGGTATCAGGAGGCTTTTGCCAACGCACTGCTAACAGGCAACTTGAGCGGCTTGCCTGCTGATTTGCAAGAGCAGGTTGTGCTGACTCAGCCCGACTATCAGGGGATTTTGGAGGCTGTCGTAACTCAGGACTATTCCCCCGTCCTTGATGAAACATCCACAGCAGGTGACAGGATGAGGCGCTTTGGGGGCTGCGGATTGACGATGCGGCGGGTATCCGGCGGGGCATTGCAAGGGCAGCAAGGCAGTGAGGCGGCTGTCCTTAAATCAATCAATGAATTTTTGGGCGGGCCTATAGGAGGCCCGCGTCCAACTGATGAGGAAATTTTGGCAAGATTTGGTGATCTATCGCCAGAGCAATTGAAATCGCTGCGGAATGGGCATCCGTACCAGAGCAAAGCTGAATTTGTTCAGCACTTGTCACAGACACAGATGGGCAGCGTATCAGGATATGCAATTTGGGCGCAGTTCAACAGTACGTTGCCAGCAGAACCGACGGAACCAACAATACCCATAGAGGGAGAGGAGGAAGCAATTGGATCAACAACTTAGACTCCAGCGGATGGAACAAGTGCGATCGCAGCAACTATCCGTTGCCATCACCATGATGGAGCAGGCGATCGCAATGTCCATCTATCACGGTTGGCAGGATGAGGCAGAGAAAGCCTGGAAAAGCTTCTCCCAGTTCCCGATAGAGCACCCGTGGCGCGAACGGATGCCGACCAAGGAAGAGATCGACGAGTGGCTGCAAGAGAAGGCCCGCGAGCTGGAGGCCAAAATCAATCAGCCGCTGACGCAAGAGCAGATTGACCGCTATATGGGGATGTGTGGCAGCGATGGCAAAAAGTAAGGACTCGTTCGGCAAATTCCTCCAGCAAATCGGCAGAGTGCCATTGCTCACGGCGGCGCAAGAAATCGAGCTGAGCAACCAGATTCAGGCTGGCCTTGCTGCCCAGCAACAACCTCCGTCGCCAGAGCGCGATCGCGCCATTGCCGCTGGCCAGCGCGCTAAGCAAAAGATGATCGCTGCGAATCTCCGATTGGTCATCACGATCGGGAAAAAATATAAAAACAGGATGGAATTTGACGATCTGATTCAGGAGGGTGTGATTGGCCTTGATGTTGCCTGCGAAAAGTTCGACCCGACTAAAGGCTTCAAATTCAGCACCTATGCGTATTGGTGGATTCGACAGGGGATGACCCGTGCGATCGCACAACAAAGCCGAACAATCCGCATCCCATGCCATATCAATGAAAAGCTGAGTCGCATCAAAAAAGTGCAGCACCAGTTCCACGAAAAAAACGGACGCTACCCCACCCGCTCCGAGATAGAGGAGCTAGCCAAGCTGAAGCCGGGGCAGTATGAGGAGCTTCGGAAAAACTTTGCACCGCTCGCCTCGTTGGATGCGATCGCAACCAACAGCGATCGCGGTGACGCACTCGTAACGTTCATCCCGTCCGATGATCCAGATGAGCTGGAGCAAATTGCCAATCGTGAAAGGGTAAACCAGCTTGCCAAGGAACTCAGCAATCAAGAGGTGATCATCGTGGGATTCCGCTACGGCCTGATTGACGGCTCCGAGCTTACGTTGGGGCAGATCGGTGAACGGCTGAATATTTCCCGTGAAAGGGTACGGCAGATCCAAAATAAGGCACTTCTGAAGATGCGCCGGAAAGCTCGTTTGCTCCAGCTTGCCTAACTCATTCGTGGCACTTTTCAAAGCGCTGAAAAAGTAACACGAATGCAGCTCAAAGCCTTATAATAGAAGCTTCACAGCAAATTGTGTTCTGCGAGCCACGCGGGGATCTGCGTGGCTTTTTGCTGGTTGGCTATCCCTTTTGGGACATCTACAAGATGTTTGTTGTAACTCTGAAAAGGGTGTGTTATAACTTTTATTATAACTGCCCAGGTTATACTCCCCCTTGCAAAAAGTGAGGTTATTCATGTACACACTTAAGCTACGAAAAGTAGGAAATTCTGTTGGAGCTACTCTTCCTCAAGAATTGCTAAATAAATTGAATGTCTCTGAGGGGGATAGCCTATTCGTAACTGAAACGGCTGATGGTATCCAGGTGACTCCTTACGATCCTGATTTCGAAGAAACTATGGCTGCTTTTGCTGTAACACGCAAAAAGTATCGGAATGCATTACGTGAACTGGCTAAGTGATTGAACAACCCATATGGCTAGGAGAGAAAGCAATTAAGGCTATTCATGCCGAGCTGATTGCCGAGCATGGAGGAGAATTAGGCATTCTAAATCCGGGCTCGCTTTCTTCTACCTTAAAAAAGCCTGAAAACTTGTTTGCATATGGAGAAAATCCAAGCATATATGAGCTGGCAGCGGCTTACGGCTTGGGTTTTGTAAAAAATCATTGTTTTGTCGATGGAAACAAGAGGATAGCACTTGTTTCCATCGACATTTTTTTGATGCGGAATAGTTATGAGCTTATTGCTACAGAACAAGATGCTGCTCTGTTTATTTTGGAATTAGCCAACTCGCTAAACTCGTACGACGAAGATTACGAGAGGTTGGCAACCTGGATTGAAGAGAACTCAAAACCTGTGACCTGATCTGCTGAATCAATAGCTCCTATGACTTTTGTGTTGCTATTAATGCAGTAATGCAGTATTTAATGCAGTAGTTCAGTAATTACTGCAAACATGAAAACTATCGGCATCGTCAATCAGAAAGGCGGTTGCTCAAAATCGACTACGGCAGTCCATTTTGCCGTGTGGCTTCATTCACAGGGGCATTCTGTTGCGGTTATTGACGCAGATGCCCAGCGCTCCAGCTCTATCTGGATTGAAGCCTTAGAAGGGGTGGATATCCCGATCCACGTCATTCAATCCGCTGATGAACTGCTGGATGAGATACCTGCGATCGCAGCCAATCATGACTATTGCATCATCGATGGGCCTGCTGGATTATCGGAAGCTACCAGAGCAATTCTGTTTCGCGCAGATTTGGCTGTCATACCTTGCCAACCGAGCGGCGTTGACCTTCGCAGTGCAGCCGATGCAGTGAAGCTGGTGAAGCAGGCCCAATCAGTTCGCAATGGGCCTCCAGATGCACTGGTCTTTCTCAGCCGTGCGGTAAAAGGTACAAAGCTCAAAGATGAAGCGATCGCACTGCTTAGTAAATCCGGCGTTCCCATCATGCAGGCCGTCATCCATCAACGGCAAATTGTGGCAGATACCTTTGGCCAGCGAGCAACGGTATTCGATCTTGCAGGCCGTCCTGCGAGAGATTCCGAGCGGGAATTTGTAGCACTGTTCAACGAGATTATGGAGGCGCTATCGGATGAGTAAACGTAGATCGATGGCCGATGATGATGCAGCAGCGTTTGTGTTTGGTCAAGATAGCGACAGCGATCGCACTCCATCTTCTCCACCTCAACAAAAACCAGAGCCTAAAGTCTCAACGCCCAAACGAGCCACTAAGAAAAGTAGAGCGATAGACCAGCTTATGAACACAGCAGAACAAGAGCGTCAGGTGCGCATCACGGTCGATTTGGCAGCTAGTCAGCATCAGCAGTTGACGTTGGCATCAGCCAAACTCGGCAAAAGCAAGGCGGAAATCATCAGAGCGCTGGTTGATGACTTCCTCGCTGAATTAAATGATTGATGCAGTAATGCAGTAATTAATGCAGTAACTACTGCATTAAAACTTTGTGGCAACCAATGACGCTAACGCTTGGTGGCGTTGCTCCAGCGTGGACATCCGCACCAACAAATCAGCTACCTGATTTTGCATGGTAGGCACTCTATCACGTTGCAAGTATTCAGCCAGTGCCTCTCGTACCACATCAGCCGATCCGCGTCCAGTTGCCGCTGCGATCGCATCAATCTGAGTTTTCCAATCCGGCTCCACCCGACAGCCAACCATAAGCCGCTCTGCCATCATTGATATCTCCGCTATCGTCTTAGTTCAATAGTATCTGTCCAATTCTGATAACGCTGATATCAATGATTTCGCAATAGATAGGGGGTCATTCTCAATAAGTAGCGTGAAATTTATCCAATTGGGGTCAATATAACGATTCTGCGTTGTTTGACCTAGTTACATGACGAATGTGCTATTTCGTCATGTATAATCGAGGGAGAATGACTCGTCTCACGGGTCATTTAGCAAAGGAGAAATTTTGGTCGCTAAGCAATGAAGATTGACGGACATGGTCAGGCAAAGATTTTGACGCCGGATGAAATTCACCGGCTGTTTGCTGATGGCTTCCAGTCGGAACGCGATCGCGCGTTGTTTGGCATCTGCCTCTATACGGGCTGTCGGATTTCTGAAGCACTGGCACTGACGCCGGATGATGTGGCTGGTGACAGCATCACGTTCCGAAAGGCCAATACTAAAGGCAAAACCGGGACAAGGCAGGTGCCTGTCAGTCCCCAGCTCCAGACGATGCTGGAGAACTACTCCAGCTCGAAACGCTATCTCTTCCCCGGTCGGCACGGCCTGGGCAAGATGTCACGCGGGGCAGCTCATGAAATTCTGGGTGAGGCTTGCGATCGGGTTGGGCTGAAAGGGGTATCCACTCACAGCTTCAGGAGAACGGCGCTGACCAAGATGCACAACGAAGGGATTCCGCTGCGAGTGATTCAGCGGGTATCAGGCCATAAGACGTTACAAGCGCTCCAGCGGTATCTGGAGGTGGGAGAGGAACAAGTGGAGAGTGGGGGTTTTTGCATAACCCCTCGAAAAGGTATATTCCACAAAGAGACATCTGAGTCTCAATCTAGTGATTGCGCAACTTTCGTACCCTCCAGATAGCGATACACACTGGCCTTCGAGAGGTTGTAATCCTTCATCAGGGTTTTGATGAGCACGCCCTGCGCTCGCTTCTGTCGCAGTTCCAAACACTGCTGCTCAGTCAAATGCTTATCCCGACCCAGCTTAACACCACGGGCTTTGGCATTCTGGATGCCATCGATTTGACGTTCAGCCCGGATTTCGGTCTCAAATTGGGCAATGGCCCCCAGCATATTAAAGAGCAGCCGTCCGGTAGCATCGCCGGTGTGAATGTTCTGGTCAAGCACCTGGAGATTGACCTGCTTTCGGTCTAACTGCTTAGCCAATTGACAGAGATGAAGCGTGGAGCGCGCCAGCCGGTCTAAGCGGGTCACCACCAGCGTATCGCCTTCCCTAACATATTCGAGACAAGCTTTCAGTCGAGGCCGCTTGCTGGAAGAACCACTCCGCTTCTCTTGGAAGATCTTGTCGCAATGCTTCAGCTTATCGAGTTGCACATCGAGACTTTGTCCCACAGAGCTGACCCGCGCATAGCCGACGACAGCCATGATCGCCCCCAAAGGTTTCATTAGGTCTAAGACCTTTTGAGAATCGAATAATGAGACATGGATTGAGACATTAATATGGGCCTGTCTCAAAAGGTCTACTTTCTGAGACTATTGTAAACGACGCAACGCCCCAGCGAGATCGCTAATTCCTATGGCAGAGCAGATAGCGGCTCCTACTCAAAAACGTCTGCAAATCTTGGGTGATGACGAGATTACCGACCTCTATGGATTGCCTCACTTCACCCCTGAAGAGCAAAGCGAGTACTTCGCGCTATCGTCTAGAGACGCTACCGCCATCGAGCAGCTGCATAGCATCAAGTCCCGGATATACGCCATTCTACAACTGGGCTATTTCAAGGCTCGCCATCTCTTTTTTGTCTTCAAATTTTCAGCTGTCGCTGCCGATGTTCGATATATTCAGGCACGCTACTTCCCAACCTTCCATCTGACTGAGTTTGAACTGACGAAGGTCACGCGACTGAAGCACCAGCGCATTATCCTTGAACTCTGCAACTACCGCACCTGTGCTGAGGCGGAGCGTCAAGCACTGATGCGCAAAGCTCAACAGGCTGCCAGGGTTTGTGGCAAGCCCATCTACATCTTTCGCGAGCTAGTGCGTTATCTCGAAGAGCAATGCCTTGTCGCACCTGGATATAGTTTTATGCAGGATGTAGTGGGTCAGGCCATTGCCTATGAGCAAGGCCGATTGGTTGCCGTGGTGAAACAGCATCTGACAGTCGCTAATACTGAAGCCTTAAACCGGATGATAGATGATGCACCAGGGCTGTACGAAATCACTCAGCTGAAACGAGAACCCAAAGATTTCAGCCTCGGTGAGGTGAAGCGTGAGATTCGTCGCAGCGATCAGATTCAGCCACTCTATCGCTTGGCCCAGAACCTACTGCCCGCACTGGAGATTTCCCGCGAGAGCATCAAGTACTATGCGTCACTGGTGACTTATTACTCTGTCTTCCGGCTCAAGCAACTGACTGAGGGTACGGTGTATGTGTATCTGCTGTGCTTTGTTTACCATCGCTACCAGCGGGCACACGACAATCTGATCAACAGCCTGATATACAACGTCAGACGGTATGTTGAAGAGAGCAAAATAGCGGCTAAAGAACAGGTGTATGAGTATCGGGTTGAGGGTAACCAAAACCTGCAAAAAGCCAGTCAGATCCTCAAGCTTTTTACCGACGACACCATTGCCGAAACCACTCCCTTTCAGGTAGTTCGGACAAGAGCCTTTGAGATCCTAGAGCGTCAGAAATTAGCCTTCGTGGCTGAGCACATTGCCACTCAAGCCAGCTTCGATGAGACGGCTTTTCAATGGGAGCATGTAGATACTTTGGCGCGACAGTTCAAATGCAATCTGCGGCCTATCCTACACGCGATTGAGTTTGCCAGTGCTTCGGGGTATGCCCCTGTGTTGAAGGCGCTTGCGTTCTTGAAAGCAGCGGCGCAAAAAGGGCGACCCTTGAGTCAATATCGCCTAGACTCGTTTCCAACCCAGTTCATTCCAGACTCAACCAAACGCTATCTCTATGCCTCAGCAGAAGTCGGTGGTCATCTACTACCAAACCGCTACGAGTTTCTGGTTTACCGACTGCTGCGAAACGGTTTGGAATCTGGCGATATTTTCTGCCGCGACAGTGTTCGCTTCCGCAGTTTCGAGGATGACCTACTCAGCAGGCAGCAGTGGCAGGCAAAGACTGAGCTGATTACAGCAACTGGGCTAACGATCCTCAAGCAACCGATTCAAGCGCATTTGGCAGCGCTCGAACAGCAGTTGGAGGCTCAACTGGCGCAGGTGAATCAACGCTTGAGTGCTGGTGAGAATCCACATTTTGAGATCAAAAAGCGGGGGGCAACCATCCGGTGGACGCTTCAGTCACCCGGCATTCGCGAGTCAATCAACCATCGGATGTTCAGTACGCTGAAGCACGCCAACCTCAGCAGCGTCGTGCATTTCGCCAATCAGCACTGTCAGTTTAGCGAAGCCTTTGAACACCGATTGGGACGTTACGTCAAACAAAAATCAGACGACAGCGTGCTGATCGCCTGCCTGATTGCTTGGGGCACCAATATGGGGCTGGGTCGCATGGGCGAGACCTCGGATATCAGCTATCACGCCCTGGCAAACGCATCCGATAACTTCCTCCGCCCAGAAACGCTCAGAAAGGCTAACGATCTCGTCAGCAATGCCATTGCTGAACTCCCTATTTTTCGGCACTACGATATTGACGGAACCCTTCACTCCAGCAGCGATGGACAAAAGTTCGAAAGCCAGATTCAGACCATCAATGCCCGTCATTCACCCAAGTATTTTGGGTTGAAAAAGGGCGTCGTTTCCTACACCCTGGTGGCCAACCATGTGCCGGTCAATGCCAGAATCATCGGCGCGAATGAGCACGAGAGCCATTATGTGTTCGACCTGCTGTTCAACAACACGACTGAGGTTCAGCCCACAGTTCATTCCACCGATACGCATGGTACCAACGAGGTCAATTTCGCCATCTTGCACCTATTCGGCTATCAGTTCGCCCCGCGCTACCGGGATATCCATGACAAGGTCACCCATGCGCTCTATGGGTTCAAACATCCCAGTCAGTATAGAGATGCCCTGCTCAGGCCGATTCGCAAGATCAATACTCAGCTCATTGTGGCCGAGTGGGACAACATCCAGCGCATTATGGTGTCATTGGCTCTGAAGACCACCACTCAGAGCATCCTTGTTAGCAAGCTGAGTGCCTATGCTCGCAGGAATAAGACCCGGCGAGCGCTATGGGAGTACGACAACATCATCAAAAGCCTCTATCTTCTGGATTATGTCGATTCGGTTCCCCTGCGTCAGAATGTCCAGCGGGCGCTGAACCGGGGCGAAAGCTATCATCAATTGCGCAGAGCCGTTTCCTACGCCAATTTCGGTAAGCTTCGCTTTAAGACCGAGTATGAGCAGCAGATATGGGGAGATTGCGCTCGCTTGCTGACCAACTGCATCATCTACTACAACGCCTCTATCCTGTCCGACCTATTGACTCACAGCGATAGCTGCGGTGACGCGGCTAGGGTGGCCCTGCTCAGCCAGGTGTCGCCAGTCGCGTGGCAGCACATCAATTTCTATGGTCGCTATGAGTTCAATAGGCAGCCTGAAACCATTGATATGGAAGCGATTATTCAACAGTTGATACGGCTGCCGCTTGAGTGAGATGAGCGAGTCTCATTGTGGAATATACCTTTTCGGGGGGTTATGCAAAAAACCCCA
>NZ_JBYJZJ010000035.1:0-173710 GCF_057732415.1 Thainema salinarum CENA647
GAGCCATAGCGACCTGGCGCCTGTCGCCACTGTGCATAACTCCAGCCACTGAATAACCCCAAACCAACTAGCCCCAGCGCCGCGATTATTCCTGCGCCAATCAGCGATTTGAGCGTCACCTGCGCCTTACGCGCACCAACCTTCTGCATCAGTTCCTTAACGGACTCAGACACCCTGCCGTTCAACTCCTCGACGGGCTGCCTGCTCATACTGATCGATGGAGTCAAGCACCTTTTGATGTGCATATTCAAAGGTTTGCCGAAAATGATTCGGAGCCTGCTCTAGCAACACCTGCACGCTGGAATTTGAAAGCAGTAGCAGAAACAAAGCATCATTTTCATCAATACCAAAAGCACTGACAATGCGCCGAATCTGGGCCTCAGCTCTTATCGTCAACCTGCCCCAGCAGCTCTTCTAAAATAGTTGTGGTATCAGCTGCCATTTATCTACTGCGCCCCAGCTCCAGCCGGTTCGGTACGCTGCTTCTTTCCGCCCGACTTACCGTTTCCTTGTCCATTCGAAGAAGACTTTTTCTTAGATGAGGTTGGCGTACGCCAATCCTTTTGCTGATTCGAACGAGTTGGTTGCCGCTGCTTCAATGGCGTCAAACGTTGCGCTAATATTACCGGATGAACGTACCGAATCCTCTGGCGGGGGCTACAAGGAATTTACTGTTGAGATCGCTTTGCTCCAGTGCTCCTCGAAGTCCCAGGCCGCTTTTATCGATGGTGTAGCGGGTTCCCGGCTCCATCGCTGGAAATGTAAAGACCCCGATTAAATTGGGCGATGATTTGATGTGCTGGTAGATATCCTCCTCTTCCAGATAAGAAAAGTCAGCCGCGCTGACGCGCCCCTCATTCAGCACTAAAATATGCGGAATTGAGTTGCCCAGCATTTCAACGCTTTTCTGAAGCTGGCGAATACTCTCCCAGCAACCATCACTGACAAAGATTTTGAGCAGTCGTACTCTGCCTTTGCAAAGACGCTGCTTTTAAAGCTTTACCGCCCGCGCTGAGATCTTCCAACCATGCCTGAAAGACATCGATGATATTAGACGGTAGGTTAACCACTACATCCTTATGGCTGAGCAACCGCAGTTTCGTAGATGACATCAGGATTTGAGCGCTTCGCCGGATCGTCGCGGAGATCGTAATAGTTTGAGTCTCCACCTGATCCCGATACATTCGCCCAACATCGTCTTATTCGGGCATCCCGCTTCCAATTAACATGAAGCTATCTTTCCCTCTTGTTTCTGCGTCTAAGCAAATACTGACAAAGAGCTTGGCAAATTGCCGTTTTCGCCGACGCCGCCTTTCTTGTCCGCCGACGATAAATTAACGGTTCTAATCGAATCTTGACTTGGACTGGTCGAGATACCTCGGCTTCCAACCAAATTTCAGGCTCCAAACATGCCTGAAATGCCGTTCATTCGCTCTCGATCGCTTGTCACCGAGCTCACCGATGGCAGCCTCTTCTACTGTTTCAAACCCGTTGCCGTGACCATTAGAACTGGCCTCCCCAACAGAGGCAAAATCACTAATCTTCAGCCCCGCCAATGAATCATTTCCATGGCTGTCATGGGTTTTGACGGCTTGAGGCGTTCCTCCTAAGCGGCTCACCACGTCCTGTGGAGAGGATGCCACAGGCTGCACAAATCGAACTGAAATACCCCGCCGCAAGCGGACGGGGTATCAGAATCAAAAAAGAGCAAGTTGATTATCCCGATGCAATTTGAGGTAATCTTTGCCTTGGGCTTGAGCATATTTGGCGATCATTCCTTCATCCCCTGTGGCGGCCTACTGTACTCGGCAAAATATCCATCACTCCAAAAACTCGCCTCCCCAAAGTTTCTGCTTCACTTGAGGGCATCGTTTGAAGACTTCTCGTGCAGTTAAACTTTTCAGCATCGTTACCAAGTTTGGTCACACTATAGGTCGGCACGGACTGCACTAGAAAATGGACATGGTCTTTGTCCACTCCAATTTCGACAAACTTCACCTCGTAGCGTTTCTCGATTTCGAGGCAGACCTCTCGCAGAACCGCATCTACTTGCTCATCAAACACAACCCGTCGATACTTTGCTGGAAACACTAAGTCGGTATAGCAAAACTGTTACGTTATGACTCTTGTGGATGTACTCACTCATTCTTAGATTATACGCCGCAGAGCGGCGGGGAATGGGCCCCCAAGAGATTCAATCGTTCCCCAGTGATGCCAAATACTTTTCCAGCCTTCCTGAACCAAATGTTCTTTTTTATCCAGCTCACCCTTTGATTGAATGAGCGAATTCAAAGCCCGAACAAAAAACGAGTGATATAGAAATTCCTGTAACAAGAATTTGGGTTCAGTAGGACGCTTTCTAAGATATTCAATGACATAAGCCATTGCAGTACCTTCTTGAGCACGGATTCGAGGAAACTTGGATTCTTAGCCTGTCATCTTTTCTGGTCTGGCTCATCATTCATACGCCTATTTATGAACAGCAATCGCTTCTTGATACATCGCGAAATGCAGGGCATAAACATCACGAAATCTGACCAATAGAGACTCACTATCGGGGTGGTGAGACAGCAACTGTCTCAGTTCCTCAGAGCGCTCGTCAGCATTCCACGCAGGCTCAGCCCATGCAAACAGTTGGTCAAGTCTGTTTTTGAGATAGTAAGCCCCTCCGCCAGCGATAATTCATTTCATCTAATTGCCTAGTGTACGCACTGCTTCCAACCAGTTCCGTGAGCAACGCCCAGTGCTCGCTCTCTAGCATTTTCAATGACATCAACCAATGCTTTAGATTCCCGCTCAAAGTTCTCCGGATGAAAGGATTTCAATAAAATTCTCAAGTTGGGATCATCCGAACGTAACGCTCAGATCCCATCCCGGAAAAATGGCCTGGGTGAGCAATTCAGCATTATCAAGTGAAGAGCGTTGCATCACACTCTCAACCAACCTGATAAAGCCTAGGCTAGTCGTTTGGCTTTCATGGGGTGAGGCTACCCTTATCAAACACCAGCAAACTGGTATTTCGATGGCCACACATCAGAACTACAATCTTTCGCTGAGCAAACCAGTTTTCACCATGCTTTCTGGCATAGCCTGCTAATAAATCCAGCGCCTTCTGGGCAGGCACTTAAATTCATCTGTGTAGACATTTATTTTTTGATTCCGAAAATAATAATTTTTGGCCTCTTTTTTAAATTTCTCCTTCAACTGTTCGCGATTCGTATACTCTCCAAAGGGCAACAGCGTAGAGACAGCCACTTCAATTTCTCGATTCCAGACCTTCTTTGAATAATGGCCCCAATAACGGCCATCAACTTTGCTGCGCCCTGTTCGAACTTCAGTTGCGTCAGTTTTGGCGTACCGTGAAACTGCTTGGCTAAGTGTCCTAGAACAATGCAGTCGTCCGCTGTCTTCTTAAATGACAACCAGGCATCATTCTCAGGCCAGGCATTATTCAAAGCTCCTCGGCTGGCCTTGTAGATATCGATGCTGGATTGAGGCAGAGCCAGGGGTCTGCTGGTTCCATCACAATCACCCCAGTCCGCCCATTATTGACCTGATAAAGCGTCTTGCTGGCGGAGGAACCTTGGTCGCTAGAGATCGTAAGCTTTGCTGCCATGTGAATCTCACTTGCTTACGTCATCGCCCCTATCCTATGCAAGCTTACAATATTCGATAAATCCATCAATGGGTAAGTATCACAGAATCGGTGCTTTTTTACACCTAATCGTTAGAGATCAACTGTGGCCTTTTTTCGATAAATCGTATCCGCTGATGGCCTTTTATGGCCGATTAAGACCAAAAATAAACAGTTTTTGGAAGATATAGGACTAAAAGTGCGGCAGAATATCTCAAAATTGCGCCCCTTCATGACCAAACTTGCCGTTATGCGATTTTTGATGCCCCAACGTGTCCTCCTATGACCAAACATGTCCGCAAAAAAGAGGTTTGCGTAGTGCCCGAGACCCTTTCGAGAACGGTCAAGCAATGGGCTTAAGGCACACACTTTTTTACAACTTTAGATAAATGGGAATCCAATCGCTTTCGTCTTAGCTTCGAAACAGTTGGATCAATTCCATGCTGTGGTTAAGCGAAACAATCGGATTCCGGTTCGGGTCACGCCGGAACGAAAAGGCAACCATTCGATCCAGTGCCAGTGCAATCGGCACTAACGTATCTCGCATGTTGAGAGTATTGGGCCTGAAAGCAAAGGAACTTCATCAACTCATCGTACTGATCAGACGGATTACAGCCCGGCTATTGCGACTCAAGTCGCTCAGCTACCGACGGCAAGTTGATCCAGACGAAATTCAATCGGCTGTTGATGGAGCACTGGAGCCTCTACAGTCGAAAAGGCTTTGCAATCCTCTCCTGGATCAGAGGCTCATGAAAAACGTAAATCAACTGAACCATGATTGGTAACGTTACAACAAGCAACGATTTTCAGAAGACAACCCGATACATTTGTCGGGCTGGTTCTCAGCAAGTCTATGCCAACTTTGGAGCCGCCGTCACCAATGACGCTAACTGGATTGCGCAGGCGATGGCATCCACAGCCCAGCAGGGAGTCCGTGTTGAAAAACCTTGCTATCACATCTCGATTTCTCCTAGCCCAAAGGATGAGCTTTGCGACGGGGATTGGTACCGTCTCACTGAAGACTTTTTAGGGGGAAATGGGATTGGCCGATCGGCAAGCCGTGGGATGGCTCCATCACGATGCGACCTTTCCAGACGGTCACCCTCGATCTCACCTACATCTAGTCATCAACCGAGTTGGTGAACTGGGACAGACTTATTCGACCGCTTGGGATTATCGCAAAGTCGATCGGGTACTGAGACATCTAGAGGCTAGCTACCAGCTCGACTCAGTTAGACCAGCCAGTGAAGCCGCCATTAGGCGAGACGCGCGGCAAAATACATCGGGTCGCAGCTGAGCAAGCGCCCACTACCACGCAGCAGATCATCCCCGTCGGAACCCTCCTGAACCCAGTATCAGACGCCGAGCTCCAATCTGCCCTTGATGCTGCCGAGATCGCACAAACCACATCACCCGATGACATTATCGAAATCCTATCGCAGCAGGGCATCGAAACCCAGATGAATGATTGGGGCTGGAGTTTTGCCAAAGATGGTGTCTACTTGGCTGGCAGCCAACTCGGACGGCGTTATTCACGGCAAATTCGGTAGAGACAGATGGCCCGATCAGCAGCCTTCCTCTCAAGCTCAATCACCAAAGCCAAATCAACAGCCGGATCAGAAGCTGCTACAAAGTCGGCAACGGCAGCGCCGACTGACCATGCAGGAGATCATGCAGGAAAGCTCTGAAGCTCAGGCGGGATCGCAGCAGCGGCAGCGATCGGCTCGTCAGCCTGAACTCAATGGGTCAGCACATGATGCGGGACTCCGATGAGGTCGATGGCCTGACGTTTATCGGCGGTGCTATCGCAACCGCTGGTGCTGCCGTTGAGATAGGCGAAGCTTTTTCCCGGAGCAAATTGCGCAGGCTAGAGCCAAAGCCGAAGGTAAACACGCTATCGAACAGGTCAAGAAGCTAGAAGAAATTGGCGATCGCAACTACGGCTCTGGAAAATACCCTGGTTAAACAAGCCCACCAGTATAAACCGCTCTCAGCGAGAGAGAACCAATCGGCGATCAAATCGCCAGAGAACACTCCTAGCATTGATGTTGCTGATTCGCCCGCCGCACAAAGCCTCAATCTCGCGAATGCGCGGTTGATGACGTATCGGAAAGCAGCTCGGGGTTGAGTTCGAAGCAGCAGAACCGATCGAACTGGATCCGACTGCCCCCACAGGCAAACAACTCGACCAGATGGATAAAGCCATTGCTCAATTGGATAAGCGTCTCGGCACGCTAGAAGAAGCGGTGGCCGAGATCACTCAGATGCCAGAACCCACACTCGCTCAGGGGGCTGATATCGCCCAATCACTGGAGCAGTTCATCCAGGCGAGGACTCAATTTAGAGGCGAGACCGAACCCAGCACCTTCATCAGCTCTGCGGGCGTGGTTACGCTGACCAGGGAAGGGTTTCAACAGCAAGATGCTCGACTTACGATTACCGATGCCGACTACGGCACCGTCTTTGAAGCCGTTAAGCCCGTCGATAGCAACTGGGAAGGTCAAATTAACGAATTACAGCCCGAACAGGCCGAAACGATCACCCAATTGCCTCAATCCGTTGAGGCATACAGCCAGATACAATAAAACAGGGGCAGCAAATTGTCAGCGCCCTGCAATCTCTGGCATCTGGCGAGTTTGAGAGCGATCACGGCCAAATCGACTGGAGCAGTCGAGTCTCTGGCTTCCGCTATCGCTTCAACATTAAACGACAGCCTGACAGCAGGCAGGAGGTAACGGGGCGTGACGCCAATCAGTGACGATATTGTCTTCAACGCCACAATTAGCCGGGAGAACAACGTCTTCGTGGCCCACAACAACGTGCCCAATCAACACAGCAACGAGCTGCTCAACCAACGTGAACCGCGTACTGAACTCCAAACTGGGAGCCATCACCTGAAGCAGACTCTCAAGGCATCATTTTGGGAGTTCAGCCTCAACCATCCCGGCAACGAGAGCTGGAATTGTAGGGAACAGACTTTTTCAACACAGTTCAAAACAAGACGCGGTTAAGAGGTACCCGAATGACCTTCGTTAAACGCAACCAACGCAAGCCTAAACGTGATCCGATTTCAACTGCTCTGGAAAATAGTTAGTCTACATCGTAATGAAGTCAGACTAATTGCCACACTGGCAGCTATTACAGGCTATATGGTGTTCGCCAGTCCGGCAGTCTTGATGACCGCAATTATGATCGGCACGATTGCGAATCGGCATTTGGACTAATCAACCGCAGTGCTCAGTCCGTTGCGGGTCTGGGTTTGCCAATTCAAGGCTGGCATCTGGCCAGCATTGTGATTGCCATTTCCGCCCTAGTTGGGATGGGGTCAGCTGACCCCGTCTTGGCCCAAATGTTCAACAACCTAGAGCAGTCAGTCAATGATGCCATCAACAACACTGGCGGCACCTCAATTTCTCCAGAAACCATCACAACGATCTTCAATATTTTCCGAATCCTGATTGTTCTAGCCTTCCTGATTGGCGTGGTGATTGTCTTTACCCAGGCAACGCGAGGCGGAGACTGGCAACCAATCGCCAACCTGCTCGCAATTGGGATAGCGTTCGTTATCGGTGTTGAGGTGATTTCCACCCTGATTATTGGCGGCGGCGGAGCCAGTGCTGGTGGATAGAAACGTTCTGTTAACTTGCATTTGAATCATGACTCTCGACGTAGACAGAGATCCGATCCGCGTCAACAAGTTGCTAGGGGAACGAGCCCGAATTGGCCCGATTCCCGCTGAACAATTGTTGCCCTGGGTCGCCATTGGTGGCATGAGCTTCTTTCTGTTCAAGATGCTTCTAGCTGTCTCCTTTATGGCCTGGTTACTGATTTGGTTCTGGCTGAATGGCACCTGGTGGCTCCTCACCGGACGCAAAACCTATCAGTTCATCAAAAGCTGGGCACAGCCTCCCGGTCGGGACTGGGACAAACGGTGAAACCCTATTTTTTCGTGCTCACGAAGATGCAGTCATGTGGCAAAAATTTCGCAATTTTCTAAAACGAGACAAAAAAATTAAGCGAGAGACCCAAGCGGGTGAAAAGCAGTTTGCTTCCTTCCAAGATCTGACTCACCTACACTCCATCGTGGAGGTGGAATTGAGTGGGCACAAGTTTGCTTGTCTCCTGCTCTATGATGCAGGCAAGGATCAATGGTCAGCAGAAATTCCGTTCAAGTTACAGGGCTTACACCCCCAGCTGTATCGCTCAGAAGTTGAAGATGCGATCGCATCGATTCAGCAAGGAATGTCGGAAATTCTAGAGGGGGAACGTCTACGGTTCCATACTGACTGCCGGTCGTCTATTAAAACCCGTAAATCGGAGCTGCGTACTCTCTCGCGGACTCACCCAGATGCCCTCAGTTGCCGTCATGCTGCTGGATGAGGAAGTCCGCACCCAAGAGCTAACTGAAAAGGGGGCACGGCAGGTTTGGTCACAAACGGTATGGGCCACCTGGTCTACGGCCCACGCCAACGAACAGGGAACAGACGCTATCGGCAAAGCAGTTCTCCAGGCCAAAAAACTGATTGATCAGCGTGTTCGCAAGATTGCAGGTACAGAAGCCATCCACTTTCAGCGATTTTATCTGAAGCTTATTCGCCAGATTCACGACAGCGGCTATATCAACTGGCGCAATATTTTAGAAACCAAAGCTCGGCTCAATATTGAACCGATGGATGCCCAGGAACTTTGGGAATGGCTCTGGTACCGCTTCAATCAGCGTAAGGCTCCTCAGCTGACTCAGTACATTCGAGTGCAGTCTACCGACGATGGCATTCGGCAGCGGATTCCACCTTCCGGTCAAAAAGACCTGGTAACACTACTGCTACAAGGCGATCGCGGTCAGTCTTCCTGCCCCAAGCATAAGCGACAACACGGCTACGTGTACGTTAATGGTCTGGTCGGAAAGGTCGCCGTCATTGAAGCTCCTCCAGAGCTATGGCGCAATACCCGGCAGCAGCTCAAATGGATTTGGGATCGACTCTCTCAAGCTTGGATTCGGGACACCGAATGCGTGGTAGAGGTCACTCACAAAGAAGCCTGGTCTACCCAGGATGAGCTGGAGAAAATGAACCGCCAAAGCTATTTTGAGGCTCAACGAGCAGCCGTGTACGGAACAGGTCAAGACGTATCGGCCAGTCTCCAGCGACAGCAGGCAGAGCAAGCTCTAATAAAAATTTATGAGGGACAACGCCCCCTGCTGGTAGCCTGTACATTCATTGTCTGGCGGAAAACGGAGCGGGCTTGTGATGAAGCGATCGCACAGCTCTGTAACTCATTTGGAGCCGCCGAAGCCGTCGTTGAAAATGATGTCTGCTGGCGGGTGTGGTTAGAGACCCTACCGATTAATACATTTCCGCTGCTGACGCGCTACAACGCCTTTTCTGAGCGACGCGTTGTTCTAGATACTGAAACCGTCGCTGGCTTCCTACCGCTAACCTGTCCTAAAAACATCCAACAGCGGGGCGTGGAGTTTCTGACCGAAGAAGGGGGAAAGCCGCTCTATGTGGATCTGTTCAGCGGCACGGGGCGGGTGCTGATCACGGGCACTACCGGCTCGGGTAAGTCTGTACTTGGCTGGCGGTTTATCGAAGATGCCCTGGCTCAAAATATTCCGGTCGTCGGGATTGACCTCAGTAGCGGCGGTGACTCAACTTTTCAGACGGCTGTGCAATCCCTCGGCAAGTACGGAGCCTATGTCGATATCCTGCACGAACGACTCAATCTGCTGGAGCCACCCAATTTGCTTAATCTAGCAGCCGGATGACCAGCTACAACGGTTCAAGCGGTGGAAGGATTTTGTGCGGCAGGCCATTGTTGCGATCGCAATGGGACAGATTAATGACCAGCAGTTGCTAGAGCGGGTCAACAGCATCGTTCTGCGGACGCTAGATGTCTTTTTTTCTGATCCTGAAATTACCGAACGCTACAACGAGGCGATCGAGCAAGGCTGGCAGTCGGATGCCTGGCAGAAGATGCCCACGCTTCATGATTTTTTGAAGTTTTGCTCACGAGAGCAGCTTGACCTCAAAAGCTATGAAGACATAGACGCACAAGCAATTAACCAGATTGTGGCCCAGGTAGGAGCCAAGCTAGTTGATCCAAATATCGGTGATGCCATTGGACGACCCAGTTCGGTAAATCCAGAGCCCCTGATCACGTTTTACGCGCTGTCGGGGCTAACCAACGAAAGTAATTCCTACATCATGGCGCTCTCCGCACACAATGGCAGCACTGCGCAATGCTTTGGCTCATAACCGTTCCCTGTTTGTCGGAGATGAGCTGTCGGTCTTGCTGAGTAAACGAGGCTTTGCTGACATCGTGGGGGAAACCTTTGCCACCGGGCGAAAGGAAGGAATCAGCGCGGTGATTTTAGCGCAAGACCTAGATGCGATCGTCGAGTGTAGTGCTTCAGCCAAGATTTTAGCCAATATCAGCATCACCATTACTGGCAAAACTACCCATGCAGGCTGTAACGCCTATATGCAGGCATTAGACTATCCCGCCAATGTCATCAAATACAACGCCACCGAACGCTTTAAGGGTAGCAAAGCCGATTTATTTACTCGTTGGCTGATAGAAGAGCAAGGGCGCTTCTGGCGAACCCGGTACTACGCCAACCCACTGATGCTGGCGGCCCTGGCAAATAGCGAAGCCGAACAGCTCGCCCGCAGCCGGGTGATGGCCTTCTATCCACCAACTACTCGCGGCTATCTAGAGGGGCTAAAAGACTTTACGGGTCAGTATGTTCAAGCCATGCGCGGGGTGATCAGTTTTGAGGACATTCAAGCATCACCGCAAGCCCGGCGTCGCACTCAAGCTGTAGATCCAGATATGGGCAACGTGAGCAATTTAGTAAAGACGAGGACAGTATGATTCGACATCGATATCAACAACTCACTGTGACGCTGACGGCAGCTTTACTCCTGAGCGCCAGCATGGGAAAGGCCGTCTATGCCCAGGCTACACCTCCCTTTAATCCCAACGCCGATAGCCCAGTCAATGACCTTGACTTAGAGGATATCGATACCGGGGATGGAGAATTGAATGACATAGAAGAGGCAGCGGCGGATATTGAAACTGTGACTCGCGATGTGGATACCGCTATTCAGGATCAGCTCAGCAACATTGGGAGCACCATTGAGGAGACGACGGGCGACCTCCTGGACGAAAACGGCACGATTGGCGAGGTAAAAGATACGCTTGACGCCGTGGGAGCAGTACAGGATGCTTTTGCCTCGCTAGAACAAACGATTACGTCCATTTTTGATATCAACCGATTATTTGACCTACTCAACCTCGACCTGCTCGATATGGTTGAAGATCCCCTCGGCGGTCTTGCCAATTCTGGCAGTGTGAAGAAGAACAGCAATACCATCGAAATTTCCACTGGCGCACTGGGTTTACCCGACCCCAAACAGATTGAGCAGGAAATTGAAAATGCTCAACCCTCCGCATTTGAAGAGGTCGCAGCCACCAAAACCGGCGGCAGCGGATCTCCAGTCATCAAGCGCGACCTCGTTACTCAATTCGACCGACAGATGACTGATGAAGTGGCTGATCAGACAGCTCTCACCCAGGCTGGGCAGCAAAAGCTTCGAGAGAATGCCGAAGCCGCCAAGGTCGCGCTCAAGACCTCTCAAGAGTTAGCCACTGACTCTGAAGAACAGGATGTTTCTCAGAACATTCTGCGAAATCTGAGTGCACAACTGGCAGCGCAGCAGCAAACCAGCACCCTCGACAGCGTGGGACACCAGCTCCGAGCACGGGATGATGCACTAAGAAATAAGATGCTCGTCGATGCAGTTAGAGAGCTACAAGGCGACCGGATTCAAGACCGCCGGGAAACGGCAGCGGCTTACTCCAGAAGCATTGTCCAGGGCGGTCAGATCATCATGCCAGGAGTGGGCATCAATCCAGGAGGAGTGTAACCCATGAGTGAGCTAACCCACGCTCTGATCCTGGCTCAGCAGGGATCGGAAGCTGCCGCCGATGTCATTCAGGGAGCACTCCAATTAAGCGAGGACACAGATCGCGTCCTGGAATGAAACCTGGATTGATCTGATCCGAGCCGATTCCCCGTTCTGGCAAACCATTGTGCAGTTTTCTCGGGGTATCCTGGCGCTCTGCTTCCTGTATATGTTCGTTCGCTTCGGCAACGAGATTATGAAATCGCGCTATCTCGGTACAGTGGTCGAACTTTTTACCTTTCCGCTAGTGGTGCTGCTGTTTCTGGGCAACAACGGCAGACTTTTATCGGAGTCAGTTTTAGTGCTCCGGGCCGTAGGTTATCGCCTGACAACTGGACTTCTCTCCCAGCAAATTGTGGGATATACCCTTCAGGATGCCATCACCCAGTTTGGACTGAATAACCTAGGAGTTCAGCGCATCAAGCAGGTTTATAGCGAATGTGAGGGATTAACGGGTGATCCTTTTCTGGAGTGTTGGGACAGTAAGGCGGAAGAGGTGCAAGCCATCTATCAAGCTTTAGAAGCCCAAAACGGCAATATTAGTTTCGGTCCGCTGGAAGCGTTTGCCGAATCGGCGATTAACCGAACCGGCATCTCTGCCATCGGTGATTTAGTTGAGGTTGGCACCGGCACACTTCAAGGAGACTTCAGCGGGGCTTTTGCTAGCGTGCTGCAGGATCGGTTGCTACCGATTATCCAGACAATCTTGTACGGACTTCAGTGGGCCTTTGTCAACATCGTGGAAGCGGCCTTACTGATTGCAGCGGTACTCGCTCCGATCGCGCTGGCACTTTCTATTTTGCCTGTCGCTGGTCGGCCCATCTGGGCCTGGCTCTCAGGCTTCGTCGGCCTGATTGGTCTTCAGATTGGCTACAACCTGCTCGTTGGCATTGTCGCGGCAGTGTTAGCCAATACGCAGGGTGGAGCACTAGAAGTTTCCCAAAATCTAGGGTTTCTGCTCTTTATCTCAATCTTTGCACCCGGTCTAGTCACCGCACTGGCTACCTGGAGTGCCACGTCCTTGTTCTCAGCAATTAGTCGTCGGGCCAACAGCATTGCTAGCACCGTTACAGGGGGGCTTTCGACCGCCGCAAAATTTGCAGTTCTCAAATCAAAATGATGCAGCAGTTAAAAGGATTGGTTCGCAACCAGCAGGATGATTCCCAATTCACCACCATGCAGGCGGAAGGGGAAGAAACGGAGATGAATGGCACCGATATCTCGGCACCAGAGCAGCCGGTATATCTGCCGATCAAAAGCGAAAATTCGCTCATCATCGTCATGGGCATACTGGGCATCGGTCTACTCGTCAGCGTCTTTGCCAATCTCTTCTTGCTCTTCAACAATCGAGCACTGGCACAACGAGACAGTATCTATGTGCAGCAATCAGATGGCACCACGGCCAAAGCAACGGAATTTAATGTTACTCATCGTGAGGCGGAAGTGATTAAGAACACGGCAGTGCGCTGGATGCAGCTCACATTTGAGTGGGATAACCAGATTCCAGGCTCTAATGCTGAGGATCAGGGCTATGCCATTGAAGGTACTACGCAAAAGATTCCCACAGAAGTTTATCTAGCGTCATACCTCATGGATAAAGGGTTCCGACAGGAATTTCTGCGGCTGATGGGTACTGAGAAAATCTCTCCCGGCGTCCTGCAGGGACGCATCAAATCGTCTGTACGCTTCTTTGCAGTCTCTGATCCTCGCCAGGTCGGTGAGGGGCTTTGGGAAGTAGATATTGTGGCAACGCGTATTGAGCGTGACCGAAATCAGGAGGTCGCAGAGATTCCGATGAATCGAACCATCACGATGCAGGCTATTCCGCCCGTCGAGCCGGTGTTTGATGACCTAGAACCCTTGGCTTGGCGCAAGCAGATGTATGACCTGCTGGCCAACGGCCTAGTCATTGTCAAAGTTGAACCTCTGGAGGTGGATTAGATGGAGCAACATGATCAAACCCCCAATCTGTCCTCTTTAGCAAACGAGGAGACCGAATTCACTGGCAGTCGGATCGAAACGGCTCCGGTTGAACCTGCAACGGCACAAGCCGAACACCAGCAAAACGGCAGCACAGAGGACGATATTTCCTATGAGGAGCGGGCTCAGTTTGCCGGAGTAGACACCGATTATGATGATGAACTTGTCACAACAGATGAACTGATTGATGGCCCCAGCACAGCTAGGGAGCGGGGCGTGGAAAACTCACCCCTCTCCAGATTGGGATTAGTTACGAGTGCGTTGGGCGTGATCGTAATTGTGATTTGGATATTCTCCGGCTTTTTTACTGGAAACAGCCAACAGGCTCAAGAGCAGGGCAATGAACGCCCCCTCCCGTCAGAATCCGCTGCTAGCTATGGCGCTGATGACCAGATGCGGGCAGAGCTGGCCCTAGTTGAGCAGGAGCGATCGCAACCTCGGCAACGGCTAGCAGAAACACCGCAACAGCCCACACCAGAGGCAGAGGAATCCTCGACGGAGACATCTGAGCCACCTCCTACGACACCAACACGAGTTGTGCGATCGCAACCAACACCCGCACCCATACCAGCACCCGCTCGGCCTATTGCTTCTCCGCCTAGAGAACCAGTGGCAGCATCACCAACCCCAATCTCGTCACGGCCATCCGAAGACACGGTCGATCCACTGGAGCAATGGACACGACTATCGACCGCTGGAGCAGCGGGCGCGGAAGTGGCTCTGGAATCGGAACCTGCAATCGACGCATCAGAAGCAAATTGGACTCAGGCAACACTAAACAGATCAGAGGCTGATCAACAATCCGCATCCTTATCACTTCCAACAGATACGATAGGCGATGCCCCGATTCCATTACCAATCGATGGAGACACTAGAGAGAACACGTCCGCCCTCCAAATGGCCAGCCAGCAGCAACAAAACCCTAATCGAGATGTGCTAGTTTCCTCCTTAACACCGGGAGCACAAGGCATTATTCAGCAGCGTCCGATCACAGCAGCGGAGGAAGGTGGTACAGGAAGGACAGAAGTCACTCGCCGTCATCAAGTGGCCATCGGGACTTCAACGACAGGAGAGGTTATCGTTCCGGTAGTTTATGCTGGCGGAGAACTGTCTGCTCAAGGGCGGTTTGCGATTGAGTTATCAGAACCACTGATGGATATTAACGGTCAAGTTGCCCTTGAAGCAGGCACAGTACTGATTACTCAGCTCACGGAGATTTTTAGACGCCAACATTTTACGGCAGCAGGTGGTAGCGGTTGTATATCGAGATGCCGAGAATCAAGTCAGACAGGAAACTGTTGAGCCAGGCGTACTGATGGTTCGCGGGGAGGATAATAGACCCCTTGTGGCACAGGTCAAAGATGACGATGGTAGCCGTGATTTTAGGGAGGATCTGCTAGTCGGTACACTATCGGCACTGGGCAATATCGGGGCGGTATTGAACGCGCCCGATGCCGTTACCACCGCCACCTCAGAAGCTGGAGGGAATACGACAACCAGTACAAGCACAACTGTCACGAGTGGTCAGGATGATAACGTGGTCGCCGCTGCGTTAGACGGCTTTTTCACACCAGTGAGTGAGCGGGTGATAAACCGCATTGAGGGGCAAAACCAAACGTCATCCTCTCCCTACCTATTTGTTCCAGAAGGACAAGAGGTTTCAATTTTTGCGAATGGACTGCTGGAGGTGATTCGATAATGCGTGCCTTTCAATTCATTCCCTGGCTGCTCCTAAGCGGCATCGTTTTGACAGCGGCTGGTAGCAAAGCTCAAGCTCAGCAATTGAGTTCTCTACCGGATATCCCCATACCCAATCCGAACGAAGCCATCCCAGCCACCAGCGTTGTGTCGCAAGAACGAGCCAGGAATTATGCTTCGCCAGTGATGCTCTATCCCGGTCGCAACAGTGTGATTGACTTCTCTAGCACGGGCGAGGTGATCACTTACATACAGCTCAGCGACCTATCTCGGATTGTCTATGACACCAACGCTCCAATCGATAGTGGAGCTGCTCGCACAATCATTCTGCGCCCGATTCAGGCTCTCCACATCGATGGAACGTATACTGCGGCCATTCCCAACCTAGTCGTAACGACCGTAGATGCGACGGGCAAGACCTACACGTATCTGTTTGACCTCTACCGAAGTTCAGATCGCTTTCCTGAGCAACATGAATCGAGCGGCATTGCGATCGCACCAGCTGTAGAGGTTAGAGAGATGCAAGCCCTCAATGCAGAAACTATTCGCTCCAACGTAGTCCGCACTGAGGCAGGTGAAGCCACCCTAGAGGATATTGAGCAGGGATTGACCGTTGCTATTGAAGAGAACTATACGCCATCCGATGATCCGATTGTCTTTGCAGTGCGGCAGGCGATTACAATGGCTCGCAATGGCCTGCCACTGAGAACCGCAGCCAATCAGCTCCAGATCGATATGGCGGTTCTGACATCTTTGGCAGAACTTGGTATTGAGGCCAATATTGAGGGCGCGGCTGACGAGGTGCCAGAGTCTCAACCCTTAAATAGTCAGGTAGAAGTCGAGGATCTAATTTGATGCTATTGGCTAATGCGTTTACCGAGCCCTTGATCGAAGCGTGGCAGGTGATTACCGATATCCTCTGGTCGCCTCGAGGACTGCTGATGATGGGGCTGGTGATTGGGGTTTATATTCTGATTGCGCTGACTCCTCGTAAGACTCATCTCACGTCTGGACGGTTTGCGGGACGAGGAGACAAATTGAAAGCGAGCAACACAGCCTACCGACAGCTCAAAAATGATGATGCAGATGACGTCGTACTTTGGTGTGGTTCACCACCCAACTGGTTACACAATGGCTGGATGGCAGGGCTAGCAACAACTATTACTGGACAACCATCGACAGTCTATGTTCCAGAGGCAAATCGTAGTTCAGTGGTCATCGGCAAGGCCGGATCGGGCAAGACATTTTCAGTGATTGATCCAATGGTTGCTTCGGCGGTGGAGCAAGGCCATCCCATTCTGCTCTACGACTACAAAGCGGATGAATATGGCAAAGGAGGACAGCTCAGCTATCTGGCCACTTTGGCCGCTCGGTATCAGTACAATGTCCAGGTCTTTGCACCGGGAAGGCCCTATAGCTGCATCATCAATCCGTTGGATTTCGTAAAAGATGCCAACGACAGCACAACCGCTGGGGTACTAGCCGAAGTGTTTCATCGCAATCTGACTCGTGGGGGCGGTAAAGCGGATGCGTTCTTTGGGCCTGCGGGGCAACGCCTGATTCAAGCCTTGCTTCAGTTTGCTAAGTCTACTCAGTATCCAGATTTAGCGATGGCGTTCTGCGTCGTGCAGTTGCCCAACTTGGTCAAGCGACTATCTTATGCAGCCAAAGAAGAACGGCTGCCTTACTTTGTTCAAGTCAATTTTGCTCAGTTTATGAGCACGGGAGCCAGCGAGAAAACCGCTTCAGGTATTCTCGCTACCGCCAGCGATGTCCTGACTCGATTTATGTCACCCGATCTCTTGCGATCGCTGCTGGGCAGTACCAACGTTTCAGCCATCCTCGAACGTCGGGAAATCTTGGTCTTCCAGTCTGACATTTTCCGGCAAGATGTGATTAATCCGCTGTTAGCTGCCATCATCAATGTGGTCGTGAATCTGAATTGTTCCATACAGCGCCAGGCTCCGTTGATTTTCAGTGCGGATGAGTTTCCGACTATCTACATGCCTCAAGCTCCAAGCTGGCCCAATCAACATCGCTCTAAGGGCTTCACGGGCATCTTTGGCTTCCAGTCCTTTCCGCAGATTGTTGAAACCTATGGGCAAGAGCAAGCCAAGGCACTCTTATCAGCCTGTAGTACCCGCTTCTGGTTTAATCCAGGAGATGTTCAAACTGCCCAACGATACAGCGATGAGATGGGGGAAACAGAAGTTACCTACCGAACCCGTTCCTATAGTCGCAGCCGAGGAGATGATTGGGGACGCAATCGCTCTGTATCGGAGCAGATCCGTACCAAGAAGCTCATCACACCAGATGAGGTCATGCGATTTGGAGTCGGGGAATGCCTCTACATCAATCCGGCTTACAACCAGTGGCCAATCCACTACGACCGGATGCCAATTCCTAAAACCGACATCCAGCTCAAGAAAGAGTGCGAAGGGCTGTGGGAGACCATCCGCGATCGCATGATTCGACGAGCGCAGAACCGCAGACCTGATCTCAATATGGAGGAACAAATTCGTATCCGGCTTCAGGAGGCAGATCGGTTACTGCCCATGCCGCCAGAGGACGAAGAGGTTGATAGCTACAGCACAGGACAACCAACGCAACCAACAACTGGCGTCATCAATCTGCCCGATGGGCAAGAGTTCTAGCTGACTAGTCCTGTTCCTGCAGCGCCTCAATGAGTTCATTCGCTAATGCCTGCAAGCGTTGAAACTTCTTCTTCAGCTTTGAATCTGCTTGAATACGATTCCATGCATTCTTACTATAAAGCTGTTGAGCAGATCGACGAAATTGCTGTGGGGGATCCATATCAGCGCCACAACTATCATCAAAGTTAGCCTGCTTTAGCTCTTTAACACGCTCTATTAGCGCACGTTTAGCCAGACCTGCCTCGGCTTCTCGCAGCAAGTCAGCCTGAACGTCTAATGGCAAATTAGAGCGACGAATCACATCTGCTTTAGAAAAAGCGACTCGCCCTTCTCGAACAGCATCTAACAACTGCCCAGGCATCTTTTGCACAGCAATCAGTCGATTGGTCACGAAACTTTCCAGCGTCAGACCAAACTGAGCAAAGATTCGATCCAGTTGTGAGAGAACATCCAGGGTTATTATTCCGGAATAATAGTCACTCATTTCCTCGACAACTTGTTCATCATCCAGACGACGAGCGCGGCGCAGATTCTTAATGCGAATCAGAGCCTGAGACAGGCTTTCGGTGTCTAGCTTAAACTTAAGGCCGATTAGCGCAATGATACTATCTGTCTCTTCAACAAGATTTAGGTTCTCGCGAATCAGGTTAGAGATCAGCGCAATTTCAAGTGCCTGTTCATCATTGAGGTCACTTTCAATCGCGGGTAATGTCTCTAACTTCAAGGTTTTACCACATCGCCAGCGGCTTTCACCCGAGACGATTTCAAGCTTACCGTCCGCTCCACGTCGCACCAGCAACGGTTCTCTGACACCCACCTTGGCAATGGATCGTTGTAGCTTTTCGAGTGCAGCCGGATCAAAATATTTACGCGGCTGAGTTAACCCATCGCCCAGCCGGAGGGGAACAAAATCCTGAATGGGATAATGTGGAACTCCGCCTGCAGAGGAAGGAGCGTTTTGCAGATCTTCAAGCTGCTGTCGAAGCTGAGCGATCTCTTCATCACGCTGCTGAAGCTGCCCCATCTGGGCAACCCCGACCTGTTGAAACTTTTGCAAAATTGGCTGCTGAGTTGCCTGACGTTTTTGTGCCATTGTCTTACCTATACGCTCTACCGCACAGCCATAAGGGCTTGGGCAATTTCTTTGAAGTTCTGATTTGCTTTATGGCTGGGTCGATGGGCCCGCAGGGGCAGCCCAGCAGCCGCGGCATTGCTTACTTCAGCAGAATCCTTGATGTAGTTAAAGCAATGCACTCCAATCTGGCTTAACAAAGCCGGTAAGGTAGGAAAGCCATCCTCAGCAGGCTTCTCAGTCAGACCTAAATTATCTCGATGTAACGCTCGATCCTGGACTCGATTCGGAACAACACCCAGAATTCTTGGAGCCGGACGAAGCCTAAGTTTATCGGACTTTTCCATCACCCAAGCTAGCAATGTTGCCGCGCTCATCATGTCTTTGGAGTCGGGTTGAATGGGAATGACAACGAAGTTGGCAGCCGTAAGTGCCATTTTATGGGCTAGATCGATCGTTCCAGGGCAGTCAAAGATCAGATAATCATGGGGAAGGGGATAATCTTCCAACCGATCCTTTAAGATTTCCGTTTTTCGATCAGCCGTCGAAAGCCGTTCAATCAGCTCACTCAAGGACTCATCTCCCAGCAGAACTTGCATCCTATCTTTTTGCCAGCAGTTATAGAGGGGCCAATTTCCGTTAAAGTCATCTTCGAGAATGCAGTCAATTTTTTCATCTGGGCCTGGATTCTCGCCCCCCAAACCAACAAATGCCTTCAGTGATGCGTTGGGGTCAAGTCCAAATAGGCAGACCGAGAAACCTGCCAACAAAAGTTCGTAGCCAACATTGACCGCAAGAGTGGTTTTACCTGACCCTCCAGCGTTACTCATCAAAGCGACTCGGATCTGATTTTTATTCATATTTTTGTCGTCGAGACTCGCTTATTATTCCGGAATAATAGGTACGCTCATCCAAATAGATGTCCCAATAGTACGGCAAAATATCAGAGTTGGAACAGCATCTTAGTGTCCTTATCAACCATACGGGTAAACGGATTGGACTAAACAGGCTCAATCAATGGTCTCAGTCGTATTAGTAGAAATCTGAGCTTCAATTTCTTGAATGGCTGTCTCCAATTCCACTTCCAACTGTTCTGCTGAAGGAAGCCGATCTCGCAATGTGGGTGGTAGTTCTTCCCGTAGTTTGTAGGTCGAAACACCAATGGGATTTTGAACCGTTTCCAGCGCAAACTCTACCACCGTGCGTTTTTTTGAGCGACAGAGAACAATTCCAATCGTGGAATCATCACGTTCGTCTCGCAGTAATCGGTTCACTGCAGTGACATAGAAGTTCATCTTGCCAGCATATTCGGGTTTAAATTCTGTCATCTTCAGGTCAATTACGACATAGCAGTGCAGCTTCAGATGATAGAGCAACAAGTCAATGAAATACTCGTCACCCTCCACATCAAGACGATACTGACTGCCGACAAATGCAAACCCAACACCCAGCTCTAGCAAGAAATCACGTATCCGCTCAACTAAAGCACGCTCCAAGTCCCGTTCTTGAGCAGCTGCATCCAAAGTTAAGAACGAAAAATTGTAGGGGTCTCTTAGGATCTGGCGGCTGAGGTCGGAGCGCTCAGGTGGCAAAGTTCGCTCAAAATTGGTAATGGCTTCGCCTTGGCGCTCATACAGTCCCGTCTCGATCTGCATCTCCAAAATATTGCGGCTCCAGCCATTTTGGAGCGTTTGCTGAACATACCACAATCGCGCCTGCGGGTCTTTGACCTGATCGAGCAGACGAACATTGTGCCCCCAGGGAATTTGTGCAACAAGCTGTTGCATAATTTGTTCGTCCGGATACGCTTCAGCAAATGCCCGCATATATTTCAGGTTGCGAGGGGAGAATCCTTTCATATCGGGAAACTCTCGCTTCAGATCCTTGGCCAGACGGTCAATGACTTTGCTCCCCCAACTCTGTTGTTGCTGTCGTTGGAGGATATCCTGACCAATGTGCCAGTAAAGTAACACAAGCTCGCGATTGACAGCCAGCGCGGCTTTAATCTGCGCCTGACGGATGCGCGTCTTCAGGTCACTCAAAAAGGCAGCGTAGTTTTCTTCTTCAGGAAACAGAGAGGGAGAGGTTGGCATACAGCAACAGTGTTGTTCGTCAGTCTAATTAGATGATGGAGTTAGGAGCAATTACGTTTGCGCAAGTGTGTGCTCCATGTGATTCAGTAGTGTGCTCTCACTCCCAGCAAGACACTAAACTCATCACCAGCACAAGAGTCCCACCCTACAACTTACGCATCGAGGCCAAGTTTACTACAACGCATCCGAATCTTGTCCATCATTATCGCTAGCAAAAACTTCCTAGCACCTATCACGGTGTTCCCACTACAACAAAGCACTATTAGTTCCAAATTCAGCCGCTGAAGACTCCCAACTGGCGCACCATGCGATTTTGCGGCAAACGATATATTGCTCAGCCATCTTCCCTGTTCAGCATGGCTTAATCTCCAACCTTATGAGAACCTGAAAGCCGCGGTGAGGTAGCGGAGTATCTACAGCGCTTTCAGCAGGTTCCCAACTGCTTGCCGTCTTCGATCCTCGTTGATGTATGGATCAAGACGAATGATGAATTTGGATATGCATAACAGAACCCGATTATTGGCAGTAGTTAATGCTAGTTGATAATTACACTAAAAATTACACTACGTTTTCAAGCAACAGATTTCAGTGCCATTAACCCAGATATATCAACCATGCTGATTCCACGTGGTGGGCACTTTTTATTGTTGAGTGCTACAAAGAGCCAGGTTCGTGTTTGCGTACTTATTCGTGTTACTTTAATAAGTTGCTATAAAGAGAACACGAATAAGTACGCAACAGTTGGGCATCCCCCCCCTCTTAGAATGGCCCACCTCTGCGATCGCATTACCTGCTCAAGGTAAGATGAACCATCTGCCTGCATCCGGGATCGTAAACTTTGGTATCCACTCTGCGGAATCCCCAGCATCAACGGGGTAGTCTATTAGCAAGGAGCTAAAAAACTCCTTGTTCAAGGAACAATTCAATTGCTTAATTAAAGGAGGTCAGTATCGATTTCCGATTGAATCTGTTTCACATCCAACTAACGGCATCCAACTCGGTTATTGATATTTCCTAAACTTTTAACGGTAGAGGGCTTTTCTGCGCATTTGCAGCACTCTAGCTAGTCTCAACTCATGCAGGAAATCACTCAGCGCTGCCAGTCTGGATGCCGTTGTTGTCATTTTTTAGGACATCACAGATTATCACAACTGATACTCGGAAATGTAGCTTTGATGCGCCAGTCTAGCAGCGTATATCGCTGGCGATCGCGCACCTGTCCGACTGAAATCGCAACCGCTTTCTTGGGGCCCACAATGATGGCTAATTGCTTGGCGCGGGTGAGTCCGGTATAGAGCAAGTTACGGGTCAGCATCAGGTAGTGCTGCGTAAACAGCGGCAGAATTACTACTGGATATTCGCTGCCTTGCGATTTATGAATGGTGACTGCCCAGGCTAAGGTCAGTTCATTTAAATCGGCTGCGTCATAGGTGACCCACCGCTGGTCATACTGCACCGTGACCGCCTGCTCCTCGGCATCAATCTCGACAACGGTGCCTAAGTCGCCATTGAAGACATCTCGCTCATAGTCATTCACCTGCTGCAACACCCGATCGCCCACCCGCAGGATTTGACTGCCGCGATTCAGCTCAGCGGTTTGGGGATGAGCCGGATTCAACCAGGTTTGCAGCACTTGATTCAGATTGCGGGTACCCATCGTTCCCCGGCGGGAGGGACAGAGGACTTGCACATCGCGGACGGGATTGAAGCCTAATGTCGGAATCAGCTCCTGGATTAGATCTTTCATGCCTTGGATGCCGGGTTCGGGTTCCGGTGCTCCGAGCCACAGGCAGTCGCTACGGGGTCGGGGAGACACTGATTCGAGCTGAGGAAAGTCGCCGTGGTTAATTCGGTGGGCATTGACGACAATCTGACTGGCCTGAGCCTGCCGAAATACCTGCGTCAGTCGCACCACGGGAATGCAGCCGGAGTCGATCAGATCGCGCAGCACATTACCGGGGCCAACGCTGGGCAGCTGGTCGATATCGCCTACCAGCAGTAAGTGAGCCTGGGCTGGAATGGCTTTGAGCAAGGCATTGGCCAAAAATAGATCCAGCATGGAGGCTTCATCAATTACGACGGCATCGGTTTCGAGCGGATTGGCTTCATGTCGCTGAAAGCTCAGGTGGCTGGGGTCAAATTCCAAGAGGCGGTGAATGGTTTTAGCCTCTTTGCCGGTCATCTCACTCAGGCGCTGGGCGGCTCGTCCGGTGGGAGCCGCCAGCAGTAGACGTTTTCCCATTGCTTTCCAGAGGGCGACGATGGTGCGGGTGGTGAAGGTTTTGCCGCAGCCGGGGCCGCCGGTCAAAATCAGCACCCGTTGGCTAGCGGCCATCTCCACAGCCTGCTGTTGTTCCAGGGAGAGGGGCAGACCCGTGGTGTCAATGACGCGCTGAATCCAGCGCTGGACGCGGGCTACATCGACTGCTACGGGGTGCGAGAGGAGCAGCTGCATCTGCTGGGCCAGGTGTTGCTCGGCGGCGTAGAAGGCGGGTTTGTAGCAGCAGGCTTGCTCGTCATGATGATGCAGGATCAGCTCTTGCTCGCTGGCCATCTGCTCAATCAGCGGGTCTAAGACTTCGGGATGGGGCTGATGATCCTCAATCGTGAGCCGCTTCATGGCTGTCTGCACCAGTTCAGCTTTGGGCAGATAGCAGTGGCCTTGGTCAGCGGCTTCACTCAGGACATGGACTAGTCCCGCTCGGTAGCGGAATTCGGAGTTGGGGGCAATGCCCAGGTTACGGGCAATTGCATCGGCGGTGACAAAGCCAATGCCGTAGACATCGGTGGCGAGGCGATAGGGGTTATGAGTGACGACAGCGATGGCATCGTTGCCATAGGTTTTGTAGATTTTGACGGCATAGGTGGTGGAGACACCGTGACCTTGCAGGAACAGCATCACCTCTTTGATGGCCTGCTGTTCGATCCAGGCGGCTTGAATCAGCTCAATCCGTTTGCGCGCAATGCCGGGCACTTCAATCAGTCGCTGGATATCCTGTTCAATTACATCCAGCGTTTCTAGGCCAAAGTGATTGACGATGCGGCGAGCGGTGACGGGGCCAACGCCTTTGATTAAGCCGCTGCCCAGGTACTTTTCAATGCCCGTGAGGGTAGCGGGTTTGGTTTCCTGGTAGTGTTTGACTTGGAATTGGCTGCCGTATTTGGGATGCTCGCGCCAGAAGCCGAACAGCTTGAGGGTTTGGCCGGGTTCGATATGGGCGAAGGTGCCGACAATGGTAATCAGCTCGGGTTCGCTGGTGACGTTGAGGCGAGCGACGGTATAGCCGGTGTCATCAGCATGGAAGGTGAGGCGTTCGACAACGCCATGCAGATGAATCAGGGCGGGCAGATCGGCAGCAGTCATTGGGAGCAGGAGAGTCATAAGGGGGGGCTTGCTCAATCATAGCGGGGTAGCTGAAGGAGAGAACGGATAGGTCGAGAGTGCGATCTCATTTTCCATTTCGCCAATTTGTTCGTGTCACTTTAACCAAGTAAAACAAAAGCAACACGAATGAACGGAACAACGATGAATCATCATCTGGACGATCATTTGAGCAGATCGGTAAGGTGCGATCTCACCTTACCAACTAAAAAGCCCAAGCACGAAGACCAGGCTGAGGTGAACTTGGTCATGGGGTGGAGTTGCAATCGCACGATTAATGAAAAGCACCCTTAGAGGTAATGCGACGGTTAATAGATGGTGTCTACACTCGACCTACTTAATCTTCAAAACAAGATTGCGAGCAGGACGATGGAGTTTATCAGTGTCTATGAAGCGAATTACTTTACTTATATGTTGTGCAATTTTGCCGCTGACGAATTTACCTAGACAAGCACAAGCCAGTACAGAAATGTTCTACCCGGCTTCTATGTGTACTCCGCTAACGGCAGAAGATTTTGATACTGACAGTCGTCCCAATGGTCTCTATTTAAGTAGTCCTCAGTCAGGCTGGCAGAATGATGCACAAACAGAACATAGAAAGTTGAGGTGTCCAATCCCGTATGAATTTAACCCTAACGATGCCTCTTCCATTTCTGTCAGAGTACATCTGCGCGTTCTGACAGGTGACCGATTCTTTATACAGTTGACTGGCTATGATTCCGCGCTAGGAGTTACGGAACGGGTAAATCTAGAGACCAATGCAACCAATGCATTAAGAGTAGATCGCAACGGATTTCAAGTTTATGAGCTCACGCTAGATAGGGACGATGTGCCCAATATACGCTTTTTAGAATTGGATGTAATAGTTCCCGACAAATCTGGAGAGGGACGCCATCAACGGGTAAACAGTGTTTTAGGTTATCGAGTGTTCCGTGGTTCACCCTAAAGAAACGGACACGATAAGTCTATCCCCAAACTTTCTCACTGCGAGCTTGCTCAACACGCGCTATTCCCCTTTCGGTATCTTCAACAGCGACAAATGGCTCTTGGATAGAACATTGAACCCATTGAGTTTCCTGCTGTATACCAACTCCGCTGCGATTATTAAAAAGCTTGATTGCATAAAGCGTTTGTTCATAACCATCAATTTGCCTTTGGTTTATTGTTTCCTGTTCCAACAGGTTCAGCTCCCAGCAACTCCCGATGCGACACCCTCTGGATAATGCCCTGCCTGTGTTATGAAACTGAAGAAGGGTAGTGATTGAGACTGTCGAGCGATTGGGAGGCTCTACATTTATATCTGGATGGCAATTTGAGCCAGTAGCTTTTCAGGTTGAACTAAGCCAGTGAAGGCTCACGGAATACAAGTTGCGATCGCAACTCCCCAGCGACTAAATAAAAAGCCTGATCTTTGAGATCAGGCTAACAGGAGGAGAGTATTGTCGGAGGGAGCAGGAGAGAAGGATTAGCGCTGATAGTCTACGCCACGATAGCGAAGCCGTGCCGTTTCACGCCGTTGAGCAGATTTCTGAGTGAATCGATAGGCCACACCGCGATACAGGCCAGAGCGTTCAACGGTTTCTAGGTTGCCGATTTCAATTTGGGGCATGGTGTAAGACTGGCCGAGGTAGGAGAGAGTCATTGGCTTGATTCCTGAAATGTAAGGGGGCTTTGTCTATAAAAGGGATTCAGGCCCACTCTTGAGCATTTCAGGCTCAGTTGGGTGATGTGCCGCACCCATCGAGGTGAGCTTGGTCATTTAGCAGGAGTGCAAGACCGAAAGGATTTATGACGTTGAGGGTATGAAGCGTAAAACTGCAACGGTTCAGGTTCGGGTATGTCAAATAGATTGTGTCAAAGGTAAAAACTCAAGTTGGAAAGCGATCGCTGAATTCAATCGCGAAGCGGTTGAGAGCGGGTTTCCAGTCGCGAATGGGCATCGTCCACTTTTGGGCAATATTTTGAATTGCCAAGTAGATAACTTTTAAGGCAGATTCATCGGTTGGAAAAGCTCGGTGGTTTTTAATCACCTTTCTAAGAGTCATATTCATCGATTCAATCGCATTGGTGGTATAGATGGCTTTACGAATCTCCGGTGGAAAAGCAAAGAAGGGAATAATCCGCTGCCAATGATTGAGCCAAGACCTGCTAATGGTCGGATATTGCTTGTCCCACTTCTGGGCAAACTCCACTAAGTGCTGCTCTGCTTCCGTCTCAGTGCTGGCCGTGTAAATCAGCTTGAGGTCTGCTGCAACCGCCTTGCGGTCTTTGTAGGACACATAGCGGAGTGAATTTCGCACCATATGGACAATGCACAACTGCACCTGGGTTTGAGGAAAGACCGCTTCAATGGCATCCGGAAAGCCAGTGAGCCCATCACAGCAGGCGATAAAGATGTCTTTGAGCCCTCTATTTTGCAGCTCTGTTAGCACTTGAAGCCAAAATTTGGCAGACTCGTTCTGGGTCATCCATATCCCCAAGAGTTCTTTGGTGCCAGACAAGTTAACCCCAAGCGCCAGGTGAATCGCTTTGCCCGTCACCCGCCCGTCTTGTCGGACTTTGACCACGATGGCATCAAAATAGACGATAGGATAAACCGGGTCGAGCGCGCGATTTTGCCAAATTTTACGCTCCGTTTCAACCGCATCCGTGACGTTCGAAATCAGCCCGGCTGAGACCTCAACGCCATACAGCTCTTGCAGTTGAGCCTGAATGTCACGGGTACTCATGCCCCTGGCATAGAGGGACAAGATCTTGTCATCAAAGCCCTCGAAGCGGGTCTGCCCCTTCTTGACGATGATGGGTTCAAACTCACTGTTGCGGTCACGGGGAACATTGATTTGAGCCTCTCCAAACTCCCCTTTGATGGTCTTCTTGCTGTGGCCGTTGCGGCGGTTACGAGTTGGCTTGACGTCGCTTTCAGGCTCCGCCTGTTGCTCGTCCAGATGGGTTTTCATTTCCGCATTCAAGCAGCGTTCCACCAAAGCCGCCGTGAGCTGCTTAAGAATCCCTCCATCCCCCAGCAGGTCTTCGGGATTCTGATAGCCTTTAAGCAATTCATCCAGGAGTTCAGGTCGAAAAGTCATAGTACGAGTCTCTTAGGTTCAATAGTTCATTAGATCTCATCTCTGACCTTTGACACAATCTAATTTACAATCCCTCAGGTTCAGCCCCGGCAAGAGCTGGGGCTTTCTTGCCCTTAGCTCTCGCACGGTCACGTCAATTGCCCACTCCCATCTCAGGCATACAACCCAGCACTATTGGCCTCGATAACCACATTCATAACGATGCTTATGCTCCATTAGCAGGCATCTCTGGATACGGTTAAACCAGTTGAAAGTTAAACAAAGGAGAGCATATGAGTTGTGGTGGTTTTGGCGGATGCGGCTTTGCAACGGGTGCTAGCCGCGGCAGTACTGTAGATAGCAAGCCCTGGAGCCAAATGACGGCTGGAGAGCGAGTCTTCTCGATGTTGATGGCACTGCTGTTCTTCACTTTATTGATCGGGGGCCTGGCTGCTGTTGCAAATGCAGAAACCGCTCCTCATCAGGCGTTGAGCAACCCTGTACAGGTAACTGAATAGCCTTTTCGAGCTTGGGTCTACGCTGTTTCTGCTCCTATGACACGCGATAGCACCCTTTCCCCGGCCAAGCGCCGGGGATTTTCTGTTTCATGCCGAACAAAGGTGGTATGCTGCGATCGCAGATCAGCGATCAGCGTTAGCACAACAGAGCAAGATGCGATTCGTGGGCAAGTATAATGCCGTTCCTGCACTACGATTTGCATCTATCACCCATTAGAAATAGCTCCAATAGAAAACACCTTGGCTATGAAGATCAAGCCAAGGCGTTTTCTAGTATTTATTCACTGAAAAGGTAAATCTCGCGGGGCGCTCAAATTCCTATCCCCGCCGCAAGCGGACGGGGCATTACGGAATTTGCCCTTCGGGACGCACTCCCGCGCTACCACTAACGTGGCAAGCCACGGGGAATTAGACCCACAGAGATTAAACGTAAATCATTGCTCACAGCACTCAGTTTCTTCAGTCAAGGGACTTCCTCACATGATTGATACTGTGTAGAGATGCCTCGATACCGTCGTTTTTGCTTGTTGCGTCTCTGGGTATCTATCGCAGAGCTCTCTTATCGATTAGTCGAGGACTGATCAACAACGATGTAGAGTGCTGCTGTTTTTGGCGGATCAGATTCAGTCGTTAAATCGATAGCAAACCTCCTATTTAACGTGAACTGAATTGTTCAAACCGAGGGAAGAAGTATTCACCTCTTGTTATTAGCATACTCCTATCGTCATCAAATGCTGATACCTGATACCAAAGTTCATCTTTTCGCCCGATTGAGTCGCAGCGGCTGACGGGTTCATCCAATCTGAGTTTTGGCTGAAAATGGCACTCAGGTTTCTCATCAACCCCTTAAGTGAATTTCAGAACACGCTCAGAGGAGGTTCAGGTCAGTCTTGGACGATAGGCATCAACGGACAGTTACCCCTTTGATTTCATTTCAGGAGCCCCCACTATGCAACTCACCTATCGTGGCCACGCTTACTCATCTGCTGCTGCAACTCTCCCCACCATCGTTGCGGAACAAACCGTTGGGATGACCTATCGCGGCATATCCACGACCACCACGCAATATCGATTCAAAGACACTACGCTTGAAAGCCCCAACTCGCAAACCATGCGGTTTATGGGCAAGCGTTATGTAGCTTTGGCTCTACACGAGGCTTAATCCCGGCACTTTTAGGTCAAATTTGTTGTTTACATGGTGAAATCAGCACCCATCCTCGCATGGGTGTTTTTTCTTGCTTAGTTAGCCCGTTGCGATCGCACATTGGTTTCTGATCTACGGGCTTGAGATGACCTCAGAACGGTTGCGATCGCAGCTTGATTCCCGTACCGACTGAGTTGCACCTTTTCCTTCGAACGCTCGTAACTTTTTCAAGGTAGTTCACGTCAACAGGGTTATCGGTCAGTACGTAAACAGCGGCCATCGCTGTGAAGTCTCCCATACTGGCCTCGCATCTCATAGACGGAAACCGATGTGATGATGCCATCCATCGGTGCCGAGGCCGCATTACGTCTCTTTTTGAAGAACGAGTTTATGAACATTCGAGTTGTCTTTAGCTCTGCCATTACAGCGTTCGCTGCCGCTACACTTCCAGTTGTCGCCCAGGCCGATACGGTTGATGCCCGTTGCGATCTCTATCCTCTCGGTTCAGCGCAGGTCTCTGAAGTAACGGCCTGTACCTTCTCTCAGCGACAGGGGATCGTCGGCATTCAGCTCTCCAATGGTCGTCGCTACGACCTCATGCCCGTCGGCAACCAACCCGGAAACTACGTTGACCAAAATGGCAATGCCGCCTATCGTCAGGCTGGCTTGGCCGAGCGCGGCTTAATCTTTCAGACGGCGAGTGAGCGGATTTACGTGTACTGGGACACGGCTGGCATTCCAGGCCCTGATCATGCCCCCATTGCTAATCGCCCATCCGGCAGCAGCGGCATGGTTACACTCCGAGCCAGTGATCCCAATGCCCGCATCAATCTACGCCGTCAGGCCACGATTCATTCAGCCGCTGTGGGATATGGCATTCCAGGTGATCAAGTTCAGTTGCTCCAGTGTCTCCAGGATACGGATCAGCCCGATAGTGAGTTGAGCTGGTGTCAGGTGCGCTTTCCTCGCTCACAAGCGGTCGGCTGGATTCGCAGTGATTTTATCCTCTTTTGAGCTTGGCCAAATCCGTTGACGGGGTGCATTGCGATTTGTCCTGATCCGTCTCCTTGTGCAAACGAGGTGTCAGGGGAAGATGTCAAGTCACTCATCAGGACCATCTGAAATTCACGTTGAAATTTTGATCCACTCTAGAGAAACCTATGGCGACGTTCTACGGGACTCCGAATCATGATGAATTGAAGTATCCTTTCAAAGGCACAACAGGGAACGACATCTATTACGCTGGCAGTGGCAATGACAGTATCGATGGTGGCCCTGGCAATGACACGATGTATGGCGGGCCAGGCGATGACACCTACTTTGTGGACTCCAGCGGCGACCAGACAATTGAATACTGGAATGAGGGCACCGATACGGTGATCAGCTCGATCAACTTTAGCCTCAGAAATCACATTGAAAATCTCACGCTAACGGGCAGTGCTTATAGCGGGCTCGGGAACAGTCTCAACAACACCCTTCGAGGCAATCATCTTGCCAATGCCCTCTATGGGTATGACGGCAGTGACTACCTCTATGGCTTTGACGGCAACGATACGCTCGATGGTGGCAATCACAGCGACTATCTCTATGGTGGTGGGGGGAATGATAGCCTCAACGGGGGCAATGGCGATGATTTCTTATTCGGTGGTGAGGGCGATGATTACCTCTTTGGGGGCGAGGGATATGGTAATGATTACCTGATTGGAGATGCCGGGAATGACACCCTCAATGGGGGCAATGGCGACGACATCTTGTATGGTCTCGTCGGCAATGATTACCTCTATGGTGGTATCGGCAACGATACGATGTACGGCGGAGCCGGCAACGATACGTACTATGTCGACTCGACAGCTGACTTCATTAGCGAACGCTTGAATCAGGGAACAGACATCGTCATCAGCTCTGTTAATTTTTCTCTTCCAGATCAGGTCGAGAATCTCACGTTAACAGGTACTGCAAGGAGCGGTGTTGGCAATAGCCTCAACAATACTATTTACGGGAATTCCTCTGCCAATTCTCTCTATGGCAACGACGGCAATGATTACCTCAATGGTTATGGTGGTGATGATTGGCTCTCGGGAGGCAATGGCGATGATACGGTTGTCGGTGGCGCTGATCAGGACACCCTTTGGGGCAACTCTGGTAATGACACTTTAATCGGTGATGCCGGAGATGACAGTCTTTTAGGAGGGGATGGAAGCGATAACCTCATCGGCGGTGCGGGTAACGATGAACTGGTGGGTGGGGTAGGCTCTGACACGCTGTTAGGCGGTTGGGGTGCCGATATATTTGCCCTCAGCTATGACCTTGACGGAGTCGATACCGTTCGAGACTTTAACTCAGCCCAAGGGGACAAGATTCATATTCCCGCTTTCCTCTTGGGTCAGGGAGCCACCCGACAGGACGGGTTCCGCTATAACAGCACAACCGGCGACTTGTTCTACGATCCAGATGGGGATGGCTCAGTTGCCGCCATTCAGTTTGCCGTACTGGCCAACAAACCCGCTTCATTCAATACCAATACAGACATTGTTCTGGTTTGACATGGGAAGCAACCGCCAGTGACTCAACGTTGACACGCAGAACAATCGGCATAAATTGCATTATGCCGACTGTTCTGCGTGTATGCCTTTGTATAGCGCTGAGTTAAACTCAGCGGCTATACAAAGGCGGTGGTGGCGATGTGCAATGGAAATTGAATTGCGATCGCAAATCTATCCCTCTTTTGTCACTTCCGTAATAAAAAATATGAGATGTCCAAATTCCGTCGCTGACATAATGGATTCATCAGCCATACAGGACGAGCAAATGCAGGGTTCGCCTTTTCTTCAGGCAAAGTGATAAAAGAGGGATAGAAACCACATGAATTTGATGATGCTCTGGGTTAGATGCTGGGCTTTTTTATTATTCGTGTCGTTTCTGGCATGGTGATGTCTAGGTGACGAAAATACCCTTTCATCAGGTACAACTGGGACTGATTTTCGCTGATAAAGCTACATTACTGGTGATTGTGTATAAGGTAAGTGAATTATGAAGATGCTGCCCTGACCGACGGTGCTCTGGACGGTGATGTGGCCTTGGTGTCGGTGTGAGATCGCTTGGGCAATGGCCAGTCCTAATCCGGTGCCGCCTGTTTTGCGAGAGCGATCGCTATCGACACGGTAAAAGCGGTCAAAGATGCGGGGCTGTTCGGCTGGGGGAATGCCAATCCCCGTATCTTTAATCGTGATGGTCGCCGTGCGCGGTCGGTGAGGTTTGGGATAGGTTGTGAAGCCCTCATGCGCCGCTAACGTGATTTGAACTGAGCCGCCTGCTGGGGTGTAGTGGATGGCATTGGCAATTAAGTTCGAGACGAGGCGATAGAGCTGCGATTCATGACCAAGAACGTACAGTTCGGTGTTTGGAATCTGGCTAGTCAGATGGATGTCTGAAATGGTTGCTAGCTCCAGCAGTTCCTCAGTCAGGTCGGCAATTAAATCATTGAGGCAGCAGGGTTGAGCGGACTTGAGCGACGGATCTTGCTCCAGGCTGGTCAGGAAGAGCAGATCGGTGACTAGCTGGCTCAAGCGGCGACCCTGGCGCTCGACGGTGTGCAGCATGGGCGGGATGTCCTGCTGGAGGTGAGTGGGCAATCGGAGGATGGCTTCGACGGTTGCCAGCAGACTGGCCAGCGGAGAGCGCAGTTCATGAGCGGCATTGGCGGTGAACTGCTGCTGCTGCTGATAGGACTGATAGATGGGCTGCATGGCAATGCCGGAGAGCCACCAGCCGGAAGCGGCAACAAGCGCTAAGGCCAGCGGCAAGCCCAGTGACAAGATCCACTGCAACCGCCGGGTTTCGGCATCCAGGGGAGCGAGGGTGCGCCCAATTTGCAGATACCCCCAGGAGGGATGACTGTGGCCATCGCTGGCTGGAGGATGAGTATCGGCGCTGTGCAGAATGGTGGTGAACTGGTGATAGCGGGTGCCCTCCGTAGACTGAAAAGTTTGCCACTCGGCGGGATTGAGCGTATTCGCTAGCGGCAATGGCTGATCGGGGGAAAAGGCCAGCAGATTGCCGTGATGGTCAAAGAGGCGGATGTAATAGATGGTGCGATCGCTAATTCCGGTGGTGTGACGTTGAATCAGAGTTGGCGTTGGATCGCAGGGCTGATCGGCTACGCAGAGGTCGGGAAACACCTGTTGCAGGACAGCGGTTGGATCGCCGGATGCAGGCAGCATGGGTTCTAGGCTATCGTGCAGGGTTCCGGCAATGGATTCCACTTCTCGCTCTAGGGCGACCCAGTTGGCTTGCACAAAGGCGCGATACATGGCGAACCCAGACAGGCTGAGGATTCCGCCCATTGCCAGCGTAAACCAGCAGGCCAATCGAATTCGGCTGCGGTGAAATAGTTTCTGGCTGCTGAGCGGGTTGATCATGGTGGTTGATCAGGGTTAATCAGGGGCAATTACAGTGACGGAAATCGATAGCCCTGCCCCGGCACCGTTTCGATGGGGCAGTTGCAGTTATAGCGGGCAAACTTGCGGCGCAGGAGGCGAATTTGAGCGGCGACAACGTTGCTAACGGGTTCTTCGTCGATGTCCCAAAGCTGAGACCGTAGCTTACTGCCGGGGATAATGCGATCGCAATTTTGCATCAGATAGGCCAAAACCTGAAATTCCTTGAGCGTCAGCGGAATGGACTGCTGAGGCTGGTCGGGCTGCTGAACGTACAGCGTTGTGTTGGCATCATCCAGGGCAAACGGCCCCACGGTAATTATTTCAGGTCGCAACTGGGGTGAGCGGCGCTGGAGGGCCCGCAAACGCGCCAGCAGTTCTTCCATGATGAAGGGTTTCACTAAATAGTCATCGGCTCCGGCATCTAGACCCGCGACGCGATTTTCAGCTTGACCCAGCGCGGTCAGCATTAGAACGGGGAGGGCATTATGTTGCGATCGCAATCGCTGGCACAGCTCTAGGCCAGAGAGTTCCGGCAGCAGCCAATCAAAGATGGCAACGGTGTAGTCGGCCCACTGGTTTTCCAGGCAGTACCAGGCTTGAGCGCCGTCCGTTACCCAGTCCACGACGTACTTTTCACTCACCAGAACTTGCTTGATTGCCAGTCCCAGGGCTTCTTCATCTTCGACTAAGAGCACTCGCATCCCACTTGCGCGATCAACCACGAGGTTGATTCTACCGAAGTCGCTGCCGTTTCATCTGAATTTCATCTGTCCTGTGGCACCCTGTTGGGGATTTTGATGTGAAATCTATTGCGAATGTGAGGAGGATGAGATGAAACCCCTACCGTTAATCAGTTCACTGCTCGCGCTCAGTTTGTCCATCGGCACGCCTGCGACCTTGGCCCACGTCGGTCACGGAGACGAGTTTCAGGCCACTGGCGGGGTAAACCGGGTCGAAGTCAACATGGAAACCGATTCCCTCCTGGGTATTCAAGTCTCACCCATTGAGTTTGCCGTTGATGGCAGCAACGCCGTTTTGATTCCAGTGACAGCGCTGGTTGATGACAATGGCCGTCAGCTCGTGTTTGTGCAGTACGAGGGCTACTACGAACCAGTCGATGTCGTCACAGGCGCAACGCAAGGCGATCTCATTGAAGTGGTTGAAGGACT
Organism: Thainema salinarum CENA647; assembly: GCF_057732415.1. Lineage (NCBI taxonomy): Bacteria > Bacillati > Cyanobacteriota > Cyanophyceae > Leptolyngbyales > Leptolyngbyaceae > Thainema > Thainema salinarum. The sequence continues at coordinate 34,816 of NZ_JBYJZJ010000035.1, forward strand.
ATCGGTTGGCGAAAATCTCGTTACCCAGGGCAGTTTGTCCCTCTATGCCGAGTCGCGGAAAACTCAAACCGCTGAAGCCGCTCCGGACGCAGCAGAGAATGCAGAAAGCGCCGAGAGTGCAGCCGCGCCGATCACCGATGAAGCCCATGCTCAAGCAGATGCAGAAGGCATTCCCCACAGTCACGATGCTGAGGGCAATTTTGTCCAGACTGAAGACACCGCCAACTCAGATCTGGCTCAGCAGCCAACCGAAACGGCTGAGTCATCCGCTGCTGGTTTCCCGATGGGCAAAGTTGCGATCGCAGGTGGTGGCATCCTGGCAATCTTTGCCGTTCTGGTGATGATGACGGGTCGGAAGAAGCACAGCACCTTCTCCAACAAGCGGGGGGACTCTAATCAGCGATGCTGAACTCACTGCTCAATCAGATTCTCAAAACGTCCATTGCCCAGCGGTGGTTTATCGTGGCTGCCGCCGTTGTCGTCACGATTTGGGGTGTTTTCAGCGTTACCCAAATGCCGCTGGATGTGTTTCCGCCCTTCGCACCGCCCCAGGTGGATATCCAAACCGAAGCCGTTGGCCTCGCGCCGGAAGAAGTCGAAACTCAAATCACCGTGCCGATTGAGAGTGCGGTAAATGGTTTACCCGGTGTCACCACCGTGCGCTCATCCTCCAAGGTGGGGCTGTCGATGGTGCAGGTGGTGTTTGACCAGAACGCGGATATCTATCAGGCGCGGCAGTCCGTAACCGAACGGCTGCAACAGGTCACCAGTCAGCTACCGGAAAGCGCTCATCCCCCGGAAATCTCGCCGCTGGTGTCTCCCTTGGGCACCATTTTGCAATATGCCTTTACGGTTGATGGCCAGGGGCAAACCTCCCTAATGGATTTGCGTCGCTTAGTCGAAGCCACGCTCAAAAATCAGCTCCTCTCCGTGCAGGGAGTCTCACAAGTCACCATCTACGGTGGAGACGAACGCCAGGAGAAGGTGCTGGTTGACCCCGAAAAACTGCGATCGCAGGGTGTGTCGATCAACGAAGTGGTAGAGGCCGCTAGGGGAGCGAACTCCAGTGCGCCAGGTGGCTTTCTGATCGGTGGCGGCCAGGAGTTGCTGATCCGGGGCATGGGGCAGGTGGACTCGATCGATGATTTGCGGCAGTCGGTGGTGAAAGCGGAATTCGGAGAGACAATTCTGCTAGAGGATGTGGCCGAGGTGCAAACTGGCTCGGCTTTGAAGCGCGGTGATGCTAGCCTGAACGGTCAGCCAGCGGTGGTGCTGATGATCAACAAGCAGCCGGAGGTGGATACGCCCACCGTCACCCAAGCAGTCGAAGACGTGATGGCCTCCTTGCAGCCAACCTTCCCGGCAGATGTGCAGGTGACGCGCACTTTCCGCCAGTCCAACTTCATTGACTCCGCCATTCGCAACGTCAGCGGCTCCCTGATTCAGGGCATCATCATCGTGTCGGTGATCATGCTGCTGTTTTTGATGAACTGGCGCACGGCAGTGATTACGCTCAGCGCCATTCCCCTGTCACTGCTGGTAGGGCTGATGCTGATGAAAGCCTTTGGTCTGGGCATCAACACCATGACGCTGGGCGGTCTCGTGGTGGCAATTGGTTCGGTGGTCGATGATGCGATCGTCGATATGGAAAACTGCTATCGCGGCCTCCGCACCAACCAGGCGCAGGGCAGTCCTAAGCATCCGTTCCAAGTGGTGTATGACACCTCAATACAGGTGCGACTAGCCGTGATTTTCTCGACGGTGATTATTGTCGTTGTGTTTGCCCCCATTTTCAGTTTGACGGGGGTAGAAGGACGCATTTTTGCGCCGATGGGACTGGCCTACCTATTCTCGATTGTGGCTTCAACACTGGTGGCGATGACGCTTTCGCCTGCCCTCTGCGCCATTTTGCTAGCCAATCAAACGCTACCCCAGGAAGGGACATTCATCTCGCGACTGGCGGAACGGCTGTATCGCCCACTGCTCAATCTGTCGCTGCGTGCGCCCCAGGTTATCTTGGCGCTGGCGCTGGCGATCTTAGTGGCAGCGGTAGCCGTGGTGCCATCTCTGGGGCGGGTCTTTTTGCCAGAGTTCCAAGAAAAATCTCTGGTCAATTCGATGGTGCTGTTCCCCGGTGTGTCGCTGGATATTACCAATGGGGCAGGCAGGGCGCTGTCGAATTCGCTCCAAGATAATCCCCTTTATGAGTGGGTGCAGGTGCGAGCCGGACGCGCCCCCGGTGATGCCGATGGCGCTGGGGTCAACATGGCTCACGTTGATATTGAACTTAGCGACTTGGCGCTTAAAGATCGGGAAGCCAGTATTCAAGAGCTGCGGGAAGCCTTTCTGCAACTGCCCGGTGTCGCGCCCAATATTGGCGGCTTCATCTCTCACCGCATGGATGAAGTGCTGTCTGGGGTGCGAAGTGCGATCGCAATTAAAATCTTTGGCCCCGACCTAGCGGAACTGCGGCGTATCGGCGAACAGGTGCGCGATGTAATTGAACCCATTGCAGGCGTTGTAGACCTACAGCTTGAGCCACAGTTGCCCATTCGCCAGGTGCAGATTCAGTATAATCGGGCTGCCGCTGCCGAATACGGGCTAACGATGGCGCAACTCTCAGACGTGGTGGAAACCGCGCTCAATGGTCAAGTCGTCTCTCAGATTGCGGAAGATCAGCAGCTGATCGACATTTTTGTCAGCTTACCGGAATCGGAGCGGAGTAACTTGGATGCCATCCGCGCGATTCCCATCTCGCTGCCATCAGGAGCCATGATTACCCTCGATACCGTCGCTGATATCGACTACGGCATGGGCGCAAACGTGGTCAACCGAGAAGATGTGTCGCGTCTAATCGTCGTTTCTGCCAACGTTGCCGAGCGCGATTTAGGTAGCGTCGTCGGCGATATTCAAGCCCAGATCCGCGATCGCGTGCAGTTGCCCAGTGGCTATTTCATTCAATACGGGGGCCAGTTTGAATCTGAGCAGCGAGCCACTAACAGCCTACTCATATTCAGCATCCTGGCGGCCATCGTCATCGCCGTGCTGATGCTCTTCTCCGTCAAGTCGCTGTTTGCCACCCTTGCCATCATGCTCAACCTGCCCTTGGCACTGGTGGGCGGTATTATCTCTATTTTGTTGACCGGAGGCGTGATGTCAGTGGCCTCGCTGATCGGCTTCATCACCCTATTCGGCGTAGCCGTTCGCAATGGCTTGCTGCTGATGGACAACTACAATCGTAAATTCGCCCAACGACTACCGCTCAAAACGGTGATTTTCCAAGGTTTACTGGAACGAGTTAATGCCATCCTGATGACAACGCTCACATCGGCGTTGGGTATGTTACCGCTAGCCATTGCCAACGGAGCCGGAAATGAAATCCTGCAACCCCTAGCCATTGTGGTGCTGGGCGGTCTGTTTACCTCAACCGCGCTAACCCTGTTGGTGATTCCAGCTCTCTATGCCAAGTTTGGCCGCTGGTTTATGCCCAAACCTAAACCTGTCGATCTAGAGGCTGCGTTTTTGAGCAATGGTGCTTCGAGTAGCCCGTCTGAAACCTCGGTTAGCCCATAGCGACCCAGGGGCTGCTTCTTCAAGAGCTGATAGAGTTGAATCCTGATAGAAACAGATGCATCTGTTTCTATCAGGATTTTTGGGATCACATAGGCTAGCTGAAAAGCATGAAACTATCTCGCAATGCAGTGATTACGGAAGCTAAGCTCACAAAGTATCTGCTGGTCTGGCGAGATGCAGATGATAAGTCTAAGTTTCTTGAGCAAGCAGGATACACTTTAGGAAACTGGCAGCAACTGGAAGCTGATTTGAGGAGTCAAATCTTACCGCTGGAAGCAGTGCCGTCTGATGAGCCAAATCGATTCGGAGATGTTTACGAGATTCGGGGCATATTGCATGGGGTAAATGGCCGTGACTTAGCCGTGATCACGATTTGGATGATTGAATACGAAACGAAGGTGACGAAGTTTGTCACCCTATATCCAGACAAGGAGGCCAGGTAGTGGTGTTTGAGCTGTTTACAAGGGTAGCCTTACGAGAAGATTTTCCGAAACATCAGTTACATCAAGGTGATGTGGCGACCATTGTGGAGCATCATCCGGTAACTGAGGGCGAAGATGGATATAGTCTGGAAGTGTTTAACGCAATTGGGGAAACGATTGCAGTGTTGGTGGTTTCTGAATCACAGATTGAACCACTTATGAGCAATGAAGTATTACACATCCGCGTGTTGGATCAGGCAGTTTAGAAAAGTTTGCCTGAAATATGGCTAAAGATGCGATCGCAGTTTCTTAAAGAAGTGCGATCGCTTTTTTATACAAAATTTTTGTGTGCTGACTTCACCCACTTAAACACTTCCTTTTAATTGAGTAGCAGGTGGAAACTAGTTGTGTAGCAATTCCATACAGGGTTCTCCATGACAAGAATTGACCTCAACTAGTACGTGGGAAAGGGAAGGAATATGGCTGAGTAGATTCTTGTAATACTCTGGTGCTTGTGGGTAGTGGGTCACCAGGGAAACGGTTGCAGACAAGTGGTTTTGGCTCACATGCCAGACATGCAAATCGACTACACGATTATCAGCATCGTTTTCAATCGCGTTCACAATATCCAGCTTGATGTGCTTACTAATGCCGCCATCGAGCAAGATTGAACTGGTGTCACTCACCAAGTCATAAGCCCATTTAGTAATCACTCCGGCACCGACTAACCCCATCGCGGCATCCAGCCAGATCCAACCTAGAAACTTCCCAGCAAACAAGGCAATGATAGCCAAAACCGAGGTCAGCGCATCCGCTAAAACGTGAACATATGCAGCTCGAAGATTGTGATCTGAATGATGATGGTGACCATGTTCCCCATGATGATGATCATGGCCGTGGTTATGATCGTCTTGGAGTAGCCAAGCGCTCACTAAATTTATAGCTAATCCAAGAATCGCAACTCCAGGGATTGTAAATTAGATTGTGTCAAAGGTCAGAGATGAGATCTAATGAACTATTGAACCTAAGAGACTCGTACTATGACTTTTCGACCTGAACTCCTGGATGAATTGCTTAAAGGCTATCAGAATCCCGAAGACCTGCTGGGGGATGGAGGGATTCTTAAGCAGCTCACGGCGGCTTTGGTGGAACGCTGCTTGAATGCGGAAATGAAAACCCATCTGGACGAGCAACAGGCGGAGCCTGAAAGCGACGTCAAGCCAACTCGTAACCGCCGCAACGGCCACAGCAAGAAGACCATCAAAGGGGAGTTTGGAGAAGCTCAAATCAATGTTCCCCGTGACCGCAACAGTGAGTTTGAACCCATCATCGTCAAGAAGGGGCAGACCCGCTTCGAGGGCTTTGATGACAAGATCTTGTCCCTCTATGCCAGGGGCATGAGTACCCGTGACATTCAGGCTCAACTGCAAGACCTGTATGGCGTTGAGGTCTCAGCCGGGCTGATCTCGAACGTCACGGATGCGGTTGAAACGGAGCGTAAAATTTGGCAAAATCGCGCGCTCGACCCGGTTTATCCCATCGTCTATTTTGATGCCATCGTGGTCAAAGTCAGACAAGACGGGCGGGTGATCAACAAAGCGATTCACTTGGCGCTTGGGGTTAACTTGTCTGGCACCAAAGAACTCTTGGGGATGTGGATGACCCAGAACGAGTCTGCCAAATTTTGGCTTCAAGTGCTCACAGAGCTGCAAAATAGGGGTCTCAAAGACATCTTCATCGCTTGCTGTGATGGCCTCACTGGCTTTCCCGATGCCATTGAAGCGGTCTTTGCTCAAACCCAGGTGCAGTTGTGCATTGTTCACATGGTACGAAATTCACTCCGCTATGTGTCCTACAAAGACCGTAAGGCGGTTGCAGCAGACCTCAAGCTGATTTACACGGCCAGCACTGAGACTGAAGCAGAGCAGCGCTTAGTTGAGTTTGCCGAGCAGTGGGACCAGCAATATCCAACCATTAGCAGGTCTTGGCTTCATCATTGGCAGCGGATTATTCCCTTCTTTGCTTTTTCACCGGAGATTCGTAAAGCAATCTATACGACCAATGCGATTGAATCGATGAATATGACTCTTAGAAAGGTGATTAAAAACCACCGAGCTTTTCCAACCGATGAATCTGCCCTAAAAGTTATCTACTTGGCAATTCAAAATATTGCCAAAAAGTGGACCATGCCCATTCGCGACTGGAAACCCGCTCTCAACCGCTTCGCGATTGAATTCAGCGATCGCTTTCCAACTTGAGTTTTTACCTTTGACACAATCTATTTGACATACCCCAACTCCAATCGCTTCATTAAACTGAATGGCTTGGGGTTGGAAAAACCGCTCTACCGATTCAAACGCCATCACAAATGCAATGACTGCTAGAGCAACGGCGCTGGCGAACCCGCCAAGCACACTCACTTTGCCAGTGCCAAAGGTATACCTTGGATCAGCCGCATGTCGGCGGGCATAGCGATAAGCAAACACTGTGATACCAAATGCCGCGACGTGAGTTGCCATGTGCCAACCGTCTGCCAACAGCGCCATCGAACCAAAAATGGTGCCTGCGACAATTTCGGCAACCATTGTGACTGCGGTTATGAGCATCACGACCTTGGTATTTCGCTCTGCTTGATTCTGATGAACTGAGAAGTCATGAGAATGGTGCCACTGATCAATCGTGTGAATATGCATAAAGTTTTAAATCACTCAGTTGGACGCTTTACCAGTAAGTATTTCTAAATTGTATAGTCTTTCAGATGCCCCCCCAGGGGGACATACAGTGAAGCTATATCAAACGTTTCAGCTATGTTCAAACATTCATATTTCAATGCATGTTTTCAACACCATGACTCTTTCAGTGCTTTAGAAATCCCACCTTTGCCCGTCTTTACTCCACCCAAACCATCAATTTAGTTGATGATGCCCTCACGCACGTCACAGCCTACGTCATCCTGTCGCCTCTTGCTGGCACGACCTCAGATCGGATCGACCGCAAACAGATCATGGTTATCAGCCACTTGGCGCGCATGATCATTGTCTGTTTTCTGCCGTTTGTCACACAGCCCTGGCAGATCTATGGAATTGTGCTGGCGCTGAATGTGTTTTCAGCCTTTTTCACTCCCACCTACACCGCCACCATTCCCCTGGTCACTTCCGCAGCCGACTATCCAACTGCGATCGCAAACACCGCACAGAATCTAATGAGCCGTCCCGCGCGACATCTTGCCCAGCCCATGCCGACTCGGAATTCAATATGCAGTACAAGTTCGTTAAACACTTCGCATTTCATCCATATTTCACTTTTGGGCTGCACAGTAAAATTAGCGGTTATTTGATTCAGTTAATGCTTAAACGATTACTGAAGGAATATCTGCCACCTTTTTTCTAATAAAGGATATTGTGCAATATGCGCCTGAGACGAACCTGGGTTTCGTGGGTGTTGGTGGGGAGTATGCTGTCTGCCACTGTAGGGCTGGCAGGATGTAGCACCTCACCTGAGATTTCTGAGCGTTCCGATTCTCAAACGACGCTGGCGGGGGATACCTCAACGGCAGATCACGTGATGATGATGATGGACTTGGGGCCTAAAGATGCTGAGTTTGATTTACGCTTCATTGACGGAATGATTTTGCACCATCAAGGAGCAGTTGTCATGGCTGAAGCCGTCCTCGAACAGTCTCAACGGGAAGATATAAAGCAGTTAGCCCAAGCTGTGATTACGGCTCAGCAGGGCGAAATTGACCAGATGAAGCAGTGGCGACAAGCATGGTATCCCGATGCGAGTGCGGAACCTGTGATGTATCACGCCGAAATGGGCCACTCAATGGCGATGACGCCTGAAATGCAGGCTGCCATGATGATGGACGGTAACTTAGGCACAGCCGATGCTGAGTTTGATCTGCGGTTTATTAATGCCATGATTCCTCACCATGAGGGCGCGTTAGCGATGGCGGAGCAAGTTTTGGAAAAGAGCGATCGCACTGAACTTCGAGAGCTAGCCCAAAACATTCTGGCCACGCAGCAAACGGAAATTAAGCAGATGGAAGAGTGGCGACAAGACTGGTACGGTTAGTGATGTCAGTAGGATCAGCAAAATGTGCGATCGCATATTCCAAGTGCGATCGCACATTTTGCTATAGTCACGTCTTGTATCTTCAAACTCAAACCCGAAAAGAACTACTTGGCCGCCGCTTAGCGGCGACCAAGTAGTTCTTTTCGGGTTTTAATCGGACTCCGTATCACTATGAATGGTCAGCAAAAGCAGCGGTTTCACCGGATTCAGTGAACGAGAAAACCGTATAAGGTTCAACATAATCACCAGATTCCATACCGGGTGAACCGATAGGCATACCGGGGACTGCAATACCAGCCACTTCAGGTTTTTCGACCAATAAGCGTTGTACATCTTCGGCTGGAACATGGCCTTCCACAACGTAGCCATCAACTACAGTGGTGTGGCAGGAGGCGAGATTGGCCGGAACTCCATACTGTTCCTTAATAGCCGTCATATCTTCTGTTACATTATCCTTGACAATAAAACCAGCCGCTTGCATGTGCTCAATCCACTGACCACAGCAGCCGCAGGTGGGACTACGGAAAACAGTAATCTCAGTATCCATTGCAACTTGCTCCGCCGTATCCGCTACCGCTTCCACATTGGGAGTTTGGGCAATGGAGCAGCCGGTTAGGGCAACGGTGGTTGAAACCAATCCTACAGCGACTAATCTGGATGTAAATAGACGACGATTCATAGAGACCTCTGCATGGCAATGTCAAGCTAGCGTCTTACTCAAGCATAGTTTGCCCACTAGCCTGACGCACAATCATGAAATCGAAATGAAATGGTCATGCCTAAACGTTAGTGACCTAAGCACTATTCAGCAGACTGAAGTTGCGCGATCGCAGTTGCCTGAGACAATTGCCTAACCTGCGGCTCTATCTCACGGGTGCCGACCGTCGAAAAGATGAGAGTTGCCCCCATCAGCGCCATAATCGCGTTTTCTGCAAAGCTGACCACTCCCAGCGGAGCCTTGGAATTGCCGCCAATACAAGCACAGTTGAGCGCTATTTTGTCGATATAGACAGCTTTGAAGACCGATACCGCCCCGCTTACGCCCACAACTAATGAACCAATCCCCGTTGCTAGAGGTGCGATGCCGGAGAGAAAGCCCAGACCAATGGCAAGCTCTGCAAAGGGATAGATTTTGCCATAGGGCTTAAATCGTTGAGTGACCAGATCGTATTTGGCAAAGCTTTCGGAAAAGGCGTTGATATCCATTAGCTTCAGAGAGGCCAGCATCGATAAGGAAATACCCATGAAGCCAGGGACGCCAAGGGAGGTCGCTAAAGCCATTAAGCCAGCAGTGGAAAATAAAGCCGCAACTGGAGTATAGGAGTAATCAGCCTTTTCAGCCTCGACATCAAAATAGGCTGCCAGATCGGTATAGCCACCAATGCGGCGATCGCCAAAGAAGATCTGGGGTGTTGTGGCAACGTTGTGCTGGGTCTTGAAGGCAGCAACGTCCTCTGGGGAGGTCAGTTTAATATCGTCAAAGGCAATGCCTTTTTCGTTGAGCAAATTCACTGCCCGCACCCCCCAAGGACACTCATGTTCAGAAGTAGACATGCGGTAGAGCTTGACTGAGTCTTGAGCATCTGGTTGAGCTTTATTGGAATTGGAAAGTATAGCGGTCATCGATTCACCTCGCGGATGCCAAACGGCATCAAACTGTTGATGAATCCACCCTAAAGCCTACAGTGAACTTTAGAGTCAAGAGGTGGGCTGAAGATTTTTTGACGCTCTCCATCCTGTATGAATTAAGCACTCAAAAAGGGATGATTTTGCTGCCGTAAGCCGCAGCAAAATCATCCCTTTTTGGTTTACTACAAGCGGTAAGACAATCTACTTGGAGAAGCTAAAGCGGGCATTGACCCTTTCGCCTTGGATATCAGTTTGGATGACGGTTTTATATTCTCCGGTTGCCTGACTGGGGATGAAGGCAAAGAAGTGTTCTCCCGCCGCGTCATACTCCATCGGAATTTCCTGCTGCGAGCCATCGGGAAGCTGGATTTGGGCAACAGCAGTGGCATCGGCAACGGCTTCGTGGGTGTCGCCCGTTTGCAGGTACAAATCTAGATGAATGCCATCTGCTTCGGACACGGGTACTAGTTCCATGTGGTAGGCTCCGGTTTCGACGACCTGGCCGCCTTTTGTCGCAGCACTGTGATCGTCTGATGCAGCCGTTTCGGTTGCGGCATCGTCGGCTGGGGTGGTGGTTGGGCTTTCTGCAACAGAAGTGTCAGCCGTTGATTCAGGCGTCGTTGCCGTTTCGGAGTTACCGCAAGCAACTAAGGTGAGTAGACTTGTGAGCAGTAGGGCTTGAGCAATTTGAGAACGCATGGGATGAACCTTCTATTTTTTGAGTGGAGCTATGGTTTGGGTATTGGGGCAAGGGGGCGGGGGAGTAAGGGAGCAGGGGGGCAGGTTGGGGAATTGGGATTAAGCAGGAATTAAACGGGGCTCATGGGTTGGTCTGAAACAGCCGCTTTCGATTCAGTGGCCTGGATGTCAGAGGTAATGAATGCAGGTACGAGATAGCGGCCAAATTGAGTGTAGAGGGCGGGCAAAACAATTAGCGTGAGGGCGGTGGAGGTAAACAGTCCGCCAAGTACAACCACCGCTAGCGGCTGCAAAATTTCTTGACCGGGGTCAGAGCTGATCACCAGCGGCAGCATCCCCAGAGCGGAGGTAAAAGCCGTCATCAGAATCGCATTGAGCCGCTCCATTGAACCCGTGAAAATGACCTGTGGCAGAGGCATTCCTGCCGCTAGCTTGCTGTTGTAGTTGTCTACTAGCAGTAAGCCATTGCGGACGGCAACGCCAAACAGAGTGATGAAGCCCACGAGGGACGCTACCGAGAGAACGCCACCTGCGATCGCAACTGAGACAATGCCGCCCATAACGGCTAAGGGCAGGTTCAGCATGATCATGATCGTCGCGGGTAAGGATTTCACGGTGAAATACATGAGGATGGCAATCACCACAAGTGCTAGAGCGCCGAATACCAGGAGGTTCTGGGTGGCTCGCTGCTCAGATTCAAACTGGCCACCGTACTGGATGAAGTAGCCGGGAGGAAATGTAACCTGCGATCGCACTTTGTCCCGAATTTCGGCAATGACGGAACCCAAATCGCGATCGGCCACGTTTGAGGACACAATGATCAGGCGCGACACATTTTCTCGACTAATGGAATTGGGGCCAGTGCCATAATCGACCTGGGCAAGCTGCTCCAGCGGAATGCGATGTCCATCCGGCGTATCAATCAGCATGGCGCGCAGGGTACTGGGATCACTGCGGGCGGCAGACTCAAACCACACCACCAGGTCAAATAACTGCTGATTTTCCAACACTTGGGAGACGACGCGACCATTGAGGGCGGTTTCAATAGTTTCGGCCAACGCCTGCATACTCAGGCCATAGCGAGCGGCAGCGGCACGGTCGAAGCGGATCTGAACCTGACGCACGGGTAACTGAGGAGCCAGTTGCAAATCGACCACGCCCTCTACAGTGCCCATCACCTGTGTCACTTCGGTGCCCAGCCGTCGGAGTTCAGCCAGATCGGGGCCAAAGATTTTAACTGCGATCGCACTTCGGACACCCGACAACACCTCATCCATCCGGTGCGAGATAAAGCCACCCACACTGGCTGGAGCACCTGGAATTTTCTCGAATTCAGCCCGCAGATCGGCCAGCGTTGCTTCGCGGTCTTTCATGCCGACATCACTCAGTTCAATATCGAGTTCCGCAAAGTTGGAGCCGACCACATGCGGATCGCCCGGTGCGCGGCCCGATCGCATTTGCAGACTGGCAAACCGAGGATCTTCTTGAAAGGCAGCTTGCACAGCTAATCCCGCCCGATTGGTAGCCGCCAAGGAGCTACCGGGAAACAGGTTCATGGACGCCACCAGCGATCGCTCCTGAAACTCCGGTAAAAAGACCCGTCCTAAAACGGGTAACAGGGTCAGCGAAGCGACCAGTGCCCCTACAGCCACCAGCAGAATCAGCCGAGGGCGCTCCAGAGCCAGCCGCAAACCTGGTCGATACAGGCGTTGGCTGCAGCGAGATACCCAAGTCTCTTCTTCAGGCAACGGCGCGTAGGCCAACAGAAATGCACATAGGGCAGGAGAGAGGGTGAGTGCCACCAGGGTCGAGGCAAAAATGGCTACTAGGTAAGCAATGCCCATTGGCGCAAAGATGCGGCCTTCTACCCCCGTCAGCGAGAAAATTGGGGCAAAGATGACGGCAATAATCACGGTGGAGAAGAGAACGCTGGTACGAACCTCCACCGAAGTGTCGTAGACGACCTGAAAGGGATGCTTGGGATTGCCCAACTGCCGATTCTGGCGGAGTCCCCGATAGCAGTTTTCCATATCCACAATCGAGTCATCCACCACCGAACCAATGGCAACGGCTAATCCGCCCAACGTCATGGTGTTGACGCTGAGGCCAATCCAATCCAGCAGAATCAAACAGATTAGGAGTGACATCGGAATGGCGCTGAGTGTAATCGCCGCCGTGCGCCAGTTCATCAAAAACAACAGCAGGATGACCGACACAATGATGATGCCGCCCCGCAGGGAATCCCGCACATTATGAATCGAGGCTTCGATGAAGTCAGCCTGACGGAAAGTGCGATGGATCGTGACATCCGCTGGCAAACTTGGCCCTACTTCCTCCAGCGCCGCCTCTACCTGCTCGGTCACCGTTAACGTATCGGCCAAGGGCTGCTTATTGATCAGCATCACCAAAGCTGGTTGGCCGTTAAGGCTCGCATCGCCCCGCTTTAGGGCTGGGCCGACTGTCACCTCTGCCACATCTTGCAAAAGCACAGGTTTTCCATCTCGTGCCGTAATCACCGCCTGCTGCAAATCCTGAATCGACTCAATGCGACCAATCCCTCGGATCAGCAGTTCCTGATCGGCATCAATTAGGTAGCCACCTGCCCCGTTCTGGTTCGCTGCCGCCGCCGCTTGGCTGACCTCCTCTAGCGTCACCCCAAAGGCGTTGAGTTTAGCAGGATCGACCAGCACTTGGTACTGCCGCTCCTCGCCACCAAAAACGGTAATTTGAGTAACGCCAGGTACCGCGAGCAGCCGATTGGTTACCTGTCGGTCGATCAGCTGTCGTACGTCCATCAGCGGTGTGGATTCAGCCGTAAAGGCATATTCCAGCACAATGCCCAGCGGCGAGTTGAGCGGAGCCAGTTGAGGCGCTTCCACCCCTTCCGGCAAGCGAGATTGGGCCTGCTGAATTCGTTCCGTGATCAGCTGCCGCGCCTGATAGATATCGGTATCCCAGCCAAATACCACCCGTACGGCAGAAGCACCCGCCACCGAGGTCGATCGCACCGCTGTAACGCCTGGTGTGCCGTTGACGGCGCTTTCAATCGGCAGCGTGACTAAGGATTCCACCTCCTCTGGAGCAAGACCGGGCGCTTCGACTTGAATTTCCACTTGGGGCGGCGCAAAGCTGGGAAACACGTCCAAGGACATGTGGTTGAGGACACGCAGTCCGTAGAGGGTGACGAGGACGGCTCCGATGACGACGATCCAGCGTTGGGCGATTGACCATTTGAGGATTGAGTTGAGCATGGGAAAGTGAGGAGTGAGGAGTGAGAAAGGGGTGGATGGGTGGATGAGGGGGGTAAGTAAGGGAGCAGGGGGGCAAGGGAGCAGGGGAGAGAGGGGGGATTACTTTTTGTCTAGGGTGGTGGTTTCTGGGGAGGTGGTGGTGAGGGCGTAGGGAGGGGTGGGTTCGGTAGGGTGTGGATTGAAGGGGGCGAGGGGTGTGGGGCGGGTGCGGCGTCCGATGAGATAGGCGGTGCTGGTGGTAGTTGCGATCGCACCTATGCCTCCGACAATGAATAACCATTGGGGAACGGCGCGACCGGAAGGTGCGGCTTCCATCTCGGCTTTGGCTGTAGCGCTGTCGCCTCGCAGGGATTGGGCATAAAGCTGCAATGTGCCTTGGGCAACCACCTGATCGCCTTCAAACAGTCCTGATTGCACCTCTACCTGATCGCCAGCCGTGCGCCCGATGGTCACTTCAACGGGTTCAAAGGCATCACCATTTTGCACAAATACGAGGGACTGGCCCTCGGCGTCTACCACGGCACTGGCGGGAATGGTCAAGACGGCTGTGGGGGTGCGATCGGTCAAGATCTCCAATTCGGCGAACATGCCAGGTTTGAGCGCGGCTCCAGCATTCTCTAGGGCGGCTGTCACGGGCACAATGCGAGTCGTGCCGTCTACCACCGCGCCAACCCGAATTACGCGCCCTTGGAAGAACTGGTCAGGCAAACTAGCAATCGTCACGCGCACTGACTGGCCTTCGGCCACCTGATCTAAATCTTTTTCATAGACGTTGGCCGTCACCTGGAGCGCATCGCCATTGACAATCCGCATCAGCGGCGTCACGGCTTCTTCGACCGCTTCACCCAGGGTGACGGGACGGTCTGCGACCTTGCCGGCAATTGGGGCTTTTACTGTGACGACGCCCCGCTCCGTTGCCGAGCTGTTCAACTGCTGGAGGCGCGTTTCATAGGCTGTCGTACTAAGTTGGACATGGGAACGAGCTGCATCTAGTTCCGCCTGCGCCCGCTCTAGCTCCGCCTGGGCTTCCAAAACTGCTTGTCGGCTTTCAGCACGAGCCATTTCACTCTGGGCGGCGGCCAGCTCAGACTGAGTTTCTAAAAACTGTTGGCGGGCGATCGCACCGGCTTTGAGCAGCAATTGGTCTTGCTCAAACCGTTCCTGGGCAAGGGCGAGATGCTGCTGAGCTGCTTTTATTTCGGTGTCTGCGATCGCAACTTGACGCTCATAATTACGTTGAGCTAGCGTCAGATTGGCCTCTGCCGATCGCAAGTCGGCCTCTGCCCCAACTCGATCTTCCTGGGAGGCAACCCGTAGCTCAATCAAATCGGGGGCAATCACCTTGGCCAAAGGCTGTCCGGCTGCAACCGTTGCGCCCGGTTCCACCAATAGTTCGATCACCGTGCCATTAATCGGCGCATTCACCATCACCGCTTGATCGGGCTGCGCCACCAGTTCTCCAGTCGTTTCAATGCCAATGCTCAAAAACTGGGACTGGACGGGGGCCAGCTTAATCCCCAACCGCTCCGCCGTGGTCGGATCAACTCGAATGCCGCTCACAGGTTGGCTCGTGCCGGATTGAAACTCTGCACCGTGATCATGTCCCGTATGGGCCACCACCGCAACTGGTAAAGTGATTAACGCAACTGGTAAAGTGATTAACGCAACCCCAAATACTGATCCGACCCAAGCCGCTAGCCGATAGTGAACATGCATACCGATTCTTCCAGAAAGCGAACAGGACAAACGAACGCGAATGTTGGCTGGACGGCATAGTATCAGCTAAATATGAAATCACGATGAATTTTTATGCGTATCCTCTTAGTGGAAGATGAGCCGGATTTAGGCAAAGCGATTAAGCGTACCCTGATCCAGGAAGCCTATGTGGTGGACTGGGTGCAGTCGGGAGATGAGGCGCTGGCCTATCTGGAAAACGATTTGCCGCTTTACACAATTGGGGTGTTTGACTGGATGCTACCGGGACGGTCGGGAATCGAGCTGTGTCAGTGGCTGCGATCGCACCATCATGCCCTGCCCGTTTTGATTTTGACCGCCAAGGATCAAATTGAGGATCGAATTACGGGATTGGATGCCGGAGCTGATGATTATTTAGTCAAACCCTTCAGCATGGCTGAATTACTGGCGCGTCTCAGAGCACTGCGGCGACGGTCGCCTGAGATTAAGCCGAGTCAAATTCAGGTGGGGCCGCTGATGCTGGATTGCGATCGCAGAATGGCCTTTCTCAATGCTGGTGAACTCACCGAGCAGCCCATCGAGCTAACCCAGAAAGAGTTTCAGTTGCTTCAGTATCTAATGGAGCATCCGAACCGGATTCTGACCCGCGATCAGGTGCTCAACCAGCTCTGGGAAATTGGCGCTGAACCCAACAGTAATGTTGTTGCGGCTCAAATGCGGCTCCTGCGGCGGAAGCTGGCCAAGTATTACTGTGATGATCTAATTGAAACCGTCTATGGCATGGGATACCGCTTCAACGCCGAATAAGCTATTTCGTCGCAGCCGTTGGCAGCTCACTGTTTGGTATACCGGAGTGATGACGGTGGTACTGGGGCTGAGCGGCTTTGGCGTGTATGAAGCGATTGCCCATGCCCATCGGGTCACGGCTGACCGCGAACTGAAGTCTGTGGCCGAAACGGTTCATGATGCCCTGGAAACTACGCTCACGGCTAACGGTCAAATTGATGGCCTGTCGCAAAATTTGTTGCCCAATCTGTGCGTGGCCGGAGAACCCTGTCAGGTGCCATTTGAGGCATCGCGGGGGCATCATGGCGGAGCGCCCTATCGCGGCAGCTACTATTTTCGCGTGCTGTCGCCGGATCAAACGCTACTGGCAACGGCAGGCATCCTGCCCGAAGGCTTGCCAATGACAGATACCGAAGCCGCTTGGCACACGCTGCGAGATGACGCGAACAACCAGTATCGCCAGATTGCGCTACCGCTCTACAACCTCAACGATCAAAGCCGTCTGGGCACGCTGCTGGTCGGGCGATCCTTCAGTGATTTTGCCGCTTACCTCGACATGATTCGCTGGATTATCATCCTCAGCTTACCGCTCACGGTAGGACTAATTGCGATCGCAAGTTGGTGGCTTGCAGGAGTGGCACTCAAGCCCGTCCGCGTTTCGTACCGCAATATTCAGCAGTTTACGGCTGATGCCGCTCACGAGTTGCGTACACCCCTCACCGCGACACAGGCCACAGCGGAATCAGTATTGCGACTGCCCCACATTTCAGATGCAGAGGCGCGGGAAACGCTCCAGGTAATCACCCGCCAGAACCAGCGGTTGACAACGCTAATCAGTGACCTGCTGCTGCTGTCTCGATTAGACATTCAACGTTCAACCGCCCAAACACCCTGCTGTTTACAGGATGTGCTGAGCGATATTGAAGAAGAACTGGCCGCACTTGCGATCGCATCTGACATTCAACTGGTGCTTGAGCAACCCGCCGAACCGCCGATCATCGTCCTGGGTAATGAAGCACATCTCTATCGGCTGGTGCTGAATGTGGTTAGTAATGCCATTCAGCATACGTTAGCGGGTGGCAAGGTCATCATCCAGCTACAGCAAAGTACCCGCAACACATTCCCGGAAGGCGAAAAGCGACAGGCGATAATTACCGTAGAAGACACAGGCATTGGTATTGCTCCAGCCGATCAGCAGCGGATTTTTGAGCGGTTCTATCGAGTCGATAAAGCCCGTTCTCGATACAGCGGCGGTTCGGGATTAGGATTGTCAATTGCCCTTGCGATCGCGCAGGCTCACGGCGGCGAAATTCAGGTTCAGAGCGAGCTAGAACGGGGCAGCACCTTCACCATTCTGTTGCCCATCATCCGCACTGCGTAATATCGCATGGCAAAACCCCCATCAGTTGATTGATGCGGCAATGACCAGGGCAATCAGGCTGACCAGGGCGAATCCTGCCCGCGCTACGTGAGAATATTCCCAGCGATTGCGCAAGTTTGTCCAGGCCCACGAACGGGGATCGTCCGGCTTCACTCCAAAGGCGAAAAAGCCAGTACTCACGTTGCTTAAGTCCTCATTTTGCAGCCAGAACTGGTTCACGGGATGGGTAATCAGCCAGTACACGCCTTGCATACCGATGATGCCTAGTAAGGCTATACCGATTAGCCAGAATTCTATGCTGCCTAGTCGCACAAGGAACAGCAGAATCAGCATCAGGATCAGACTCATGGGTTCACTGATGCCGCCAATCGTGAAACCAGGATAATAAATGGGCTGCACGGCGTAGTAGGTCTCTTTTGAAAGCCGCAGTTTTCCTGGTAGCTCCAGAGCATGAGCCAGCGCAAGGGCCATTGCGATCGCAACCACCACCACAGTCAAAACGTGTAAAACAGTTAACATGACGAATACCTCCTGGTGAGTCAAAGCACAGAGGCCGAAGGAACAGGATGCCGGGAGCGATGAGCTGGAATTTTAACCAGGACAGACATCAGACTAGTGCTAAACCCAAGCAAATACAGCCCAAATCGAGCCGCATGAGCATATTCCCAGCGAGCGCGATAGGTCATCCAGTTGGCGGGCAAATTATCGATAGTCCAAGTCTCCACGTATATATTTACTGGGCCATTGTGCAGTTGCCAAACTATCAAGGCCAGACTAATGCAGATAGATGCCAGCAGGCTCCAGCGAAAGGAATGCCGCTGTTTTCGGAGCAGGACGGTAACTGCGATCGCGCTGAGAAACGCAATGACTTCAATCGGGCCTAACACTTGACCAAATCCCTCATAAAGGCGTTGTTGCACCCAGAGATAGTTCTCAGCAGAGAGTGACATTTTGTTGGGCAACTCCAGTAGATGAGCGAAGGCCACTCCAGCCGATAATCCCGTTGAAACAATGGCTGTAAAGGCCAATATCTTTGAGAGCTGGTTCATGGTTTATGTCTCCGTTCCTCCTTGGATGAGATTACGGTTCACACGATAGGCTATGAGTGTTTCAAGATTCTTTCAATCTGGTAACAGCTAGTAACAGAGGATTGGATGATGCGACCAAAAATCAGCCATCAATCACCTAAGGGATTTGGCTCAATTGAGCATCGACAAAATGCTACTCTTTTGCTGCGGCGTAAGACTCAAGCTGATACCCAGGGCTATCCGATCGTAACGATTGCTTACTATGGCCCTGACGAGGACACTGCGACCAAAGTCGCCGTTGGGATTGTCGATCAGTCCCAAGAAGTCATCGATTTAAAGCGTTGGCTTGCAGATGGGATCGAAATCCGGATGGATGACACAGTGAATCGCCAAATTCTCGATTTCATCAAGCGCAAAAGGGCCAAGCAGGTGATTATGACTGACGGAATTATCGGCTGTCCCCATGAAGAAGGTATTGACTATCCTGAGGGAGGAAACTGCCCTGAATGTCCGTACTGGGCCGACAAACGTTGACTCAGATCTTGCACCCAAATAACCCTTATGAGTTCTCGGTTTGCAAGGTCAAGATCTGAGTTGACATACAACTGCAATCAACTGTTGCTGAGATGAAACAAAGTTGATTAAGCGCTCAATCTAGAATTGCGGTATGACTGAGCCTCCCCTGATTTTGATTGTGGATGACGACCGCGAGATTCGCGATTTGCTGTCGCGGTTTCTGAATCGGCATGGCTATCGAGTCAAGACGGCGGCTGATGGGGCGGGCATGTGGCGCTCACTCGATATCCATCCCATCGATTTGATTGTGCTGGATTTGATGCTGCCGGGAGATGATGGTTTGGCTCTGTGCCAAAAATTACGGTCTACTTCTACGCTGCCTATTGTGATGTTGACTGCCATTGGTGACGATGCGGATCGAATTGTGGGGCTGGAATTGGGGGCCGACGACTACGTGACCAAGCCGTTTAATCCGAGGGAGCTGCTGGCACGGATCAAAGCTGTCTTACGCCGAATTGAGTATGTCACGGTCGAAGTCCAGCAGAAACCACCAAAAGGATTTGGGTTTGATGGTTGGCAATTGGATCTGGCCAAACGAGAACTCTGTTCTCCCGATGGAGTGCTGATTCCCTTAACGGCCAATGAGTTCGACCTCTTAGCTGCATTCGCAGAGCATCCCCAGCAGGTGCTGAGCCGTGATCAACTCCTGGAGCTGACGAAGGGATATGAAGCCGCTCCCTTTGATCGCAGTGTGGATGTGCAACTGAGCCGTCTGCGCCGCAAAATTGAAGCGAATCCCAAAGTACCAACCCTGATCAAAACAGTGCGAGGTGGTGGCTATTTTTTTACACCAGTGGTGGAGAAACGATGAAGCGGATCAAGCGATTATTACCCAGCAGTCTGGCAGGGCGAATTACGCTGATTTTGACGATGGGATTCTTCTCAGCCCAGTCGATTGCTGTATGGCTACTGGTTCACGATCGCACTGTCACCGCAATGAAAATATTTGGTTTATCTGTTGCGGATCGAGTTGTCACTATTATCGACGTGATGGAAACGCTGCCACCGGATGAACAGGTCAAGCTATTGCAGGCACTCCACAGCCCCCGGTTTCAGGTCAGTGTTTTAGACCAGCCGCCGTCCCAGCCCCAGCGGGAAGCGTGGCACGCCGACGAGATTCGCCAGGACGTGCGATCTCACCTCATACCCCAGCTTAGCCAACCCATTCAGATCCAAGTGCTTGACCGCTGGTCGAACAGTTCGCTCCTAGATCAGTCAGATGGTTCTGCTCTTGTGCCGCTGCTATCTAGCCGTCAAACGATGGTGATTGCCGTTCAACAAACTCGCGATCGCTGGTTAGTCTTTGTCACCCCCTCGGACATCGTTTCTCTCCGCAGCAGCAGTCACCGTTGGTTTGTATTTCTGTTTATCGGACTTGCCATTTGGCTGCTGTCGCTCTGGGCAGCTCGACGAGTCACCCAGCCGATTACCCAATTTGCCACTGCCGCTGAGCAGTTCGGTCGGGATATCAATGCACCGCCGCTTCCCGAAGCGGGTTCGCGTGAACTCCGTCAATCCATTCAAGCTTTCAATCAAATGCAGGAACGGCTGCGGCATCTGGTAAATGAGCGCACGTTTATGCTGGCCGCCATTGCCCATGACTTGCGAACGATCCTCACCCGACTGAAACTGCGGGCTGAGTTTATTGATGATGGGGAGCAGGCTCAGAAGGCGATTGCTGACATTGACCAGATGCAGACCATGCTCACGGAAACCTTGACCTTTGCCCGCGCAGAATCCACCACCGAAGCTTTCGTTAAGCTGGATTTGGCGAGCCTGCTTCAAAGCCTGTGTGATGATGTTGTTGATACAGGGAAAAAGGCAATTTATCAGGGACCAGTCCACGTGACCTATGTTGGCCAACCTACTGCTCTACATCGAGCGTTCATGAACCTGATTCACAATGCAGTGATCTACGGGAACGAGGCGGAGGTGACGCTGCGCTCGAAGCAGGAAAGGCTTGAGGTGGTAATTCGCGATCGCGGTTTCGGCATTCCTCCTGAATTCCAGGGCAAAATCTTTGAACCGTTCTTTCGTCTAGAACAATCCCGCAACCGAGAAACCGGAGGAACCGGGCTGGGATTAGCCGTCGCTCAAACCATCATCCAACGTCATAGCGGTACCATCCAGGTACAAAGCCAGTTAAACAGTGGGAGCACATTCACGATCACGCTACCCACTGTCTAAACGGATTAGGCTATCGCTGTCCTCGATGCATCCAGCCAGGCATACCGCCAACCTCGTACCAGTCTTGCAGCCAAGACTGCATCTGCCAGATTTCCTGCCGCTGGGTATTGGCGATATTCTGGGCAAAAGGCTGTACGTCCTGATGCTCAACCAGACCGTGATTTACCAGACGCTGCGACATCATCACGGCTCCCATGTGGTGCATAACCATATCTTCTAGAAACGCCTGATCCAGCTCATCTCCTTCAAGCTGGCTGAGGTCACGCATCATGGGAGAGTAGGTCAGACTGGTTTCCTGACCGGGATACCATTCGTCTAGCCACGCCTGCATCTGCTCAATTTCGGCGGTTTGCACATCGATAATGTCCTGCGCAAACGCGCGCATCTCAGGCCGATCGCTGTACTCCAGCACGCGCTGAGCGGTGGCAATGGCTTCCTGATGGTGAGGAATCATCAGGCTCAAGAACTCAAACTCGCTATTGGCCTGCATCATGTGCATCATCTGCCCGTGGTGCCCTTGCCACTGGCCTTGGTGCATGGGCATTTGATCCCAGTTCATCGGCATTTGCCAGCCCGCTGGATCAGATGACTGTAATGGGTCAGCATTGGAGGGTGAAGAAAGATAAGAAAAGGTAGCGACACCTGCGATCGCAACACCAACACCTGCGATCGCGACGATAGATTTGGTAAGAAGTTGCATAGGGTGTAATCCCCTTGAAGCGTTATACCTCTATTTTAAATCCTCTACTTGACTAGAGAGTTAAGGGATGATCGTATCGCAGAAACCATAATTTACACTTCTTGATACATCTCAATTCAGCATTCGATGTTCGATCATTGAGAACAAAGCACGATTTCTGCCAAACTCCTACCGGGTTGGACTTAGGCTAGTTTGGCTCGGCGTAGCATCACCGCATTAATTGCCACGATCACGGTCGAAAGGCTCATCAATAAAGCACCTATCGCCGGAGAAAGCACGATACCCCAAGCCGACAGTACGCCTGCTGCCAGGGGAATGGCGATCACGTTGTACCCGGTAGCCCAGAATAGATTTTGAATCATCTTGCTGTAGGTCTTCTTCGCTAGCACCAGCGCCTTTACTGCATCTAGGGGATCGTCTTCCACTAGTACCAAGTCAGCGGACTCAATCGCCACGTTGGTACCCGCCCCAATCGCTAAGCCCATATTGGCTTCCAGCAAAGCGGCTGCATCGTTGATGCCGTCACCCACAAAGGCAGTAGGAGCCTCTTGTTTCAGCTCTCTGATGCGATTCACTTTGTCTTCAGGCAGCACGCGGGCGTAGTAGCGATCGATGCCCAGATCTTCAGCAACAGCACGCGCAACGGCTTCGGCATCCCCGGTAATCATCACCGCCTGGATGTCCATCTCATGCAGGCGATCGATGGTAGTGCGGGCACGTTCTCGGATCTGGTCAGCCATTGAGATAACTGCGATCGCACGTTCAGTAGTCATCAGCACAACAGCACTTTCACCCCGCTCATCGGCTCGGCTTAATGCCTGTTGCAGTGGAGCAGAAAACGATAGATGTTGCTCCTGCACCCATTCCGGTCGTCCAACCCGATAGGTTTGTCCATTGATCAGGCCCTCTACGCCCCGTCCAGTCACGGTTTGGAAGTCATGCGTTTGGGGTAGCGTTAGCTGCCGCCGATGAGCTGAATCGACAATTGCTTTCGCAAGAGGATGCTCGGAGGGATTTTCTAGGGCAGCGGCAATGGCTAACGCTTCATCCTCATCCATGCCGTCCACAGCGACGTTTTGGACGCCAAACTTGCCTTGGGTCAGCGTTCCAGTTTTGTCGAAAGCGACGATTTTGATATCCTTAGCTCGTTCAAGAGAATCACGGTTGCGGACTAGAATGCCGTTGCGAGCCGCCAGTCCAGTGGAGTTGGCAATCACCAGCGGAATCGCCAGTCCCAGGGCATGGGGGCAGGTAATCACTAGCACCGTCACCGCCCGGTTGATGGAGAAGATTAGATCGCTGAGGGTAAGCCAAATGATAAAGGTAAGGGTGCCAACCGAAATGGCAATAATCGTCAGCCAGTAGGCCACTTTATCTGCGAGTACCTGATAGCGACTGCGGGACGACTGCGCCTCTTCCACCAGCCGCATGATTTGACTAATGGCCGTGTCTGCTCCAATACGAGTCACTCTGACCTGTACGGAACCTTCCGTATTCACCGACCCCGCGACCACTTCATCCCCGACTTCCTTGTGAACAGGCTTCGATTCACCCGTCAGGAACGATTCGTTGATGCTGGTGCGGCCCTCAATCACTTCGCCATCATTGGGAATTTGTTCGCCAGGACGAATCAAGATGACATCGTTGACTTGGATCTCATCAACCGAAACATCTTCAATGTGACCATTCCGCATCCGATGCGCTGCGTTGGGCACCAGGGTCGAGAGTTCTTCTAGCGCTTTGCTCGCTCCCTGCACCGAGGCCATCTCAACCCAGTGGCCCAGCAGCATGATGTCGATCAGTGTCGCTAGTTCCCAATAGAAGGGCATTCCCTCCAGGCCCAGGGACACGGCAATACTGTATACAAACGCCACCGTAATTGCCAGCGCAATCAGTGTCATCATACCGATCTTGCCCTGAAACTCGTGCCACGCGCCCTTGAGAAATGGCCAGCCGCCATAGAAATAGAGGGCAATGCCGAGAATGGGATTAATCCAACCAGAGCCAGGAAATGAGATCGCTTCATACCCCAACCAACCCTGAAGCTGTGGCGAAAAGTAGAGAATCGGCAGCGTCAAAATCAGCGAGACGAAAAATCGCTGCTTGAACATGGCCGGACTGTGATGCCCATGCCCGCTGTGACCGCCATGCCCCCGGTGTCCGCCACGGGCGCTATGAGCGTGGTCGCCATGATATGCACCAGCAGCCTCTACGGGATGACCAGTGTGGTTATTATGGGCATCATCAACGCTAGAGTTTTCAGCTTGGGGGGTGGAGTGACGAGGATGATTCATAGAACTTAGGTGAGTAACAGCTCGATATCGTGGGTATGTTTAACCCTAAAGCCTCAAGTAGACTATAAGTTCTAGCGTTTGCAACAAAACTTAAAATTGATGATAAAAAGCCCTATCAAACTACTCATGAGAGTGGCTATCACTGTGACTCGGTTCCGAGTTTCCTGGAGAGGGTTGACCGGATTCAGATCCCGTTTGACCATTGGGAGACTGAGATGGATATTGAGAGCGACTGCTTCCCTCTGAATGGCTATGGCCTGAGCCGCTCCCTTCATGAACATCCAGTAGCTGGTCTGCTTGATCGGTCGGCTGTGACGTATCCAGCCAACAACGAAAATGACCAAGGCTGCGATCGCACCAATGATCGGAAAATGATTCAGCAAGAGGTGTACATGAGTCCAACTTAAAGTCATAGAACGTATTGCGGAGAGTGTGGAACTAGATCGGTTTAGGTAAATCTTTGCTGTTCAGCCCTATTCCGGAATGGGAGTAGAGACAAAGTCTGGAATCTCTCTTCCTTCCAACTCAGCTTCTGATGTGACCAAGCCGTTTTCTCGGATATCAGAAATCAGCCACTCCATTTCATTGATTTCTCGACGCTGAGCTTCAATAATTTCATCGGCCAGTTCACGCACCCGAACATCCTGAATCTGGGCACGTTCACTCGTTAAAATTGCGATCGAGTGGTGCGGAATCATGCCTTCCATGTAGTCTACATCGCTTACGGTAAGCTGACTGCGCACCAACCACAGGGAAGCGCCAAACAGAACGATGGCAGCGACATAGATGGCAATGTTCATGCTGCGACTCTTATACATGTGCAGCATGTATGACAGCATAATGACCATCATGGCGGCACCCATAATCAGCGCCATATAAACCCGTGTTTCACTAAACCAGGCATGATCCAAAATCTGATACGAATGTAGGTACATCAAGAAGAACATCACCACAATTGAAGTACCAATCATGGCAAAGTATCGGACGTAGCTACTGCCCATACCACCATCATGGCCCGCATCAGCATGGTTTTTCATTGCATTTTCTTGAGTAGTCATCGGTGTTCCTTGCAATCAATACTTTGGAAATGATTTTTAGAGTAAAAAATATTTGGAGCAACTCGTAAATTGCCTCATCGCTAAAGAAGAAAGAATTTGCCGCTATGCCAGTAGAAATGCTCCAAAGTTGAAATAATATAAAGCCTGTTTATAAGAATCAAATTCATTAATCTCTTCTGATGAGTGATGGCTTAGAGATATCGAGAAATGCTGCCTCTTATCACCTATCAATGGCGTGAAATCTAACTTCAGCCATAAGTCATAGAGCCATTTCATTTTGATTTCATCGGTAGATGTTAATCCGTTGTAAGTACCTGAAATTGAGCCACCATGTCCTACATTTCATCGCCATTTCATGGTTCATCGATAGAATAGCGATCACTAGATTGAATTTTTGATCACTGTCTTTATCCTCTGGCTAACTAGAGATTCTACGATTGCCCTATCCCCCATCAAGCTTCAATCGTTTTTTGTAGAACCACGTTTATGACCATTAGGAAAACTATCAAGCGACGAATTTTTTTGAGGCTAAGCTTGGGAACTACAGCGGCAGTGCTCTTAGCCCAATGCTCTAAGGACTCGTCACCGTCCTTAGAGCCGAATTCAATCTTGGCTCAAGACCCGGTGCAGAGCAGCGAAGGCGGGTTACTCAGCTTTGACTTAGTGGCTGAGGCGCAACAGGTGAAACTGGGCAATCGCAATGCCAATCTGCTCACCTATAACGGCCAAGTTCCTGGGCCTCGCATAGAAGCCAAGCCTGGTGATACCATCCAAATTCGCTTTACGAATCGATTAAATCAGCCCACCAATTTGCACTATCACGGGCTACACATTCCACCGACGGGGACAGGAGACAATGCTTTTCTAGAAATTCCGCCGGGGGCAAGCCATACCTACGAATTTCAGATTCCCCAAAACCATCCAGCAGGTACGTTTTGGTATCACCCTCATTATCATGGGCTGGTTGCTGAACAGCTCTTTGGCGGCCTTGCGGGACTCTTTGTGGTACGGGGAGAGTTGGATGAAATTCCCGAAATTCAAGCCGCTCAGGAAGAATTTTTAGTTCTCAAAGATTTTGCTCTAGATGACAGCGGCAATATCCCTGATCCGGGCCATATGGCGCAGATGACGGGGCGTATTGGGGATTTGCTGACCGCTAATGGACAATTCAATCCGGCTTTGACCGTCCCCCAAGGTGGCCTGCTGCGGCTCCGGTTGCTGAATGCTTCGTCGTCCCGGTTTTTCTGGCTGTCGCTAGAAGATCACCCATTTTATCTAATTGCAACTGATGGAGGTGCGATCGCATCTCCCATCGAACTCAATGACTTGATGCTAGCTCCTGGCGAACGAGCTGAGGTGTTGGTCAAGTGCGATCGCAATCCCGGACAGTATCGCCTACTCAATCAGCCCTTTAATCCCGCTCAAGGGATGATGGGTGGTGGCATGATGGGCGGCGGTATGATGGGGCGTCCTTCCAACCCAACTCGAACGGAAACCGTTGCTACCCTTACCTATCGCGGCACAGTTAATCCGGTTCCGCTGCCAACCCAACTCATTCCGGTTGAATCCTTGCTAGAACCCCAGACTGTACGCCAGTTCACACTCAACCACGGTATGGGAATGGGGATGGTGTTTCTAATCAACGGCCAAGCGTTTGATCATCATCGGATTGATACACAAGTAGCACTCAATACGGTTGAAGACTGGGAAATAAGCAACACGGGCACGATGGCCCATCCTTTTCATGTCCATGTCAACAAATTTCAGGTGATTAGCCGTAATGGTCAACCTGCGCCCTATGCTGCCTGGAAAGATGTTGTGTCGTTAAGTCCGGGTGAAACTGTGCGGATTCGCATCCCCTTTCGCGACTACATCGGCAAAACGGTTTATCACTGCCATATTCTAGACCATGAAGATCGAGGAATGATGGGAGTTTTAGACATTAAGCAAGCTTAGCTCCAGTACCTCAGCAAGCATCAATAATTAGTTCCAATATTTAAGGGCAAATGCAGAGCAAACCACAATAACCGAATTGGTAGAATCCCTTCTTAACCCTCAGTCA
Organism: Thainema salinarum CENA647; assembly: GCF_057732415.1. Lineage (NCBI taxonomy): Bacteria > Bacillati > Cyanobacteriota > Cyanophyceae > Leptolyngbyales > Leptolyngbyaceae > Thainema > Thainema salinarum. The sequence continues at coordinate 62,231 of NZ_JBYJZJ010000035.1, forward strand.
GCTCTAGACTATATTCATTAAATAATCTCAAAGCAAGACTCGCATGCCTCATAGCAAGAGCTTTTTTTAGACTCACCCCTCTCACCCCAAACACTCGGCATAACAAGGAATATGCGTGCAAGATTTTGACGGCTTTACAGGTGGAGGCAAAGGTGAGATCGCAGGTTTCACTTTGGCTCAAAATCATGGATTGCACGACTCAATGTGCTCCTGCTGAGAGTTGTGTTTGCACAGCATTGGCAAGAAGCAGCCTATATTAATTGGCAGCTAATTCGTAACGAACTATGTGCCCACTTCAGTCCGGCTACAGGTTGCAAGAGGCAGCTCTCGCCGGAGTATCGGGCATGACTCAATTGGGTGCTTGTCATGCCGGAAGGCTTCGTCAACGCACTCTCTCCGAAATATCTGACCAAACTGCACCCGGTCACCTATCTGCCAGCTCCGAGAATCGGGTGTAAAACAAGAATATAGAGCCTCAGGACTCTCCGTGTCCATGATCTCTTGATTAGAAATTGGATCTCTAATAGAAATTGTGGACACCGATGCGGATAGCTTTTTTCTAACGGCCTGCAACAGCTTGAGGCGAAGAGGATTCTCCAAATCAGGAAGAGCATAACGGCGAGCCCGTTTTTGATCGCGACGGCCAGGACGACTAATCGCAACCACCTTTAGTCCTAAGCGCTTCACCAGTTTGTTGGCAATTTGGCAGGGTGTCTGCTCGGGGTTGATCGTGAGATTTAACCAATAACGCACTTCATGGATGAATCGAAGGGCCACCTGCTTGATGGCAATTGCTCGTTTGTCGTGATTTGTCCACGGCTTACCATCGAGCAGGTTGAGTACGCCCAATTTGGCAATGATGGCAGCTTTGACATAGCGTCTGGGCAGCTGGTGTGGAGCCCGAATCGAGCTAGCGAGAATGGTCTCCATGATTCCGCGATCGCAGTTCTTGACCGCCTCTAGATTCTCAGCCTGAGCCTGGAGCAAAACACCCCGACGCAGTGCCCCATAGTCGTTACACAACACCTCGTAGCATTCATCTACATCATTGAAGTCGATACCCGGAAATTCCGAACGGCACAGCACTTTATACGCAATCAGGCGAATCTCCCGGCTACTCTCCATGCCGTTTAGAGTGCGGTGCGCCCAGTCTGGAGTATGCCCCGCTTGCGGCTCAGCCTCAGCAATCTCAAGCGCCTCCTCGAACCAAATTTGCTTCTGTGTAGCATGCCACAGTTGGGCAGTCGCCTTGTGAGCCGAGACGGTCGCGGTCGTTACGCCATGGCCCGCACCGTCTAGACGATCGATTAAGGCAGCCTGAGCGATCGCTTTTTGGCTTCCACTCACGGTACGGGCCACCGTTAGATAATCAACGATAGCCGACTCCACTCCAGCGAGTGGATGATCGCGAGTTCCAATATCAAAGAGTCGCGCCAGCGTGATCAGGTTTTGGCTCAGGCGCTGTTTGATCGCGCGGGGACTGCCTAGTGCTTCCTCACCCGTGCCCGTGATGAAGGGCGGAATAAAAATCTGGCGCGGTACCGCCGGTCGATACCGACCCAGTAGTTGGAGATGGGTATCGGTGCTCAGGGCAGGGAAATAGGCCCACACTGCATCAAAATAAGCATCCTCAACCGCCACTTGCCCTTCAATGCTGACCCCTGATTTGGCACTCGGCGAGAGAATCAACACCTCCGGCTGATTGACCTGAAGCCACCGATCTGGGTCTTTGAAAAACAGATTGAAGGTCTCTCCTTCGTTCGTTTCTGAATCGATGCGAGTGGTACGGATGCCTTGACCCTGCAAAATGCGGTCGAGCCGCTTCGCTTCCCGTTGGGAGCTGGTCACCACCAACAAGCGACTTCCCTGCTCAATCCGATGGAGCAGACGCTGCCGAAAGCCAGAGGCTTGGCCAGAAAAGACGTGACAGTCCCATGAGATGCCGTGTTTACGGTGTTGGAAACAGCGCACAGCTAGGGATTCACTAATTGTCTGCCAGAACTGCACAGCCCGATTGGGGAGACCATCTTCGCTGAGAACAATCGCACCTCCCGAGGCGATCGCGTGCTTGGCAACACGGACAATCTGTTCCAGGATGGCTCCATAGCGGCTGTTGAAGGTATCTCCCTGGCAGATATGCTCGGTCACCTGGTTACCCTCATCGACGATCAAGACAACGGGCTTTGACCAGAACCACTCTGGCAGCTTGCCAATGGAGTCAGGACACAACACGAGGCCAGGGCGCTGGCGGGCGGCGTTCCAAAAATCGCGCTGACGTTGACCAGTGGCTCCCTGATCATGGATATGGAGAATGCCCCAGTCTTGGGCGGTTTGCTGCCCCAGTGCATTCAGTGGTGAGAGCACTAGGACGTGTTTGTCTTCCGTCAGGGCAGTGTGTACCCAATCGCGCCCGATGCGGTAGGTTTTCCCAGTATTCATGGTGGCATCTACGACATGAATAACGCCTGGTGTCAGTTCGGGCAATGGTGGCAGATAGGGGCCTTCAGTGCGTCGTTCAATTGGAAACGTGAGCGCATTGTGTCGGTGGATGGCATTGAGCGCAGCCGCGATCTGTCCGCTGCGTTTGTACTGTTTGAGCGTGGGAGCTGCGTTCAAAAGTTCATGGAGTCGCTCTGCCCCGGTCAACTGGCGGGCACGGTCTGGAATAGGATAGTCGCTCGGATCTTGATAGTGTTGATGCGATCGCACTAAGGGGCTAAATCCTTTGGTTACCTCAGAAGGCTGCTCTGACGTTTCAAGATTGAAGGTGTCCAAACTCCCTACGGCTTTCGCTGCGTTGGTATAGCGGTAGAGAACATCATCAATTCCTTTGCCCTCTTGCGGTTGCCAGATTGGACAGCGAACTTGGCAGCCGTGACGGTCTAGAACCTGACCCAGTTGCTTGACCTGCCGGTGTACATTGGCAATCGTTCTGGGCTTGGTGTCTTGATCGAACAGAATGAACAGCCGTCTGCCCTTCGTCGCAAAGCGTTCAATGGCAGCGTGCAGTTGTAGGCTTCCTTTGACATGCCATTGAGTGATGCCGCGCACCGCGATCGCAGGAATGCCATGAGCAATTAGTGCAAGAGCTTTCTTGAGTCCTTCTGCGATCGCAACTGGCAGATTATTCTGTTCGACCACAGCCCAAAAATCCTGACCGGGTAAGGGAGTCACATCGTAGCGCTCGTAAATGGTGGCTGCCGTGATGTCATCAACACGAGGCACAATCGGCTCAGCTACAGCTCCCGGTGGCGTCTCATACTTGATGGTTTTACCGAGCTTGTGAGGATCGGATCGCGGATGGAACGGTTTGGCATACGGGACGCCTTCGCGTGTACACCACATGCCATCCCGCAGTGGTTCATAAATCTTGAGCAGGCGCTGAACTCCGACCGTGATGTAGCTGGTGACCGTTTGGGACTGAGCGATTTTATCTTCTAGGATCGCTTGAATAGCATCGTCACCGGAGAGGATTTGGACATTAGCGGTTGTCAGTCGATCTGGAATAGCAGACTGTCGAAAATCTGCTAGCATCCAGTCCTCCAGTGACAGCAATGCTCGATCCGAGTTAGAGCAATAGCAGGCATTGCTCGGTGTCAATCTCTCGTTCATGCTGTTCTATTCCTCTTATGGCACAGCAGGAATAGACCATTTCAGAGCACCATCAACGTTCACCTTTCGAGGCGGGTTGCCATTTCTGAAAGGCGTGATAACATAGGCGCAATAGTTCTGTGAGCCATTCAAGATTCTGTTGATCCTGGCCTTGAATGTCCCTTACTGGTCTATTCCGAATAATCTGATCCGCTCTAGCGGGCGTTTGGAACTCTGGTTGCTGGCCGCAATCAGAGTTTTTAGCGTTTAAATTGCGTCTCCACCTCCAAGTTGACAATGGCTCAGGTTTTCGCCCTGATCATACTTCACTTATCGATAAAGATAAAATTTATAGCGAGTATTAAGCTAATGACGATTTTTTATCGTTTATTTATTTAATCTCGTGTATTCGTTAAAGCTTTGCGCTGTGATCTCGATCAATTGGGACGAATAAGGGACTATAGAAAACACAGGGGTGCATGATGAGGCGTAAGGGCTCTTTGAGGGTTTGCTTGTGCATCAGCCTGCCATCTCGAATGACGTCGAGACCCCCTTTAGCCCAATGATTGTTAATCGTTTTGCCATGACCAACCCGACTGAGTCGGATCCAATCCCAGACCCCACATCCGCAGAGGAAACCCGTGTCACCGAACGGCTTCGGATCAAAGATGCGTTTTTTGCCGCTATTGATGAGGCCGACGGCTATAAGGCCACTCAATTGGCAGAAGCCGCTGGTGTCACGGATGCGACCCTTTCTTTCATGAGGAATCAGGGACGAGATGTCCGGATATCGACCTTTCAACGTCTCCTAGATGCCATGCCGACTGATGTCTACCTCCGGTTCTATCGAAATCTGGGGGCGGGTCTTGCTGATAATGCGTTGACAGACCCGGACACACCGCCCGACCGGATTATTTCAGCGCTCTTACATCTGTGCACGGATCAGCAGTTGATGGCTCTGGTTCAAGAATTAGGCGCACTGTCTAAAGAACGACAAAGCCAAGGCAGCAAAGTGATATCAATCCTGGTGTTGCTCATGGAACTGATGCAGTATTGCGAACTCGAAGACATCCCTGAACTGATTGGTAAAGTTGGAAAATACACGTCCACTGCGATTCATCGCGCGTCGGACACTCGCTCTGAATCGGACACTCGCTCTGAAGCGCAGCCCTGAGCCGTTTTATACTGCAACTTGGCGCACTGAATCTCAATCTATGAGCAACTATCCAGTTGAATGGGGAACATTACTGGGAAAAAACGCTTCTGAATACCTTTGTGTTGTTTGTTGATACGCTCTTATCCAGAGTAAGAACCGTCTTGTGGCTCTATTGGGTATGACTCGGTGCAAGAGTGATGGTCACTTGCACATCATGCGGAAGGCGAATATCGCAGCCTATGCAATTCGACGAATCAACATCTGCTGAAGCCGTCAATGATTTACTGCGACGGTTTGATGAGCTAACAGAAGACGAACAAACTGCATTCATTGAAGCGTTGATTCGAAAAGAAACAATTCAACGCATCATGAATCTTGTCTCAAGGTGCGCAAAAGCCAAAATTGATGAAATTCAGGATTCATGAGGTTGGCTTCAATTCTTGCGATTGCAGCACGATACTCATTAGAATCCTCATCTTTGGAACGGTACTTAATTCTTTTGGCTCATGTTCAGACAGTGTGAAATGCAAGTCTAAAGCCACCTAAATAAGGTCAAGTTAAAGTCATTTGCACTTTCTTTGAACATGAGCCTCCAGAGTTATGAGGATGTGTGTGGAGTTGAGATCGCGCTTTTCTAGTGAAGGTGTCGCAACTTGCAAAAGGCGTTAATCCAGGTTGTTGTGCTCTATTCACTTAACTGCGTTTCATCCGATTCCTTAAACACAGGATGCTTAATCAGGAATCGTGGCTCGAAGTAGAGGTAACATTCTGTCCAGCCTTGGCCGGGAATCAGGATTTGAGTCTTGTGTCCACTGCTAACTAAGTTTTTCAGTGAGGCTTGCCCAAAGCTGTAGGCACTGATGAACTGGTTGAGAGTTTGCTCAAACCAGTCCTTCAGCATGTCGATTTGCACCTTTTTGGGCTGTCCCCGATAAGGCACTTCAATTACAGTCCCTTTGGCTAGGAACTCTTCGTCAATCACATCAACTTGCCAGCGTTGGTTACTGGGCAGTCTCGGCACTTCAGTTGCTTCAGTGGATTGTGATTCCGCTCTGGCCAGCTCGCCTTCGATTGCCCTGCGGCAAATCTCTGACCAGTTCAGATTTGCCTTATTCATCCGTGCCTTCAGTTCTTCGCTGACGTAGATATTGACGCTTGCCATTGATGATCTCTTAACTAATGTGCCTACATTTATCAGCATGTGGTTCAAATGCTATATGCGCATACTTGCAAGCATAGGCAGGATCAAAGCTGCATCGCCATATCTAGGCATCAAGACTTGGTGAAGCTAAGTCTGATTTGTGACCTGATTGTGCGATCGCAAAGTTGCAGCTCGATTTTGCTTATTCCTCAAACTTTTCGATAATGTTTTTTGTACAGAGTAGAGAAAAATAATCTAGATCTGGAATGCCCTTGTTGCAAAGCCTCTAGAAATAGCTCATTTTTCTCTGCCCTATACCAAATATCATTACCTACTTTTCTTTATCAGTTCTTTATATAAAAAACAGATCTGTTTACGCCCACCTTACGTAGTGACGCATAACTTAAGGTTACAATCGGCACGTTTCCTACTTAGATGGTTGTGTTCAGAATGATCGTCCCTAATAGTTCTGAACGCTTCATAGCATAAACCGCCAGAGATTACAGGTACAACAAGCTTTTTGATTGTTATGAATATTACTACTGCGCTGCCTAGCGCTGCTTTGGGTGCTCTTGTTTTGGCTACTCCTACAAAGGCGGCTTGTTTTAAATTTTCATCTATCTTCCAAGCTCAAACAATTTTGACTGGGTTAATTGACGATGAATTAGACCCAGATGGAAACTATTTTTCCGCTGCCTCAATTCCCTTGACCGCGATCGCAAAGCAACAAGCTGCGAAACGCGACATCGCCTAATTAAATCAGCTGTATTTCATTCAGTCTTTGCATAGCTGTTGATCTGGGTAGGCCATCCATCAGCGGTCTATCCCGTCGTTGACGGTCGCTTTGCTATGCCCAATTTTGCTCCATTTGTCAGTCCTATTAATTGCGAAGGAAGTTAAGAGCAGCATGAGTTTTGCACCTACCGACACCTCTGTTTTCACTGTCAACGGATTTCCTCAGCCTGATGCATCACCCTTGAATCCAGCGCTGATGCCATCTGATTTATTGAGTCACTCTAGCTCATCCCCTGCTGCTAGTAGCTTAGTTGTCATCGATCCGACTGTTGAAGACGCTGCGTTCCTTGCTAACAGTGTTTCAGGGACTGATGTTGTTGTGCTGGATGCTAACCAAGATGGCATTGAGCAAATCACCGCTCTCCTAGCAAACTACGAGCAGCTGTCTAGTCTCCACATTGTGTCGCATGGTGCTGTGGGACAGCTTCAGCTTGGCTCAACAGTCTTGGGTCTAGATACACTTCCACACTATGCTGAACAGCTCACTCAGTGGCAGGACAAGCTGAGCGAAGAGGCTGATATTTTGCTCTACGGCTGCGATGTCGCAGATGGCATCGTCGGGCGATCGTTTGTAGGGCAGCTTGGTCAACTGACTGGGGCGGATATCGCCGCCTCTAACGATCTTACGGGTAATGCCGCTTTGGGTGGTGACTGGGATCTAGAGTGGACAACGGGCGACATCGAAACCAACCTAGCCTTTGATGCAAATATTCAGAACACGTATCAAAGCGTCTACAGCACGAGTGGAGGACTGGATGCACTATTGCTCATTGGCACCTCTAGTACAGAGCTAGAGGACTATACTGAGATTCGATATCGATTAGAGAGCCTGGGTTTTAGCGTTGTACAAAAGCTAGCATCAAGCCTCCAGCTTAGTGACACAACAGGGATGGAGCTAGTTGTTTCCGCTGCTTTTGGTGGAATTAGCATCTTGGACAATTTAGACCTGCCATTGATCGTGTTTAACGACAGTGTTGCTAAGCAGCTTGACATGGGTATTTGGAGCACTTCCGCACTTGGAGTCGGAGGCCGTACTCTCACAATTGAATCGACTGAGCCACTATTAACAGCTGGATTGTCGGGAGTGGTTAATATCTATGATCCTTCTGGAGGCTTGACCTATTTAGAACCCACTAGCAGTGCAATACGAGTCGGAACATTAGCTGAAAGGCCGTATACCACACCTGCGAATGCAACTCCAATCTTTGCTTATGAGGAAGGTGCGGCTCTTTATAATGGTGAGTTCGCTCTAGCTCGGCAAGTCTCATTTTTGGGCTATACGCGATGGGTAAGTGATCTATCTAATCAAGGGTGGCAGCTCTTTGATGCAGCGGTTCAGTGGGCAATTGGGGAGCCAAGTGCTCCGGTTGAGATATCGCTTGCACTGAGCAATGATACAGGGGTCAGCGATAGTGATGGTCTTACGGCTGACCCGACCCTTGCTGGACAATTAAGCACAGCCAACAACATCACTTCTTTGCAAGCGCGGATCGGCAATGGGCAGTTTGTTAGCGTCTTAGATGCTCTACAGTCTGATGGTACGTTCACCCTTGATTTAGAGCAGCTCAGTCACCTCAATGGCGGCGGTTTGGCCTACGGAAATTACACGGTTGAAGTTCAAGCACAGACTGCGGGTGGGTCAACTGACACCGAACTGATAGACTTCAGCTACGAGTTTCAGCAATCTGTACTTCCCTATAGCAATGGGGCATTTGTGCCGCTGGAGCTTGCCGCTGGGCAAACCACATTTCAGTTTGGATTGCCGAACGATATTGCGAATGGGGATCAACTGCTGGTGTATCTCTTAAATGAGAACGATCCAACCGATACCCTCTTGGCCAATGGAGCTGAAGGTAATCCCCTGTTATCGGGCACTAACACCTACCTGTCCTACGATCCCAGCATTGTTAGTGTTAATACCGAAACGGTTACGGTTGATGTCTCTTCCCTGACGTCCGCCGAACTTGATTCGGCGATGGTCTACTTTGTAGTGTTCTCAGAATTTGACTCTCCCTCTGATGATCCGGACTACTACTCCTACGACGGTTATGGATGGGGCAGTGGTTTTGGATGGGGTGGCGGCGGTGGTGGCGGTGGTATCACCGACATTCAGTTTTCATCTCCGGGTTGGGCCACTACGGGTGATGGCAGTTCTGACCCTGATGATCCCGGCTCTGGCGGCAGTGGTTCAGCTCCAGATCCAGAGCCTCCAACCCGGCAGTTTTTGACGCAGCTGGGGGGAGATGGCTATTTCATCTCGTATGATTTGCTCGATGAAGACGATACGTTTACTAAACCGACTGAAATCAAGTTTGGCAACAACGTGCTCACGTTGAACTACTCAGATACGGGCGCATTTATCGGTAGCAGCAATGATGAACTCCTGGATGTGGTGCTCGCTTCGGTTGGACTCACGAGTTTAGATATACTGGCGGCTGGAGAGATCCAATCTTCCGAAGCCAAGTCCTTCTTACCTTCGGCACAGACTCTTCAACTTTGGGATGTTTGGTCACGTATTGGTGAAATTGCAATTAAACCCAACAAGGATTTTGATGTTTTTGCACAGGAAGAGCAAACAAAGCTTTTCGATTTTCAGGAAGACCTTCTGAAGAAAGCAAAAGTAATAGACAAATTTCAAGGCTATAAGGAGAATCAAGAGCAACTTCAAGCAATAGTTAAGTTAGGTAATGTTTACGCTGCACTTGATCCTCAAATCTTTGATACGGTAAATGATAAGCAACTTCAGGATGAGCTTGTTGCTGGCATCTTCCTCCGTACAGATGTTACTCCTGAAGAGGCTAGGGAAGAACTTTTAAGTTTTTTGAATACAGTCGATAGGAATGACTTTTTTACATCATTTTCTGGCGAGATACTAAGGTATGCTTTAGAGCAAGGTGTAAACCAAGACAACCTTATAGCCGTTCATCCTCGGCGACCAACTGGACTACCGACTAGGAATGCACCAACCTTAGTATTTACCTCAGATTCAGAGTTGTCTCAGGCAGTTTTGGATAGCGATCAATTTCAAAATGAAATTAAGACTCGGATTGGGTCGGTTTTGGAAGAGTATTCTCAGATATTATCTGACGGAGAAAGCGTAGTCGTTCCAATATCAGGTGAAGACGTTCCTCTAAATTATAGAGATGGCAGAGAAAAACTACAAACTCCAAGATTATCCGTTTCTTTGGGATTTGCTAATTATGACTTTACAGCTGACATAATGATAGAAAGGAGAGGACAGACTCTTGTTTTTGAGGCTAGATTTATTGGTTTAGGAGATGACTTTTATGACTTTAATGATCCAGGAACTGATAATTTGTTAGATCCGTTTAACAGACTTGCTCGTGTTGCATACATTGCTCAGGAAGGACATACTCTGGCTGTTTTTGAGATTAATTTTGTTTTACAAACAACCATAACTGGAGGTTATCCAATACCTTTCTCTCCTCCTGGAGACTTATAAAGCAACAACAGTTTATCTATTCCTTTTTTATCTCAACAGTCCGGATAAATTTTCTGCTCAAACGCTGACCTCTTAATTCTTTGTTGAATTAATCGCCATAATATGAGCCAAAACCTGCGTTCTTTTTTCAGTCATTAAAAACTATCCGGACTGTTGTTATATTTGAAAAATATCTGAGTATTCATCGTGAGAAAAAACATCGTTTTTTTAGTTAAACTTCTTGGATTAGGATGTACTTCGCTCATGGCACTTTCGCTCCTTGTGATTTTAGGATTAATCGCGTCTTTTCGCCTTGGAGATAACTCAGAATATTCTCTGAATGGAGTCCGATGCCTTGAGATAGATGACGAGATTGACTATTTTCAGGAATCATCAGAATTTGATTTGCCTAATGATGCTGAAATTATTCTAAGCTGTGACGACCATAGCGGTTTTCATTGGGACGGAGAATATTATTTTGTTTTTGATACAACTCCTCAGCAGGCAATGTCTTATGTAGACTCTACACCGTGGAATTCAAATTGGCAGCAAGGACCAGTTCCAGAAGATATCTATGATAATCTTGGCTTAGGAAGATGGGCGAGTGAGCAGTTTGAGTCTTCTACCATTTGGTATCTTGCTGAAAATAATTCTCCTCCAAATACTTCTGTCTATGAAAAGTGGTGGAATGGAAGGGTCATGGTAGTAGATCCAGCAACTGGGCGCGTTTTTTACAGTAAATGGGATTTTTGATTGGTATGCTTCATGTTATTTTAATGAGTCAAAAGGATGGAAAATGTAGTGTTACTGGTTGTTCGTATAGATAGTTTCTTGAGCCAAAATTTTTTAAATCTTTATAAAGCTGAGAACTGATGACTTGCTCTTCCTCTAAGTAGTATGAACAGGCTTTGCGATATTTCAATATAACAATACTGATGCGACTTGCTTTTGAGGATTATGCATGAGCAAATGCTACTACAGCCTTTTCTGGGGGCATCCTAGAACCATTCTCTCTACCCACACCTCATGCCATCTACCCTACGTGACCTAGCCGATCGCTGCCACTTCACTCTCGGAGCCGCCGTCACTAGCGAACGCTACTTTTTAGCCAATCCGACCTACCGTCAAGTTCATACCCAAAACTTCAACCTGCTCGTTCCCGCTAGCGCGATGAAGTGTCATAACGTCTGCAAAGAGCCTCAGCAATACGACTTCAGTCTCTCTGATGCCCTTGTCGATGTTGCAACCCAACATCACCAAAAAGTGCGTGGCCATACCCTCTGTTGGCATGAAAGCTACGCCCCCTGGATGACCTCCCTCACCAGTCTAGAACTCGAAAAAGTCCTGCACGACTATATCACTACCCTAGTAGAGCGCTATCGAGGGCGTATCTATGCTTACGATGTCGTCAACGAAGCTCTCAAAGACGATGGCTACCCCCGTAACTCCATCTGGCGCAGCATCGAAAACTTTATCCCCAAATGCTTCCAGTGGGCGCACGCTGCCGACCCAAATGCACAACTGCTCTACCTCGACTATCGAGTTCACACGACTGCCCGCTGGAAAGCCATCTCCAAAATGGTGCGGGAGCTTCAAGATGCTGGTATTCCCATCCATGCCGTAGGAATGCAGCTACACCATAACCTCTTCCGCTCCATGACCATTAGTGGTATCCGCCTAGCCGGAGCCATCCAAGATTTGAAGAAACTAGGCGTCGCCGTTCATATTTGTGAAGTCAGCATTGGCATCCCAAAATCCGCTCAGGGGCTTCCCCCTGCGGTTAAGTTCAACCTCCAGGCACAAGCCTATCGACAGGTTGTCAAAGTTGCTTTAGAAGCGGGGGCTGAAAGCTGTAACTTCTGGGGCTACAACGACTTGCATCCATTCCATGTGCCCCCAGAGAATGACCCTAACGATACACCCGCTATCTTTGATGAGCATCTGCAACCCAAAGCAGCCTATCATGCCATCCATGATGAACTGGCTCGCCAGGTTAAACGTCTAGAAGGTACAGCCGCTTAGATTGATCCGATATCAGCAGCGGTGGCTCGTGTCCAATTTCCCCGGCCATTGGGCAGCAAATAGTGGCTTAGCTCGTTGGTTTTGGTATGCACCGGCACCGCAATAGCCAACTGGTACAGTTCTGAAGGATCGTTTTTCAGGGTCAGAGTGATGGTTGATGTGGTGGCTTCCAAAGAGGCAGCTTGATAATCCTCAAGACCTGATAGATAAATGGTCAAACTGTCCAGCACTTTGGTGGAATTGACATAACCATCTTCATCGATAAACAAAGCAATCGGAGACTGTAAGTCGCTCACTCGTAGCCATTCTACGCCGTTAAAAATAGGAGAAGGAGCGGCTTCACTCCCTCTACCATCCAGCAGCAATATTAGATAATTTGCCTGTCCTGGTTGCAGGTAGGTATCCCACAGTTTAGGAAAGCCGCTGTAGCATTGGCTCAACAGTTTCAACTCCTGGAATAGATCATCGTAGCGCGATTGCAATTCATTCATAGCTTAGTTAGACAGTCGGAGATAGGTCTTCGTTTTGCTTAACGTAGTCTGCCCAAGAAGAAGCCAGTGATGGCTATCGCTCCCTCTCTTTGGAGCGGATTCAAAATTGGCTTAGTAAAAGAACAGCGACAGCTACTTTTTTTCTAGTGGTTGATTGCCCTGGTGTTGTAACTTTTGACTTTTTGACTTGCTATCTCAAAGTGCGATCGCGCTTTTCTGGTGAAAATGCTGTGACTTGCAGAAATATCTTTTGTAGTGGGCACAATACCCTTATGCAAACTTCCGATCGCCCCGTAAGCTGTACTGATACTCTATGGCTCAGATGATTCCTGACTCTATTCCCTCGAACGCGAGCCAGGGAGAGAAAACGCTGTATCACCTGCTGAGCGATCGCCTGCCAGATGACTTCATTGTTTGGTATGAGCCACGGGTGAAGAACCTCTATCCAGATTTTGTGGTGCTGGGGCCAAGCTTCGGCCTGCTGATTCTGGAGGTAAAAGGCTGGTTTGCCCACCACATCGAACGTGCTAATCACAACTTCTTCGATGTTCGCTATCGGCGCAATGATGTCATCAAAGTAGAAACCTATCCATCACCGCTGAAGCAGGGCCACAACTACTTTGCGTCCGTTTCCGATAAGCTGCTGGGCTATCCGCTCCTGTGCCTTCCAGACGGCAACTATCAAGGTCGCCTTGCTTTTCCTGTGGGTGTTGGCGCGGTCATGTCGAACATAACCGAGGCCCAGGCGCGGGATGAAAACCTATATGTGCTGCTGGAGAAGCCCCAGGTTGCCTACCGGGATGAGCTGCTGGGATGGGAGAACATTAGCGCTCTCAATTTGATTGCCCGACTGAAGGCCATGTTTACGGTTGATTTTCCGTTTCCACCCCTAACCCCTGACCAGATCAGCACGGTTAAAGGAGTGCTGCATCCTGAAACCGTAATCAAGCAGGTGCCAGCGAGCCAAATGAGTTTGCCGCTGGAGATTGAACAGCCACTGCCATCGAACAGTATGAAGCTGGTTAGTCTTGCAATTGAGCAAGAACGGCTTGCTCGCAAGCTCAAAGGTGGTCATCGTCTCTTCTCTGGCGTTGCGGGTTCCGGCAAGACATTGATTCTATTGGCCCGTGCCAAAGCTTTGGCCAATCGGCTCTCACGACCACGAGTACTCATTCTCTGCTTTAACATTACGCTGGCTGCTCACCTGCGATCGCAACTGCACTCGGATGCTCAAAATCCTCAGTATCGAGCGCAAATACAGGCTCAGCATTTTCATGACTGGCCATCCAATAGCAATGGAAAAATTTAGCCAATAGACCTCACAAGTTCTGTGGCTTGCGTAGCTTTCTGAGTTGCCTATTCTTTTTGATTTCATTGAGGTTGAACTGATATCGCCCATGCACATTGAGATGCTCAGAGCGAGTTGGCCAGATGTGCATAAGGTCTGCATTATCAACAGGATGGCCTTCCTGACGGAGCTGTTCGACAGCCTTGTTCATGTAGATGGTGTTCCAAATAATCACAATATTGGTCACCAGATTGAGGCATTCAACTTGATGCAACAACTGCTCGTCTGACTGGCCCTTCACCTTGCCTTGATTGGCATAGAAGAGATGTCTCTTGAGGGACTGCATAGCTTCGCCCTTGTTCAACTGCCGAGATATGCTGTGCCGAGTGCCTTCATCCTCGTACCAGCGGAGTGTTTGTAGGGTTGAGATCAACTTACCGTATTCCTGTAAGGCCAGCATAAGTGGATGCTGGCTTGGATAAGCCTGCAACTTTTGAATGAGCAAGGAAGCGGTGACCCAACCTTGCTTGAGCGACCCCACCAAGCGCAAAATTTCATCCCAGTTATTGATGACCCGCTGCTTGTCGATTACCTCAGTAATATGAGCTTTGAGCTTCGGGAAGCGCTTCATTTTAATATTGGCTGTACGATAAAGCCGTTGACGGCCAAGATCCCGAATCCGAGGACTGAAGCGCATCCCCAGAAGATCAAACAGTGCCGAAACCAGTTCAGTATATCCAGCCGTATCAGTCGTATGTTCCAGTAGTGACAATTCTGTCTCGTTATTGAGCTGTTCATCAAGGACATAGGTGGCATCTCTATGGGTAGACGGAATGGGCTTGGTTCCGTACTGGGGGTTTTTTGCATAACCCCCCGAAAAGGTATATTCCACAATGAGACTCGCTCATCTCACTCAAGCGGCAGCCGTATCAACTGTTGAATAATCGCTTCCATATCAATGGTTTCAGGCTGCCTATTGAACTCATAGCGACCATAGAAATTGATGTGCTGCCACGCGACTGGCGACACCTGGCTGAGCAGGGCCACCCTAGCCGCGTCACCGCAGCTATCGCTGTGAGTCAATAGGTCGGACAGGATAGAGGCGTTGTAGTAGATGATGCAGTTGGTCAGCAAGCGAGCGCAATCTCCCCATATCTGCTGCTCATACTCGGTCTTAAAGCGAAGCTTACCGAAATTGGCGTAGGAAACGGCTCTGCGCAATTGATGATAGCTTTCGCCCCGGTTCAGCGCCCGCTGGACATTCTGACGCAGGGGAACCGAATCGACATAATCCAGAAGATAGAGGCTTTTGATGATGTTGTCGTACTCCCATAGCGCTCGCCGGGTCTTATTCCTGCGAGCATAGGCACTCAGCTTGCTAACAAGGATGCTCTGAGTGGTGGTCTTCAGAGCCAATGACACCATAATGCGCTGGATGTTGTCCCACTCGGCCACAATGAGCTGAGTATTGATCTTGCGAATCGGCCTGAGCAGGGCATCTCTATACTGACTGGGATGTTTGAACCCATAGAGCGCATGGGTGACCTTGTCATGGATATCCCGGTAGCGCGGGGCGAACTGATAGCCGAATAGGTGCAAGATGGCGAAATTGACCTCGTTGGTACCATGCGTATCGGTGGAATGAACTGTGGGCTGAACCTCAGTCGTGTTGTTGAACAGCAGGTCGAACACATAATGGCTCTCGTGCTCATTCGCGCCGATGATTCTGGCATTGACCGGCACATGGTTGGCCACCAGGGTGTAGGAAACGACGCCCTTTTTCAACCCAAAATACTTGGGTGAATGACGGGCATTGATGGTCTGAATCTGGCTTTCGAACTTTTGTCCATCGCTGCTGGAGTGAAGGGTTCCGTCAATATCGTAGTGCCGAAAAATAGGGAGTTCAGCAATGGCATTGCTGACGAGATCGTTAGCCTTTCTGAGCGTTTCTGGGCGGAGGAAGTTATCGGATGCGTTTGCCAGGGCGTGATAGCTGATATCCGAGGTCTCGCCCATGCGACCCAGCCCCATATTGGTGCCCCAAGCAATCAGGCAGGCGATCAGCACGCTGTCGTCTGATTTTTGTTTGACGTAACGTCCCAATCGGTGTTCAAAGGCTTCGCTAAACTGACAGTGCTGATTGGCGAAATGCACGACGCTGCTGAGGTTGGCGTGCTTCAGCGTACTGAACATCCGATGGTTGATTGACTCGCGAATGCCGGGTGACTGAAGCGTCCACCGGATGGTTGCCCCCCGCTTTTTGATCTCAAAATGTGGATTCTCACCAGCACTCAAGCGTTGATTCACCTGCGCCAGTTGAGCCTCCAACTGCTGTTCGAGCGCTGCCAAATGCGCTTGAATCGGTTGCTTGAGGATCGTTAGCCCAATTGCTGTAATCAGCTCAGTCTTTGCCTGCCACTGCTGCTTGCTGAGTAGGTCATCCTCGAAACTGCGGAAGCGAACACTGTCGCGGCAGAAAATATCGCCAGATTCCAAACCGTTTCGCAGCAGTCGGTAAACCAGAAACTCGTAGCGGTTTGGTAGTAGATGACCACCGACTTCTGCTGAGGCATAGAGATAGCGTTTGGTTGAGTCTGGAATGAACTGGGTTGGAAACGAGTCTAGGCGATATTGACTCAAGGGTCGCCCTTTTTGCGCCGCTGCTTTCAAGAACGCAAGCGCCTTCAACACAGGGGCATACCCCGAAGCACTGGCAAACTCAATCGCGTGTAGGATAGGCCGCAGATTGCATTTGAACTGTCGCGCCAAAGTATCTACATGCTCCCATTGAAAAGCCGTCTCATCGAAGCTGGCTTGAGTGGCAATGTGCTCAGCCACGAAGGCTAATTTCTGACGCTCTAGGATCTCAAAGGCTCTTGTCCGAACTACCTGAAAGGGAGTGGTTTCGGCAATGGTGTCGTCGGTAAAAAGCTTGAGGATCTGACTGGCTTTTTGCAGGTTTTGGTTACCCTCAACCCGATACTCATACACCTGTTCTTTAGCCGCTATTTTGCTCTCTTCAACATACCGTCTGACGTTGTATATCAGGCTGTTGATCAGATTGTCGTGTGCCCGCTGGTAGCGATGGTAAACAAAGCACAGCAGATACACATACACCGTACCCTCAGTCAGTTGCTTGAGCCGGAAGACAGAGTAATAAGTCACCAGTGACGCATAGTACTTGATGCTCTCGCGGGAAATCTCCAGTGCGGGCAGTAGGTTCTGGGCCAAGCGATAGAGTGGCTGAATCTGATCGCTGCGACGAATCTCACGCTTCACCTCACCGAGGCTGAAATCTTTGGGTTCTCGTTTCAGCTGAGTGATTTCGTACAGCCCTGGTGCATCATCTATCATCCGGTTTAAGGCTTCAGTATTAGCGACTGTCAGATGCTGTTTCACCACGGCAACCAATCGGCCTTGCTCATAGGCAATGGCCTGACCCACTACATCCTGCATAAAACTATATCCAGGTGCGACAAGGCATTGCTCTTCGAGATAACGCACTAGCTCGCGAAAGATGTAGATGGGCTTGCCACAAACCCTGGCAGCCTGTTGAGCTTTGCGCATCAGTGCTTGACGCTCCGCCTCAGCACAGGTGCGGTAGTTGCAGAGTTCAAGGATAATGCGCTGGTGTTTCAGTCGCGTGACCTTCGTCAGTTCAAACTCAGTCAGATGGAAGGTTGGGAAGTAGCGTGCCTGAATATATCGAACATCGGCAGCGACAGCTGAAAATTTGAAGACAAAAAAGAGATGGCGAGCCTTGAAATAGCCCAGTTGTAGAATGGCGTATATCCGGGACTTGATGCTATGCAGCTGCTCGATGGCGGTAGCGTCTCTAGACGATAGCGCGAAGTACTCGCTTTGCTCTTCAGGGGTGAAGTGAGGCAATCCATAGAGGTCGGTAATCTCGTCATCACCCAAGATTTGCAGACGTTTTTGAGTAGGAGCCGCTATCTGCTCTGCCATAGGAATTAGCGATCTCGCTGGGGCGTTGCGTCGTTTACAATAGTCTCAGAAAGTAGACCTTTTGAGACAGGCCCATATTAATGTCTCAATCCATGTCTCATTATTCGATTCTCAAAAGGTCTTAGACCTAATGAAACCTTTGGGGGCGATCATGGCTGTCGTCGGCTATGCGCGGGTCAGCTCTGTGGGACAAAGTCTCGATGTGCAACTCGATAAGCTGAAGCATTGCGACAAGATCTTCCAAGAGAAGCGGAGTGGTTCTTCCAGCAAGCGGCCTCGACTGAAAGCTTGTCTCGAATATGTTAGGGAAGGCGATACGCTGGTGGTGACCCGCTTAGACCGGCTGGCGCGCTCCACGCTTCATCTCTGTCAATTGGCTAAGCAGTTAGACCGAAAGCAGGTCAATCTCCAGGTGCTTGACCAGAACATTCACACCGGCGATGCTACCGGACGGCTGCTCTTTAATATGCTGGGGGCCATTGCCCAATTTGAGACCGAAATCCGGGCTGAACGTCAAATCGATGGCATCCAGAATGCCAAAGCCCGTGGTGTTAAGCTGGGTCGGGATAAGCATTTGACTGAGCAGCAGTGTTTGAAACTGCGACAGAAGCGAGCGCAGGGCGTGCTCATCAAAACCCTGATGAAGGATTACAACCTCTCGAAGGCCAGTGTGTATCGCTATCTGGAGGGTACGAAAGTTGCGCAATCACTAGATTGAGACTCAGATGTCTCTTTGTGGAATATACCTTTTCGGGGGGTTATGCAAAAAACCCCTTATCGGCATGGGCTGAGGGTTTCGGAGCTGTGTGCGCTGAGGTGGGACCACATTGACTTTGCCCAAGGAGTGTTGCATGTCAACCGACTCAAGCATGGTATGCCTAGTGTTCATCCGCTGAGGGGGCCGGAATTAAGAGCACTCCGTAAGCTCAAGCGAGAATCGATTCAATCTCCCTATGTGTTTATGACGGAACGGCAAGCCCCGATGACGGCAGCAGGGTTCAGGCAGATGTTATCCAGAGTAGGGGTACTGTCGACACTTGACTTTCCGGTTCATCCACATATGCTTCGTCATGCCTGTGGGTATAAGTTGGCTAATGACGGTCATGATACTCGGGCCATTCAGCTTTACCTGGGGCACAAAAATATTCAACATACGGTTCGATACACCGAACTCTCAGCCAAATGTTTCTCAGATTTCTGGAATGACTGATAAATACTGCCTGTGAATGATCTCTAAACAACCTCAATAGCCAATCAAGTGGCTCTTAACGACTCAAACACCCACCACGTAGTCTCGAAATACCAGAATCGAAATCCTATTGGCTAAATTTTTCCATTGCTATTGGATGGCCTGACTGGGCGCGATCACTGCTCGGACGGCTGCCGGTGCCCAGAGAATTTAACAGCAGTGAGGAATACGAAACGTTTCTTGGTCAGCAGGTCTTGCTGCGGTTGCAGCAGCGATCGCCCGATCAAAAGTGGGATGCAGTCTTGGTGGATGAAGCGCATACGTTTTCCCCTGACTGGTTCCTCTGCTGTGTTGCCGCTTTGAAAGACCCCCTAGAGGGCGATCTGATGATTGTTTCGGATGGTAGTCAGAGTCTCTATCAGCGGCGCAAGTTTACCTGGAAATCAGTTGGCATACAGGCACAGGGCCGCAGTCAGCGACTGGCTCAAAACTACCGGAATACGCATGAAATTCTCTCAGCCGCATGGCAGGTCGTACAGCCGACTTCAAATGTATCTGATGAAGATGCGACGTTTCCCATTGTTGAACCGAGGGCAGCGCTCCGGCATGGGCCAAAGCCTGTTCTGCATCTGACTTCATCTAGAGCCGATGCAGTCGAAGCTGTTTTAGAGCAGGTGCGATCTCAGTGTGAATCGGGTTATGCTCCGGCTGAGATTGCGATTCTCTACCGCTACAAGTCCAAAAAAGATGAGCCGCTGTTTCAGTCAATGCTGAAGCGGTTGGACGATATGGGTGTGCAGTCTTATTGGATAACTGAGAGTACAACAACCAAGCTGAACTACAGCGTTCGCAAACCAGGGGTGCGCGTCCTCACGACGCTATCTTCGCTGGGCTTGGAATTCAAGGTTGTTCTGCTGATCTGGGTGGAGCAATTCAACGACTGCTGCGATCTCAACTCTGATGCAGCAGCCTTAGCGCGGCGGCAGCTCTATGTGGCGATGACTCGTGCTCAGGATGAACTACATCTGTTTGGCCATGTCAGATCGCCCGTTGTTCGAGAACTGAGAGAAAGCAATGCATTTAGCGCGATCGCTGTTCGAGCTAGCCAGGTGATGACATAGACGAAAGCGCTTCCAATGCTTCATAAAGAAGAGACCCGGCGCTGGAGTATGGCAAACGCAAAAACAGAGTCAGGGCTTTAGCTACGTAGATTCTCACATGGCTTTTTACAGGTTGGGTGATTGAACTCAGTGGGAGATCTGCGATCGCAAAAAGTCTTGGATGGCAATCTCACACTCCGGAAACGCGAGCGGTGCAACAGTATCCTGTTCCGATAGTTTTCGTTGTACCCTATAGCCTGTTTGCTCTGGCTCTTGAAAGACATGCAAACACCGTTCTTGCACATCCAAAATCCAGTACTCCTGAATGCCAGAACGTCCATATATGGGAACTTTTAGATCGCGATCGCGCCGCAGTGTACTGTCCGCTACCTCGATGAGTAAAAAGATTTCCCTTGGTATTGGGTGGTGATCTTCATAATCAAGCGGATCAATTTGCACCACTGCTACATCAGGTTCGGGTTCTGAGAAGTCGCTCAACTGTACTGGGTCTTGAAACCGCAGCAATGCTTTTCCTGCCAACAGACGAGACAATACTCGATCGATGCGCGTTACTGCTGCGCTATGCGCTGTCCCTTTTGCGGCCATCCTGTAGAGCTGTCCTTCAATCAATTCCACTCGTTCATCAGCTGCCAAAATTCCCGCTTCTACCATGCGGTGATAGTCTTGCACACTGAGTGCTCTGAGTTCTGCGGCAATACTCATCCTTTCAACCTCTCAGCAGCTGCAATTTCTATGTCTAGTTTGGCACTATCTTCAGCATTAGCCTAGTACAGCGTTAAAGCTTAAATTTGTAGGTTGGGTTAGCGCTAGCGTAACCCAACGGAACCATTGCCGCTGTTGGGTTTCACTTCGTTCAACCCAACCTACAGTAACCCACTAAATCAAATCCAATTGATGGCTTATGTTGCTGAGCAGATAAGCAAAAACTCCTCACATTCTTTTTGCCAAAGTCCAATGTGAGGAGCTGAGTCGATTTCTGATTCCTTCAAATGAAGGACAGTAAACGCGGAGTGGGTAAGTTTTATTGTGGAATTGGAGGATGGGCAAAAGACAGAAGGCGCACAATTTCATTCATTAATTATCAATCGATATTTAATGGCTAGTACTGAAAGGCAGAAGTAAGAAGGCAGAAGGCAGAACGGAGATTCCCTATCTTGAAAGAGTTTCAGCTTTAGCAAAAGGGTGAGTTATTTCTGCTGTCGAATACTAGTTAGGTAACCTTTTCATCCTTCTGCCTTCTGCCTTCTGCCTTGGTAGACGTTTCCATTAGTTCAACTTCCGAAGAAGTTTAGAGCTTGGATTCGATTAATGCCGATTTCTGGCATATCGAGTTTCCATTAGTTCAACTTCCGAAGAAGTTTAGAGCAACGTTACGTTGGACGCCTGGAATGAGGGAGTCGAAGCGTTTCCATTAGTTCAACTTCCGAAGAAGTTTAGAGATGGAGCATCGACGACATTGATGACTCCGAAAAAAGGTTTCCATTAGTTCAACTTCCGAAGAAGTTTAGAGTATTGCGACTATTGATTTTCGTGGTGAATACCCTGACGGTTTCCATTAGTTCAACTTCCGAAGAAGTTTAGAGAATCGCTAATTGATCCACTACTGAAGCATGACACTCCAGTTTCCAGTAGTTCAACTTCCGAAGAAGTTTAGAGAATCGCTAATTGATCCACTACTGAAGCATGACACTCCAGTTTCCAGTAGTTCAACTTCCGAAGAAGTTTAGAGACGATATCCAAATCAAACAATAGATCCTTAATTTAGAGTTTCCATTAGTTCAACTTCCGAAGAAGTTTAGAGATTACAGGTGTTACAAACTACACCCCTCACCACTCTTCGTTTCCATTAGTTCAACTTCCGAAGAAGTTTAGAGGAGGCTACGCTTACGGTACAGGGGCAACTCTCAATGTTTCCATTAGTTCAACTTCCGAAGAAGTTTAGAGTTTCGTGTCTGGTGGACAAGTCCAATCTGGTGAACTGTTTCCATTAGTTCAACTTCCGAAGAAGTTTAGAGTATACGACTCAATTCCAGAATTTTTGAGAAATCAAGCTGACGTTTCCATTAGTTCAACTTCCGAAGAAGTTTAGAGATTTTTTTGGAGGAAACTTACAAGGTTTCGCTGAGCGTTTCCATTAGTTCAACTTCCGAAGAAGTTTAGAGTATGTCGGAATCACTATGCCTTAACTGGGGATACGCCTTGTTTCCATTAGTTCAACTTCCGAAGAAGTTTAGAGCTTTTCAGCGAAGCTGAAACGCTGCGGCAGACACCAGAGTTTCCATTAGTTCAACTTCCGAAGAAGTTTAGAGTGTTGAGGTAATCACCTGGGTGGAAGACATAGACACGTTTCCATTAGTTCAACTTCCGAAGAAGTTTAGAGCACAGCTTTTCAGCTTCGCTGAAAAGCTTCGGCAAAGCCCAGTTTCCATTAGTTCAACTTCCGAAGAAGTTTAGAGTGGAAATTTTCCAAGAAGCTGAACAGCTTCGCCAAAGTTTCCATTAGTTCAACTTCCGAAGAAGTTTAGAGAAGACGCTGTTCAAGAGATTCAAGTTGGCGGGCACAGTTTCCATTAGTTCAACTTCCGAAGAAGTTTAGAGTTTCAGAATACATCGAAGCTGATGCCAAGGAAAAGGCTCCAACGTTTCCATTAGTTCAACTTCCGAAGAAGTTTAGAGTAGATGCAGATACATTGACGGAAGTACTAGGACAGTAAGATTTCCATTAGTTCAACTTCCGAAGAAGTTTAGAGCTGTCTTGTTTTCAGTTGCTTTGGCTTTTTCATTAGTTGTTTCCATTAGTTCAACTTCCGAAGAAGTTTAGAGAGGGTAAATCAGATATGCTAGATCCAAGAGATTTGGTTAAGTTTCCATTAGTTCAACTTCCGAAGAAGTTTAGAGCGGAGCTTTTCCGTAAGCCTCACTGTGAGCCAGTGGAAGTTTCCATTAGTTCAACTTCCGAAGAAGTTTAGAGTCTTGATTTTTGTAGGGCCAGCGTTCTCAAAATGAAAGTTTCCATTAGTTCAACTTCCGAAGAAGTTTAGAGCAGGAATTGGTACCATCAAGTCGGGTAACGCCTGGTTTCCATTAGTTCAACTTCCGAAGAAGTTTAGAGGATTTATTGGATTTTCGTAGTCTTTTCGATAGCTCGTTTCCATTAGTTCAACTTCCGAAGAAGTTTAGAGAATATGACGAAGCTTGGTATGAACGCTCTACTCGATAGTTTCCATTAGTTCAACTTCCGAAGAAGTTTAGAGGTGACGGAGACGGTACCGAGGAAACTCGTGGCAGCTGGTTTCCATTAGTTCAACTTCCGAAGAAGTTTAGAGAGTAGCGTTCTGGGCTTTACGATTCAAGAAGCATCTCGTTTCCATTAGTTCAACTTCCGAAGAAGTTTAGAGTTTGGACTATCTACGGGTGGTTCACGAGGTTTGGTGAATGTTTCCATTAGTTCAACTTCCGAAGAAGTTTAGAGACCTCCAAACTGGTCAGGGCGGACCGTTCTCCTTAACGGGTTTCCATTAGTTCAACTTCCGAAGAAGTTTAGAGCTGCAAAGGCGGAGGTACAACCTACTCAACTGACTCGTTTCCATTAGTTCAACTTCCGAAGAAGTTTAGAGCTGAAAAACTAGATTTATCCCTAGTGATCGATAAACTGTTTCCATTAGTTCAACTTCCGAAGAAGTTTAGAGGGTGCGATGGCACCTACTACCCGGATTGGAACTCTTGCGTTTCCATTAGTTCAACTTCCGAAGAAGTTTAGAGATTTGATCTCGTACCAATTGGAAGTGCAACTATAAGTTTCCATTAGTTCAACTTCCGAAGAAGTTTAGAGACTTTACCAAAGCACTGGCACTGGCCCCGGTTTTATTGTTTCCATTAGTTCAACTTCCGAAGAAGTTTAGAGACGTCGTCGAATCTGACGATGTCTGCACGAGCTGGGTTTCCATTAATTCAACTTCCGAAGAAGTTTAGAGATTTCCTGGTGCCCTACACGTCCAGGTTACGATATTTCGTTTCCATTAATTCAACTTCCGAAGAAGTTTAGAGTCTTTGAGGGGAGTCGATTAGTACTTCATGGAAATATCGTTTCCATTAATTCAACTTCCGAAGAAGTTTAGAGGGGTCAATGTCCGGCAAGAACCAAACGTCTTAGCCGAAAGTTTCCATTAATTCAACTTCCGAAGAAGTTTAGAGGATTTACGATTCCGGAAGGTGCATTCAATGCGCCTTACAAGTTTCCATTAATTCAACTTCCGAAGAAGTTTAGAGTTATAGAGTCATTACTGAAGAGAAACTAAGTAATGAGTTTCCATTAATTCAACTTCCGAAGAAGTTTAGAGTTTACGGAGGCGTCACCTCCAGTGATGTCCTGCTCGACGAGTTTCCATTAATTCAACTTCCGAAGAAGTTTAGAGATTAGTCTGAGACTAGTACATACGTACTTGGCGGTTTCCATTAATTCAACTTCCGAAGAAGTTTAGAGAACACTTCTCACAGGAGCAGTTATTGTCCCGGGAGCTATCGGTTTCCATTAATTCAACTTCCGAAGAAGTTTAGAGTGTTTGTTGCTTTCGTTCTTGTTGTTCTGTTGTTGCTTTCTGTTTCCATTAATTCAACTTCCGAAGAAGTTTAGAGACGATGGGTCATCCGATGATCCATGGGGGGATTTCGAGTTTCCATTAATTCAACTTCCGAAGAAGTTTAGAGAGCATACAATCCATTCTCACGTGCCCTTGGTTTGGAGAGTTTCCATTAATTCAACTTCCGAAGAAGTTTAGAGAAGACATGTGTTCTAGTTGGAAAGCCTCAGGACAGTTTCCATTAATTCAACTTCCGAAGAAGTTTAGAGTTTATGAGTGGTTGCATCGTGTTTGGCGATTGTGCCGAGTTTCCATTAATTCAACTTCCGAAGAAGTTTAGAGAGATGATTAACCATATCGCTAACCAAGCGAAGGCCACGTTTCCATTAATTCAACTTCCGAAGAAGTTTAGAGCCATAACACTTGGGATACTTCTATTGATAGAGTGTCCAATGTTTCCATTAATTCAACTTCCGAAGAAGTTTAGAGTCCTTACGCTTATCGTAGCAGATGTGTTACGAATCGCAAGTTTCCATTAATTCAACTTCCGAAGAAGTTTAGAGGAGAATTATCTCCCTATCAAAAGGGGAGAGACGTTAGTTTCCATTAATTCAACTTCCGAAGAAGTTTAGAGTATCGGGGCAAGAATTTGATTCTGTCCCCTCAAGGACAGGTTTCCATTAATTCAACTTCCGAAGAAGTTTAGAGCAGCAGCAAGATCAACGCCTATGGGGTGAGTACTCGCAGGTTTCCATTAATTCAACTTCCGAAGAAGTTTAGAGCAGTCGAGTTGGGTCGCATTACCCGGGAACTGTCCAAGTTTCCATTAATTCAACTTCCGAAGAAGTTTAGAGATTGTATTGCGGCCAAATTCATTAGCGATTAACTGTTTCCATTAATTCAACTTCCGAAGAAGTTTAGAGTGCCTACTACTTTGCCGCAGTCCGATACAGGTAGTAGTCGTTTCCATTAATTCAACTTCCGAAGAAGTTTAGAGGGGTCGGGTTCTAGAACCCTTGCTCCGTCTACATTCTACACCCCCATTTTTCTCGGGGTCACCCCAAACCCAAAATAAATGCAAAGATCTCTCAACAACGCCCTGTGGAAAACCCCTGGAACCCTTATTCCATAAGCCTCGCGCTGGGTTCAACGAAAGAATGCGGGTTTCAGCGATCCGTAGACCCCGAGAAGAAATCGAGTATACAAACGTAAACAAGAGCAAATCGTAAATACATAGACCATAAATCACTCTGACGACCAAAAACAAGCAAAAACCAGAATTTGAGTTCTCATCTCTTTCGCGAAAACAACCGCTGGATCAGGCGTTTGGGGCTTTTCGTTAGCGGATTGTACTCCTCGTGGGAAATCACCTTCATTGGCGTTACCTGATCGCCATCATCATGACACAGCAACCGATAGCGATCCGTCACTGGAATTCTAATCACATCGTGCGACATTTTCAGCCGCTTTCCTGAGAGTTGCCAATAGCTTTTTCCCTGGTTCAATGCTGACAAAACCTGTCGCGCTTTCTTCACAATTGCCTTGGGTAAATCACTCAGATCAATCACATCCGAGCTGAATGTCGCTGCCCAATTCTGCCGTTTCGCCTGTCGGTTTTGCAAGGCTTGTTGCTTGCGCCTAGTGTTCAGTCAATAAAAGGATGACGGGTAAAAGAGTAAGATGAAGTCAGTGCAATCAAGGTGCTGACATGGTCAAAAAGTACATCGTAAGCTTAAGCGAAGCAGAACGACAAGAACTCGAACAAATGGTTAAAACGGGCAAACGAGCGGCTTACACGATCAATCATGCCCGGATTCTCCTGAAAGCGGATCGCAATCAAGCCAACGGGAGTTGGCGTGATCAGGAGATTAAAGATGCCTTTGGCCTGAGTATCAGAACGATTGAGCGAGTGCGTCAGCGATTTGTTGAGGAAGGACTGGAAGCAGCGCTGAAGTGCCGTCCCGGTGGCGGTCGAAAACGGAAAATAGATGGCGAAGTCGAGGCGCATTTGATTGCATTGCGCTGTAGCGAGGCCCCTCAGGGAAAGGGGCGATGGACGTTGCGCTTGCTAGCAGATCAGATGGTCGAGTTGAACTATGTTGAGCAACTGAGCCATGAGAGTGTGCGACAAGTGCTGAAAAAAACGAACTGCAACCCTGGCGACAAGAGTGCTGGGTAATTCCGCCTGAACAATCAGCCGAGTTTGTCTGGCGCATGGAATGCGTGTTGGAGGTGTATCAAACAGCTTACAATCCCAAGATTCCTGTGATTTGCATTGATGAGGCAACCAAACAATTAGTCAAAGAAACCCTGGTTCCCATTCCTGCTGAACGGGGACACCCCAAACGCTTCAATTATGAATATAAACGCAATGGTACAGCGAATCTGTTTATGATTTGTGAGCCAATGGTGGGATGGCGACGGGTGGAAGTGACGCAGCACCGCACGGCACTCGATTATGCTCACTTGCTCAAAACGTTGGTTGATTCAGATTATGTTCAGGCAGAGAAACTGATTGTGATTCAAGATAATCTCAATACCCATTCGCCCGCATCGCTCTACAAAGCGTTTGAGCCACAAGAAGCACAGCGAATCTTGAGTCGGTTGGACTTTTGTCATACGCCCAAGCATGGAAGTTGGTTGAATATGGCAGAAATCGAATTGAGTATTCTCAGTCGTCAATGTTTAGATCGTCGTATTCCGGATTTGGAGACGCTCAAATCCGAGGTTGATGCCTGGCAGGACAATCGTAATTACGAAGAAACCTGGATTGATTGGCGGTTTACAACAGCCGATGCCAGGGTCAAATTACATAGACTTTACCCGTCAATCATTAATTGACTGAACACTAGCCCGATCCGCGCAGCAGTGGCAATAGCGACCAAATCCCCGATGTCCACAGCGGAAGCGCTTTTTATGTTTACGACTACGATGACTCATGATGACACCACCCAGGCATCCGCATTCTCAATGAAGCGAGCTGCCGTTTTCAAGACAATCTCATACTGATGAAACGTTTCCTGACCTACTTCCGCATCCAGGTAGTTACATAAAATCGCAAACTCCAGCCAGGTTTGAGTTTCCGCTGCTTCCGCCTCCACTTCATTCAGCTTGGCTACAAACGCTTTGTGATAGCGTCGCTTCTGCCACGCTTCGGCTAAGTTAGCGCAGACCGATCGCGACGAACGAATCAACTGCTCCGTCAGCAAATAGCGCTCATTCTCTGGAAACGTCTGCGTCAGCTCAAAAATCCGCATTGCCGCTTCAAAGGCAACCTGGTACATCAACAGCTCTCGATGATCCGCAACAAAATCAGCAGACATAATTTTTCTCCAAATCATTCAAATCTTGAATAAACCTGTTCTTGCCCCCCTCTCCCGCTGGGAGAGGGGCTGGGGGTGAGGGCATCACACAATAAACGCCGCGTCATCAACTTGGCGCTCGGGCTGCATCCCCAAAATCAGCACCTTGCGGCGAGTATGGGCCGTCATCGGATAAAAGCGCACCTGGTCTTCTTCTGCTTTGATATAGCGAGTCAGCTTGCGTTGCAGCAGACCAAGCTGGTTGTCTTCCAGAACGCATTCAAACACCGACTTTTGCACCCGCAGACCATAGCCTTCCAGCAGATGAGCCACCTTGTTGCGCCGACTGGTTTTCACGATGTCGTAGCAAATCAGATAAAACATTGGTAACTACTTACTCCATCGCATCGGGCGATAGACCTCGCGCTCTCCCATCAGGCAAGTCACATATTCCCAAACCTGGAGTTCAAAACAGCGGCGATAGTTGACCTTATGCCCCGTACCGGGATGGGTCACTTTTTTGTTGAGAAACTCTTCCCACTTCTGGAGAAACTTCTTCAGCGCATCCGGCTGGAGATACACCCCACCCCGAGCATCCGGGGGCGTAAAGTCTTCTTCGGTGAAAATATTGCTGTTAATCAAATAGGCCACACAGGCATCGACCACTGGAGCACGGAATTCTTCAATCAGGTCGCACACTAACGAGGGTCGATTTTTCTGGGGCTTATGCAAATTGCCAAAATGGGTGTGCAACCCCACCGTTTCCACCATCGAGTGCAGATTCTGTGACAGCAGCGTATAGCCCAAACTAAGCAGGCTGTTCACCGGATCGGTCGGTGGCCGACGCGTCCGCTTCTCAAACTCAAATTCACCTTTCAGCAGCGACGCATAGGCGCGAAAGTAGAGGTTAGCTGCCTGCCCTTCAAAACCCAGCATCGTTTCAATCGACTCGGCCTGTTCAATCTGCTGCATCAGATTAGGAATGGCTTCAATTGCCTCTTCAGCCAGATCTGTTGGCCGCTTGCGCTGCATTCGCTTCAAGACCACTCGGCTGTTGTGCAGTTTTGCCAGGATAATGCTCTGTGCCTGTCGCTGGGTAAACTCCGGATTTTGAGCTTTTTCCACCTGCTTGGTTAGATAGTCAATTTGAGCATGACCTTCCGTATCCAATCGGCCAAAATAGCGACCGTTGCTGGCCAGATACAGCACCGGAATGCGACGTTGCAGCGCTAAACTGACGGCTCCATGAGATAAATTGCAGCAGCCAAATAGCACGACATGGCTAACCTGGTTGACGGGGACGCTAATTTTTAATTCCTGCTCATGAAACACCTGAAATTGCTTATAGCGAGCGCGTAGATATGCGCCTTGGTCGGTTACATAGAGAGTTGTCATTGGTTCACTCCAATAGGTATTGGCATCGGCAGAACGTCGCTGCCGTTTGGTTTTGACAATGCTGCATGCCTTGGGTGGGCCATAGGATTGGGCAGCCTTCGCCGCTTTGGGTTGAGCTGCCCGGATCGGATACTTGCGCTCTGGAGCAGTTACCTGTCCATTGCTAAACTGATGGCCCAGAAACGTAAACGGCTCGTGGGGAGCCAGAATCTGCGTTTTCTCAGGATGCAGCGATAGGTAGAGGTCATCCAGCAGATCGGTGATTACATCCAGCGCTCGGTGGGCCTGCATCCAGCTGGGGCTGACGACGATACAGTCATCGCCATAGCGCACCAGCGGAATCCCATATTCCAAACAGGTATGGTCAAACTGGCTGAGATAGAGATTGGCCAGTGCGCCAGACAGGCTGCTGCCCTGAAGTACGCCTTTATTAAGGAACTGCCGCCGCCCGTTGACCGAAATGCCTGCTTTGAGCTGCTGCTCCAGCAGTTGCACAGTTTCTGGCCTCAAACCCAGTGCTTCTAGCTGTTCTAGTAAGATCGGCCAAGACAGATTGTCAAAAAACTGCTGAATATCGGCTTTGACCACCCAGGCGGGCTGATGCTGGTAAAACTCCATCACTTTGGCCACGGCCTGATAGATCGACAGACCCGGACGATAGGCAAAACAGCTTTCGGAAAAGGTTTCCTCCAGATAGGGATAGATGGTCTGGAGCAGGAACCGCTGCACAATCCGGTCTTCCACGGTGGGAATACCAATTAAGCGCCGCCCACCATTTTTCTTGGGCAGCCAAATGCCCCTGGCTGGACTGGCCGCATAGGACTGTCGCCGCAGTTGAGTCTGCATCTGGCGGATTTGTGTCTGGGCAATTCCGGCAAACAAATCAACGGAGATGCCGTCGATGCCTGCGGCTTGGCTGCCTCGCTGGACGAGATGCCAAGCGGCCATTAGCTGTTCGGTCTGCACATTCATGGGCTTGTCTCCCCTTGTCGTGTCTAGGTTTGAGGCTTGTTTGGTGACCTCTGTATTTAGCTTGACAAGCCCGGATCGCAGTACAGATATGCGTTATATGGGCAGCGTGTATGAGTTGTATATGACTTTTGAGCGTCCTGTTGCACTTGGATTTGGAAGGGTATATGCCCTTGCCCTCAATTTTTCTGTTGCTGGGCCACCCTTGGCCCTCACCCCCTCAGTCCCCCTCTCCCAATAATGGGCGAGGGGGAGGCCAGACGGTTGTTTTCGGCTCTGCTTCTCCCGCTCGTTGAGAAAGGAATTGACTAGATAATTGGCAGTTTTCGCGCTATATGGGCTACTTTGGGCTAAAGTCTTGCTGATTTGTGATTGAAGGAACGCTAGCGCATGGTGGGGCGATCGCTAAAGCTATCAGAACATGGAGAACAACAGGCTCGCCAAGCCCTCGTTTATAGAAACCTGACCCAAAAAGCGATCGCAGTTGAAGAAGGCATTGCCTCTTGGTCAACCATCAACCGATTTTTTAACCGCAAACCCGTAGACCGCTTCATTTTTCAAGAAATCTGCCGGGTGCTGGATCTGGACTGGGCGGAGGTAGTAGAGCAGGAAGAGGGTCAGGCCGATGAACCAAACAGGGAAATAGAAAGCGACAAAAAACAGCAGCTATCAGAAACAACTTTCATTCCTGTTGTGCAGAGTGATCTACTGGAAAAAGTGCGATCGCAGTCTGCGGCGGCACGGGAGGCACTAACACCCCGGATTTTGGAGCGGATTTCGCGTCAGGTAGTGCGGGAGAAGTATTTGAGTGCAATTGATCGAGGGGTGACGCTGGAACGAGAGCGGCTGATTCCGATCATTGGTCCGGCTGGTTATGGCAAAAGCACGATTCTGGGCGACATCTACGATCAGCTAACGGCCAAGGGCACAGCGTGGGTCGGCCTGGTGCTGTGTAGCAACCTGTCGCTGTCAACCAACTATCTAGACAGTGTGGCCTATGGCTTAGTTTCCTCAACGTTTGCGCCACAGGCTGGTCAACCGATCAATCCTTCGGGCAGTCAGCAGACGATGATCGACCAGGCAATGGGGCAAAGTCTCTGCGGCGATCTGCGATCGCTAATTGACGTGGCTCAGGAGTTGAACCAAACGTTGGGGCGGGGTGTACTGCTAATCGATACGCTCGACCTGGTGATTAACCGGGACTTTGTGCGGATCTTTGGTGCCTTGATGCGTCAGCTTTTGGCCCAGGGAACAACGGTAGTGTTTACCTGCCGCCACCATGAATATAACGACTATCTGGAACCCGTCCATCAGCGATTGCCGGGACTGGGGCAGTCGATTGATCGCTATGCGGTGCCCAATTTTTCCACGGAGGAAATCCAGGCAGCAGCAACGGCATTTTTTCGCCGCTTGGCACCAGATGATCCCGAACGGGGACACGCGTTTGCGGATAAGGTGCTGGCACTCTCGGCAGATAACCGATCGCTGCGGGAGATTCTGGAAAATCCCCTACTGCTGGCTTTGCTGTGCGATCTGTTTGGTGCAGAGGGAAATGTGCCGCCGGATTTGACGGTGAGCAAGCTGTATCAGCGCTACTGGCAAGAGAAAGTCACCTACAGCCGGATTGACCAGAGCCACTATGCGCCACTTGCGATCGCAAAAGAGAATCTCTGTTTACGCACGGCAGAGCGACTGTTTGATCTGTCGCAAACGCGGCTGTATGAGTCGTTTTATCGTGATGAGATGGGGCTGGAGTTTACACCAGACGTGACAGCGGCCTATAGCGACTTGCTGAGTGAAGGGGTATTGACGCAGTTGCCGTCTGGCAAGCTGCATTTCTTTCACCAAACCCTGCTGGAATATGCGATCGCATATTGGCTGACGCGCCAGTCGGCTCAGGCACAGCGAGCGGAATTTTTTCGGCAATTGTCTGAACCGGATACGGTTAGAGATTCTAGTTACTGGCTGCCTGTGCTGCGGCAATTTTTGGCGATTGTGGATGAGGCGGAGTTTGAGCTGTGGACGGGATGCTTGGATTTGGAGCATATGGGCATTTTCGGGGCGGTGGCCTATGCGGCGGTTTCGCGGGATCGACCGGATGCGCTGCGGCAGTTGCTACCCGTGGCGCTGAAGCTGGGCGAAACGCATCAGCGACGATTACGGCAGGCACTGATGGCCGCTCCTCAGACGCTGATTGAGCGGATTTGGGATGTACTGCTGACGCTGCTGCGCGAGGCCGAGCATGTCACAGCCAGCAATACGGTGCAGATGATCGGTGAACTGCTGGAGCGCTGGTGGTCGGGTTTGTGGAGTTACTTACCCGATACGCTAACTGCGATCGCAGATCGACCACTGGTGGAACATGCCAAGTACAGCGATGGCTATGATGACCGAGTCCAGTTATTGGGCTGGCTGCTCCAGCCTTGTATGGCTTTGATTCAGGCTAATTCAGAGCCAGAGCTATTGCGGGCATTGCGACAGCAGGTACATTTAATGGGGCATGGCACAGCGGCGGGAGTGATTCAGTGTCACGAGTTGGCATCGCCGGAGGCGCAGCAGGATCTGTTGCGGCGATTGCTCAAAGAGCCAATACCGCGTTATGAGGATATTCGGCAGGCGCTGGCAGATTTGGTGACGGGCATGCTGCCCCAGCATGTGACTATCGGCCAGTTTCCGCTGGGCCAAACCTGGAGTGAGGTGCTGCATACGGTTTATCCCGACCAGTGGAATAAAATTCAGATTCGGGCCGTGGGGCAGTGGGCGGCGCAGGATGAGACAATCTTTCGGGCCATGCTGGATGACTATTTGTTTGGTACACCAGAGCGGATTGGTCGCAATCTGAATGCGCTGATTGAGAGTATTGAGTCGGGTGCTGGAGACTGGATGGTGCGGTGGCTTCAGGCACTCACGCCGGAGCGGCAATCAGATTTACCGCTGGATCGGTTGACCAAGCTGTTGCCGTCCAGTCCAGTCGTATCAGCACTTTCAGCAGAGACGCAGGAGGCGCTGGCTCAATGGTTGTTGCCTTACCTATCTTCTGAGCAACAGGTGCAGGTGCTCTGTCCACTGCTGAATATGCTGGCGGATGCGGCTCCGACGGCGCGGCGAGAACTGGAGTCGCGCGTGGATGGCCTACCGCCCAAGCTACGGCAGCAGATGCAGCACCAGCTTTTGCGGTTCCAGCCAATTGAAATGCATCCGCCGCTTCAGGGGATGAAGTCGAAAGACCAGCGTTTTTTGATCATGGTCTATCGGCAGCAGGCCAGCGAGCATCCGGCGGCGTTGGCAAAGCTGATTGAGGTGGCGCTGGGGAAGAGTAATGATGCAGCAGTGTCGGCTAGTCATGAGCTAGATCAGATCAGTGGGGGACAGATTAGCGTTGCTGATTTATTACCGCTATTGCGATCGCCGTTTGTCGGGGTACGGGTGAATGGGTTAGCTGCGATCGCACGTGTCTCGCAGTTGGAACCGCTATCGCTGGAGCAGATGGAGCGGGTATGTCAGCTCCTAGCGCAGGAGGATAATCAGACAGTAGTGCGCTATTTCTGTGAGCTGGCAACGGATTGGGTGCGGCGACGGCAGCGGGTGCCGGAGCCAATGGTGGGGACGCTGGCGGGGATGCTGACGCGGGTGGCGGATCGGGGTTTGCTGGAGGGCGGTTTGGGTCGGGCGCTGATTGCGGTGCTGAAAGTGATTGCGCGATCGGAGGATGCGGGGCTGGATGTGGCGCAGCTTAGCGGGGTGGTGCATCAGTTGTTGACGAGTTTGCCCGTAACGCAGATTAAGAATGGCGAGTCGGAGATGATTGATGTGCTGTGTGCGGTGCATCGGTTGCACAGTGGCTTTTTGCGGGAGCTGGTGGATGGGGATTGTCCGCTGTTGCTGGAGCGGGATTGGATGCGGAATGTGGCGGCGATTATTAAGGCGGTGCGGAAGCTGGAGGGGGAACGGTCGCCATTGTTGGATGAGGTGATGCGGCGATATGGGGATTTGCCGATGATTGAAAGTGTAATTTTGGAGACGAAGGGCATTTAGTTGAGGGTTATTTTTGAGTAGGAAAAAGCCCCTTGCTGGTTGATTTGCAAGGGGCTTTTTATAGTTTAAACTCGTTCAATTTTTAAGTTCTTTTGTAGGTTGGGTAGAGCGCTAGCGAAACCCAACAAAACCGGGATTAACGTTGGGTTTCACGTTGTTCAACCCAACCTAAGTGGGGAACTTTTGATTAAACCCGCAATCGCAACTTTTTTAGATTTCTGCCTTCATCCTTTTGCCTTCTGCCTTGATTTCCGTTTCCATTAGTTCAACTTCCGAAGAAGTTCAAAGACTCGACTTATACAGTTCCGCCAAAGAATGGGCGGAAGTTTCCATTAGTTCAACTTCCGAAGAAGTTCAAAGTCAAATTAACTTATACCAATACAAAATGAATATACTCATAATATAAAGAGTAGAGTTCATTTGGTCGGTCAATGTCTAGACCCTTCAAACTTGAGATCGCCGAAGAAGCAGAGTATCTCGAAAAAAGTCTCAAACAAGCCAGAAGCGGGAGTCAGAAAGAACGCTTGCAAATGCTGTGGTGGATCAAGAGCGGACAGATCCAACATCGCCAGGACATCAGTGAGCGATTGAGCCGCAGTCCATCGACCATTACTCGCTGGCTGTCGCGTTATCGAACCGGGGGTCTCTCAGCCTTGTTAGAAGAGAAAAAAGCTCCGGGAGCGAGCCCGCATATTCAAGGAGAAGCCCTCGAAAAACTGAAGCAGAAACTTGCCTCTGAAGAAGGATTTGGCAGCTACATTGCCATTGTGGAGTGGCTCAAGAGCGAGTGTGGACTCGACCTCAAGTACGAAACGGTGCGTCATTTCGTCAAAGAGACCCTCAAGGCGAAACTGAAGGTCCCTCGGCCTCAAAGCCTCAAGCAAGCTCCTGAAGCCATCGAGCGGTTTAAAAAAACATCCAACTTGCCCTGATGGAACTACAGAGCATCCTGCAATTGCCCGCATTACGCTATCTGGCGCAGGATGAAAGCCGCATTGGCCGAAAGACAGAGACGAAACGGGTCATCACCGCCAAAGGCGTCAAACCGATTGCCAAAGTGGAGTGGCCTCGCGAAGCCGTTTGGCTCTACGGGGTCGTCGAGCCTCTCAGTGGTTGGCACTGGACTCAGCAGTACCAACAGCTCAACTCCATCAATTTTCAGCAGTTTCTCACTGACCTCTCGCAGGCGCTCGGCGAGACGGTTGCCGTGCTGCAACTGGATCGAGCCCCCGCTCATCGCGCCAAATCCCTTGATTGGCCCGACAATATCATTCCTATTTTTCAGCCGCCTCATTGTCCAGAGTTGAATCCAATTGAGCGCTTTTGGCAATATCTCAAGGGATTATGGAAAGGAGAAAATTTTAAGACACTTGAGGCGCTCGAACAGCGAGTCAATAACGAATTAAGTCAGTTGAGCCCAGCCCAAGTTCAGTCTTTGACCTCGTTTGATTTTATCCTGGAGGCTCTGTTGCAAGCGGCCTTCTGACTGCCTCTTCTATTCTGCTTAACCTCATTTTGTATTGGTATTAGACCTCATCTGCGAGGTCACTCGTTTCCATTAGTTCAACTTCCGAAGAAGTTCAAAGTTGAGGAGTTGCAGAGTATGCAACCATTCAAGTTAGCCGTTTCCATTAGTTCAACTTCCGAAGAAGTTCAAAGTAGATCTCCCGTCGACTTGGAACTTTGAAAATGGTTTCCATTAGTTCAACTTCCGAAGAAGTTCAAAGTTTTACCCAAGCTGCTCGTTCATCTGAGTCAATTGGATAGTTTCCATTAGTTCAACTTCCGAAGAAGTTCAAAGGGTCCGGTAACGCAAGTTTCACTGAAGCTTATGGAGAAATGTTTCCATTAGTTCAACTTCCGAAGAAGTTCAAAGTCTACGACCAGAATGGTGTCGACCTAACTAGCTAGTTTCCATTAGTTCAACTTCCGAAGAAGTTCAAAGCTGTAGCAATGTCTCGTACCGACGGTGGGCCTTACTGGTTTCCATTAGTTCAACTTCCGAAGAAGTTCAAAGGATGAGTTATGTGCAATTTATAATTGTGCAAGCCAGTGTTTCCATTAGTTCAACTTCCGAAGAAGTTCAAAGTACTAATGTGCTCTCTAATCTTTGGAGGCTTATTTTGTTTCCATTAGTTCAACTTCCGAAGAAGTTCAAAGCGCAAAATATCGTGATGGCGATTACGCCTATCACATTGTGTTTCCATTAGTTCAACTTCCGAAGAAGTTCAAAGAGTTCGGTGACCGGGTCTTGTTCAATGTGTGTGGTAATGTTTCCATTAGTTCAACTTCCGAAGAAGTTCAAAGACCAAGGTAGAAGTTGAAAAGCATTTATTGCAGGGGAAGTTTCCATTAGTTCAACTTCCGAAGAAGTTCAAAGCATTCCCTCCATCTGAAGTAAATGGAGTGGATACTTTGTAGTTTCCATTAGTTCAACTTCCGAAGAAGTTCAAAGGATAGGACTATAGTCCTCGATGAAACCATTGACCCGTTTCCATTAGTTCAACTTCCGAAGAAGTTCAAAGCATTTGCAACAGTAGTAGGATTTCAAACCTTAGTTTAGTTTCCATTAGTTCAACTTCCGAAGAAGTTCAAAGGTGTAGGACTGTCAGCAGTCACTTTGGGAGCGGCCCTGTTCCGTTTCCATTAGTTCAACTTCCGAAGAAGTTCAAAGTGCGTCAGCAGGCTATCCGTGATCTCTACGCTTTGGTTTCCATTAGTTCAACTTCCGAAGAAGTTCAAAGGTGACGCTGGTGATGGGATGGCGCAATATGACGCTATGGTTTCCATTAGTTCAACTTCCGAAGAAGTTCAAAGCACAAACCCGTAAGGTACGTGTAAATCTTGAAGAATTTGTTTCCATTAGTTCAACTTCCGAAGAAGTTCAAAGGTTCGCCGCTTGGTTGTTGCTAGCACTACTGTTGCTGGGTTTCTATTAGTTCAACTTCCGAAGAAGTTCAAAGTCCTAGGAACTTCATTGAGACTGAACGATATGGGACTTAGTTTCCATTAGTTCAACTTCCGAAGAAGTTCAAAGTTTCAAATGACGATTGCAATTCGTTCCAACCGTGCTCTAGGTTTCCATTAGTTCAACTTCCGAAGAAGTTCAAAGTTAGCTGTCCAACTGGCTTGGGAGAAATCGCAGAACGGATGTTTCCATTAGTTCAACTTCCGAAGAAGTTCAAAGTTCTGTTGCTATCACATGGAATTAACGGCTTACGCTGTGGTTTCCATTAGTTCAACTTCCGAAGAAGTTCAAAGCTGTTTTGGAGTTTAGCGGAAAAACGCTGAATTACCATACGGTTTCCATTAGTTCAACTTCCGAAGAAGTTCAAAGTGCATATGTACCCCCGCAGCCTCAGCGCTCACGCCAGTAGTTTCCATTAGTTCAACTTCCGAAGAAGTTCAAAGCTCAAGTTACTCCCGCGACGGTACCGGCTCAAGTTACTGTTTCCATTAGTTCAACTTCCGAAGAAGTTCAAAGTTTGGTACGCTAACGGTACAGAACGCACCAATTTTGAGTTTCCATTAGTTCAACTTCCGAAGAAGTTCAAAGAAGCGATTTTGAGAATTGTATTATGTCCTGACGGCCTAGTAAGTTTCCATTAGTTCAACTTCCGAAGAAGTTCAAAGTTGTCTTGAGGAAGAACAGGAAACATGTACCCGTGTTTCCATTAGTTCAACTTCCGAAGAAGTTCAAAGATTTAATCTTCGTATCTGAGATGTCGGGTACATCGAGTTTCCATTAGTTCAACTTCCGAAGAAGTTCAAAGGTTCGGATACACTGAGGAAGTAGACCAAGTTAATTTGTTTCCATTAGTTCAACTTCCGAAGAAGTTCAAAGGATGTATGAAGCGATTTGCCAAGGCTAATCACTAAGTTTCCATTAGTTCAACTTCCGAAGAAGTTCAAAGTATACACTTAGTAGAATCTTGCTAGATGTCCTACAGGTTTCCATTAGTTCAACTTCCGAAGAAGTTCAAAGCTTGCCCTGACAGCTTCTACTCTCGGGGCTGCCTTTCTGTTTCCATTAGTTCAACTTCCGAAGAAGTTCAAAGGGTCGGGTTCTAGAACCCTTGCCTCGCCTACATTCTACACCCCCATTTTTCTCGGGGTCACCCCAAACCTAAAATTAATGCAAAGCTTTCTCAATAATGCCCTATGAAAAACCCCTGAAACCCTTATCCCGTCAGCCTCGCGCTGGGTTCGACGAAAGAATGCGGGTTTCAGCGATCCACAGACCCCGAGAAGAAACCGAGCATTTGCAAGCTCTAGCCACATAATGCCTAATTATTGCCTTTAATCTACGCTCACCACCCAAAACGCCCATAAATCTTATTTTGCCCAAAATCAGCCACCCTCATCCCGATGATTCAGAACCACAGATTACCCCTCTACCAGCACCCTGATATCGCCTTTATTCAATCCAAAATCGCCAATCCAAAATCCAAAATCGCCACCACATTAACCTCCATCAAAAAACACCACCCAACCCCCAAAGACTCACTATAATTAGCCCCAGCAAACTAACGAATAACCTCACTATGGATTGGCTCCCCTGGCTCGATGTTGCCCACTCCCTCCACTGGCTCTCTCAAACACCTACGCCAACTCCACCGCCCAGCCCCACTGCCACCGAACTCGAACTGCTCAGACAGCAAATCGACTTCCTCAAAGAAGCCAACGCCTCCCTCGCCGACAACTTTGATCGCTACGTCAACATGATGCAGCTCAGCATTGGCGTAGCAGGAGGAGTCATTCTGGCTCTGGGGGCAGCGCTCTCTGTGAAGAACCTAAATGACTTTAACTCCGCCCTCAGAGGAATCAATAGCAAAGTGCGCGAAGCCGTCGATCAACGAATCGCTATCGCCATCCGCAGTGAACGACAACGCCTCAATCGCCTCGAAGCCGTCCTCGACCGCGAAGACACCCCAGAGCGGATCACAATTGATTATGTTGTCCCTGCTCAAAAGCCACGGCAGCCAAAGAAAGAACTCAACATTTTGCTCAAAATTCTAGAAAACCGAGGCTTCGGAACCTTCTTGAAATATGAATCCGAATTTCAAGAGCCGAACTCAACCCAGCACAAATCCGAATTTGGAGCTGATGTTGTAGTTCTTGATCTCCATCATGCTGGTCTAGACAACGATATAGATAAGGATAAAGCCGAAGCGGTGATCCGAGCCGTTGGAGCCAAACTGCGATCAACTGAGCCATCGGCACTGGTCGTTTATGGCAACGGTTACTTTGATGCCGTCACTCAGCTTAATCGGGATGATAAGTACTGTGGCGCATCCAACACCCCTCTAACCTTTGTCGCCAGAGTCCTAGAAGCAGCTTACGTCGTTGATGCCGTAAAAAGGTTGTAAACGCCCTCACCCTGGCCCTCTCCCGCGAGGAGAGGGAACAAGAAATGAGTTGATTACACCACCATATGCAGCTCTGGCCTAACCTGCCACGCATCAGGCCGATTACACGCCTGAATTCGCTCCACGCAGCGGTTACACAAACCCACAATCAGCAAACTATCCTCATCCACCAAAATTTGCTCCAACTGCCAGCGCAGCAATTCGCGATCGCGCTGATTTAGCCGTATCCGAAAAATAGAATATTGCAGCGTTTCACCATAGCCCTTCAGTAGCTTATGCGCCTTGCGCCAGCGCTTCGGATCGCGAATGTCGTAGCAAATCAAATAGTCGTGTTTCGGTTCCGCCATTGGTTTACCTCATTGCATCTCATCGCAACACCAGTTGAGCAAACAAGCCGCCTTCACCTAACCATTCCTTCTCTAGCAGTCGCACTTCCAGCTCAATCAACCGCCGATAGGTCAGCGAATGCTGCACGATTGGGTGCTTCCAGGTGTCCTCCTTCCGCCGCTCATACAGATCAATCAGCTTGCGGCGACCCGCATCACTCAGCCACACCTGCTCATCCGTAATCTCAAAATCGGTTTCAGGATGCCACTGGTTGCGATTAATCGCCGCCACAATTGGCATATCCACCAGCGGTACCCGAAAGATCTCCATCAAATCCAGCGCTAACGGCGACACCTGCCGCTGCGGCTGATGATAAAAGCCGATGGCAGGCTCCAAGCCAACCGCCAAAATTGCATTCATTACATCCTTCAGCAACAGCGCATAGCCAAAGCCCAACATGGCATTGAAGCGATCCTTAGGTGGGCGACGATTACGGCTAGCAAACTGAAATTCTGGTGCCGCTGTCGGTGCTAATAATTGTGGTAAAGCCTTGAAGTACAAAGCCGCCAAGTTTCCCTCTAAACCTAGCAGCGATGCTAGTGAATCCACCTGTGGGATCTGCTTCAATACCCGCTGCATCTGCTGAATCGCCTGCTCCAGTTCTGGATTCGCCGTCCCTGCATTGCGCTGTCCCCGCATCAAAAACTTGCGCTGGCTCTGCCCCCGACAGATCACCAACTGTTGCGCCAAATTCAAGCACAGCTCTGGCTTCGTCAACGCCTGATACTGTCGCAAGCGTCGCTGAATCTGTCCCTGCCCAGCATTGAAACTGCCCAGATATCGTCCCCGACTGGAGACAAAATGCAATCCCACATCCCGCTCTGCACAAAAGTACATCGCCTGGGTCGAAATCTGCACGTAGCCATGCAGCACCAATTGCCCAACCTGCCGAGACGGTAAGGCCATCTCGCCCCCATCTCGCTTGGTGATCTTGAACTGCTCCCCGCTTTTGCCAATCACCGTTCCCGCCTCGGTGACATGGACAATTTGGCGTTCATCATCCACTGGAAA
The DNA here is from genome assembly GCF_057732415.1 of Thainema salinarum CENA647. Classification (NCBI taxonomy): domain Bacteria; kingdom Bacillati; phylum Cyanobacteriota; class Cyanophyceae; order Leptolyngbyales; family Leptolyngbyaceae; genus Thainema; species Thainema salinarum. The sequence goes on from NZ_JBYJZJ010000035.1 coordinate 103,481, forward strand.
CAACCACAGCGGCTTGCTGGTCTCTCCCTGAGCTAGGCGCGTTGCGTTGGGCAAGCAAACATTCACGACCGAACAGCGATCGCACAAGTTTTCATTGGTTGCAATTGGTGGACGCTCAGTGGCAACCTGCAACCGCTGTACCTGCTCTAGTACCGCCTGCACATCCTGTCGCGCTGCATCATCAAACGGTACATGCACTAACACATTATCGGCATGGTAGCGAATCCGGCATTCTGGCACGGTGTAGCCCAATTCGGCTTCGATCAGACAGGCATAGGCTAAAACTTGAATGCGATCGCTCTCCCAGGCTTGCGGCTGATTCTGCTCATCCCGATAGGATCGGCCTTTTTTGTGTTCGTAGGGAATCGCTTGTCCAGACTTTATCTTCAAAACATCAACTCTTCCTCTTAAGCCCAAATCGGCATTTTCTAGCACAAATTGCTGCCATTCATTGCCACCATCACGCTCTAGTTCTGTATGAAGCCGCAAGCCAGAATATACATCAGCGTTTGGAGTATGAACGCCTTCTACTTCTTGCAAATAAAACTGGCGTGGGCAATAAAGAAAAGCTTTGAGCGCACTAGCGTTGATAATCTCGTTCGATGAATGCAGAGTGTCTAATGCTTTCATGATTAATTCTCATAAAATCAAATCACAAAGTACCAGTTAATTCAGTACAAAAAGTTGCGATTTGCTTTACCTTCTATCTGTTCATTAACCCCAGAAAATCTGGCTCATGCCTGGGCAATCCTGCAGATCTTTTTCTGCGAATACATCTGTATTTCTTGGAAATCATCTAGATACAGTTGATCTAATTGATATATTAAAACTTAATTTTTGGTTTTATTTCTAATAAAAATGGAAACGAGATTTTGGGTATTACCCAAAATCTCGTTTCCATTAATTCGACTTCCGAAGAAGTCATTGGGGCTAGCAGCTAACGGAGTCTCTATCGATCCGATGGCAGTTTCCATTAATTCGACTTCCGAAGAAGTCATTGGGGCAAACGGAATCCAGGACTCATCCGCCATGCAGATCGTTTCCATTAACTCGACTTCCGAAGAAGTCATTGGGTTATCCAGAGTAAACTACCAAGAACTTTACGAGTATTACAAGTTTCCATTAATTCGACTTCCGAAGAAGTCATTGGGAAAAAACTTGTAGCCGATTATGAATGGTTACGAGAGTTTCCATTAATTCGACTTCCGAAGAAGTCATTGGGAGGTTTTGTTTACTGTGTGATAACCAAAAAAGCTTGGAAAAGGTTTCCATTAATTCGACTTCCGAAGAAGTCATTGGGTTGCGAAGAGCGAGGTTGTGTATTATCGGATAGCCTAACGTTTCCATTAATTCGACTTCCGAAGAAGTCATTGGGCTGCCCAAATTTACCACCACGGCAGTTGCTGCCAGTTTCCATTAATTCGACTTCCGAAGAAGTCATTGGGATGATTATGCATTGGTACACCGCAGCTGATGGTCAGCATGTTTCCATTAATTCGACTTCCGAAGAAGTCATTGGGACAAAGGTAAGCCCGTTAAGCATCTGCGACTAAACATGTTTCCATTAATTCGACTTCCGAAGAAGTCATTGGGTCCAGTTTGACCCGCGTTGGCGCTCAATTTACTAGCCAGGTTTCCATTAATTCGACTTCCGAAGAAGTCATTGGGAATTATTATTGCCAAACGATTTGAAGGTTCCGATTTACCGTTTCCATTAATTCGACTTCCGAAGAAGTCATTGGGCAAGAAAGTAAGTAATGAAATAGAAAAAGATCTGACGTTTCCATTAATTCGACTTCCGAAGAAGTCATTGGGACTCCATAACGTAATGATGAACAAGCAGAACGCTATCCGTATTAGGTTTCCATTAATTCGACTTCCGAAGAAGTCATTGGGGATGTCGAAATAGTCATTCATGGAGTTAAAAACATAATCATGCGTTTCCATTAATTCGACTTCCGAAGAAGTCATTGGGGGTATTCCAGCCCTGCCATGATTGCGATCGCAAGTAGGGTGAAGTTTCCATTAATTCGACTTCCGAAGAAGTCATTGGGTAGCGAAAGCGAAAGTAAATAAAGACATTAGCGGAGGCAGTATGCCGTTTCCATTAATTCGACTTCCGAAGAAGTCATCGGGAAACCTACGACCAATTGTGGATTAGCCTGGGATATAATTTCCATTAATTCGACTTCCGAAGAAGTCATTGGGCTCACTATTGGAGGTGTTGATGTAAGTAGCTATTTCCATTAATTCGACTTCCGAAGAAGTCATTGGGGGGCGTGGCTATCAATGCCACTACAATCAACTATGAATTTCCATTAATTCGACTTCCGAAGAAGTCATTGGGGGCCAAAAAGTTATTCTCTTCAGATTCTGAACAGCCCATATTTCCATGAATTCGACTTCCGAAGAAGTCATTGGGAGAGCGATGTAGGCAAAAGCTTGATCGGATCAAGTCTGAGTTCCAATTTCCATTAATTCGACTTCCGAAGAAGTCATTGGGTGGGGGCAAGAAGGGTGGGCGACTAGGTGCCACCACTCCAATTTCCATTAATTCGACTTCCGAAGAAGTCATTGGGTCAGGCTGTTACTGCTCCTGAAATCTTGCCAACCGGATACATTTCCATTAATTCGACTTCCGAAGAAGTCATTGGGTGTAGACCAAGATGCAATGCAGCTTATTGCGCATTTCCATTAATTCGACTTCCGAAGAAGTCATTGGGGAGAGGACTATCTACGCCCGCTTAAGCTTCAGCCTCGAATTATATTTCCATTAATTCGACTTCCGAAGAAGTCATTGGGCTACTGCATTGTTGGAGATTTTAGGGATTTAAGGAATTTCCATTAATTCGACTTCCGAAGAAGTCATTGGGTATTCCAATATCCCGGATTTCTTTGACGCAGACGGGAAATTTCCATTAATTCGACTTCCGAAGAAGTCATTGGGTCATGACCGAACTACGAAAAACAACCCACCCCATGCGATTTCCATTAATTCGACTTCCGAAGAAGTCATTGGGCTTCACCCATAGGGGGGCGTGAAGCAGCGTCTGAATAATTTCCATTAATTCGACTTCCGAAGAAGTCATTGGGTTACATTTATTTTGTCATAGTTATAAACTGATTTAACTAATTTCCATTAATTCGACTTCCGAAGAAGTCATTGGGTCTAAATCTCCCTGTTTAATGACGACTTTCTCAGGAATTTCCATTAATTCGACTTCCGAAGAAGTCATTGGGTTGTCGGCAATGGTTATTAACCAAAGCTTTCCCATCTATTTCCATTAATTCGACTTCCGAAGAAGTCATTGGGACGTAGAACGCAGTGAATTTTTGGTTGATCTGGTTCAGCTTTTAATATTTCCATTAATTCGACTTCCGAAGAAGTCATTGGGACAAACAACAACTTTAGTCATTAAGATAGACTTAACAACTTATTTCCATTAATTCGACTTCCGAAGAAGTCATTGGGAATACGAAATTATCGAGCCAATTTATATTGATTAAAATTTCCATTAATTCGACTTCCGAAGAAGTCATTGGGTTGGGAGCGAACTTGCGATCGAGTCGGCCCAACTCCCCCAATTTCCATTAATTCGACTTCCGAAGAAGTCATTGGGTTTACACCTATGGCGGATACCGGACATTTGAGGACCCCAATTTCCATTAATTCGACTTCCGAAGAAGTCATTGGGCTGATAGTTACATTATGAGTGAAAAGTTAACTTATTTTTGATTTCCATTAATTCGACTTCCGAAGAAGTCATTGGGGAAGTTAGTAGTGAAGTAAGCACAAGAGCAATCTATCAATTTCCATTAATTCGACTTCCGAAGAAGTCATTGGGTTACCCGTTATTTCGATGTGACTATTAACGGAGTTAAAATTTCCATTAATTCGACTTCCGAAGAAGTCATTGGGAGACTGAACAACTACCGTACTTAGGAGAATGACCGATATTTCCATTAATTCGACTTCCGAAGAAGTCATTGGGAAACCGAGTGTTGAGGCGGACATACGAGAACGTTGCTGGCGATTTCCATTAATTCGACTTCCGAAGAAGTCATTGGGTGGTCAGCAGGTCACGGCGACCATCGGCGAAATCGAGAGATTTCCATTAATTCGACTTCCGAAGAAGTCATTGGGGCGACTGACCCAGGATGAAAAAAGCGATCTGGAATTCCTCAGATTTCCATTAATTCGACTTCCGAAGAAGTCATTGGGTATTTCACCCCTCACCCCTGGCACGGTTACGCTAATTTCCATTAATTCGACTTCCGAAGAAGTCATTGGGCAGACGAGATCAAGGAGTACTTTGAAACAGAACTGCGACTGAATTTCCATTAATTCGACTTCCGAAGAAGTCATTGGGTTACGAGAAGTGCGCGGTATTGGCCCTAAGAACTTTGATTTCCATTAATTCGACTTCCGAAGAAGTCATTGGGGCTTATTTAGGATTGTATCTGGATTCTGGGTTATTTCCATTAATTCGACTTCCGAAGAAGTCATTGGGCACCCGCACTAGACCGCCCCACTTTTTGTCAGCCTCCCAAATTTCCATTAATTCGACTTCCGAAGAAGTCATTGGGTACTGGGTGCCCTTTCAAAAGGTTGTTGATTTACTATTTCCATTAATTCGACTTCCGAAGAAGTCATTGGGCAATCGCACTCCAGCCCAACATTCAAGCGGTGGCTGAATTTCCATTAATTCGACTTCCGAAGAAGTCATTGGGTTGTTGGCAAGAGAAAGAACGGCAACGGAGAGCAAACGTATTTCCATTAATTCGACTTCCGAAGAAGTCATTGGGGGTTGAATACACAATGACTTTTCGCGTCAACAAAGGAGAATTTCCATTAATTCGACTTCCGAAGAAGTCATTGGGACACGCTAACCCTAAAGCCTAATAAGACGGGAACCCCTAGATTTCCATTAATTCGACTTCCGAAGAAGTCATTGGGAAAACCAAACTATCAAAACCAATATTCAAGGGCTTGCACAAATTTCCATTAATTCGACTTCCGAAGAAGTCATTGGGGAGGCCAGCAACGCCAATCAGCACGATTTGGTAGAAATTTCCATTAATTCGACTTCCGAAGAAGTCATTGGGTTGATAGATCAGCTATACATCAAAACCTATAAACTGCCATTAGAATTTCCATTAATTCGACTTCCGAAGAAGTCATTGGGGTGCCATTACAGCAATCCAATCGTTGCGGATTTCGGCGATTTCCATTAATTCGACTTCCGAAGAAGTCATTGGGGTCAAATGTTCCCGGTAGTCCGGCAGGTGAAGCAAGCTTGGGATTTCCATTAATTCGACTTCCGAAGAAGTCATTGGGCTGTCGCGGCGAGTGCTGCCGTCACAGTCGGTTCTAGAGTCGTGAATTTCCATTAATTCGACTTCCGAAGAAGTCATTGGGTGCCGAAGCGATACGAAGAAAGAGTAAAGCAAACCACAAATTTCCATTAATTCGACTTCCGAAGAAGTCATTGGGTTGGTCGATAGAGACTCGCACTCCCAGATCAACTTTTCTCTTTATTTCCATTAATTCGACTTCCGAAGAAGTCATTGGGAATCCGACGCTCAAAGAGCCGTACAACAACAATAAATTTCCATTAATTCGACTTCCGAAGAAGTCATTGGGCTGCACAGAGTTTGCAGATTTATTAAGCGTTCCCGTCGGATTTCCATTAATTCGACTTCCGAAGAAGTCATTGGGTCCCGTCAAGCGCTTTCGCGGCATATCCTCACTCGGTCGGATTTCCATTAATTCGACTTCCGAAGAAGTCATTGGGGGGCACGGCCTCTATATTTCTCTTTGTCTCGCTCTAGCATTTCCATTAATTCGACTTCCGAAGAAGTCATTGGGGCCGGGTGCGGTGTCATGATTTCAATCCGACGTGTCATCATTTCCATTAATTCGACTTCCGAAGAAGTCATTGGGTTGTGTTCAATTCGCTTCCAAAAGTTAGAAGCAATTCCTAGCATTTCCATTAATTCGACTTCCGAAGAAGTCATTGGGCTTGCATAAGACAGGATATATGCAAAACTCTGCTGAGCTTATTTCCATTAATTCGACTTCCGAAGAAGTCATTGGGTCGGCATAGACTATATCTACAAGGGTAAGGAGTGGAAGGAAGCATTTCCATTAATTCGACTTCCGAAGAAGTCATTGGGATATGAAAAATTAGTTGTAGCCAGTTTGTACGGGCAATTTCCATTAATTCGACTTCCGAAGAAGTCATTGGGTCAGTAAAGAATTTCGGCACAACCTATTAAGCAATGTGAGGATTTCCATTAATTCGACTTCCGAAGAAGTCATTGGGACATTCAAAACAGCATCAAACCTGAACGGGCTTACATTTTATTTCCATTAATTCGACTTCCGAAGAAGTCATTGGGATCTTTGGGTAACGCTGGATATGCTAATCGGGACGATTTCCATTAATTCGACTTCCGAAGAAGTCATTGGGGGTGGAAGAACTCACAGGTATTGCAGATTGCCTGAAATTTCCATTAATTCGACTTCCGAAGAAGTCATTGGGCACCTCTTTGTACGTGAGATGACCGATTACCCCGATTTCCATTAATTCGACTTCCGAAGAAGTCATTGGGAACCGATGAGCAGGCGTACGACCTGTTTCGACGTGATATCCCAAATTTCCATTAATTCGACTTCCGAAGAAGTCATTGGGGGGCACACCCACCGGATTTACGGCGTTGACGGTTCGTTATTTCCATTAATTCGACTTCCGAAGAAGTCATTGGGTGTTTGGAACTTTTACCAGTACGGGTTCAGTTTGCGTTTTTGTGCCCATTTCCATTAATTCGACTTCCGAAGAAGTCATTGGGTCTCCGCAAAGGATTACGAGGACTACGCAGAAAAGCTAATTTCCATTAATTCGACTTCCGAAGAAGTCATTGGGGCCCATACTGCTAGGCTGTGGTCATGGGCCGGCATCTCAGATTTCCATTAATTCGACTTCCGAAGAAGTCATTGGGAACGGGCGCAAAGTGCAAACCATCGTGTCCGCTCCACACTAATTTCCATTAATTCGACTTCCGAAGAAGTCATTGGGTAAAAAATTTCGCAGCATGGGCCGAGCAGTCTTTGCAATTTCCATTAATTCGACTTCCGAAGAAGTCATTGGGCTGTGCTGCAATCTTCCCAGGACTGGTAAGGTCTCCATTTCCATTAATTCGACTTCCGAAGAAGTCATTGGGCTGGCCAGGCTGCATTAGTATTCAAACTCAATGGTCGGGTTGCATTTCCATTAATTCGACTTCCGAAGAAGTCATTGGGCTGTATCGGGGTCAGTGCTACAAGCTGCATGGGGTTGAGATTTCCATTAATTCGACTTCCGAAGAAGTCATTGGGTACCGCCAGGGAGATTATAGAGGTCGTAGTGACCTTAGGGCAATTTCCATTAATTCGACTTCCGAAGAAGTCATTGGGCTTAGAGGCTAAGCTGCCTGTCTTCAGCTTCTAGTATACATTTCCATTAATTCGACTTCCGAAGAAGTCATTGGGGCCTAAGCCAGAGCATACCGCCAAAGTATACAGAGTATATCGGATTTCCATTAATTCGACTTCCGAAGAAGTCATTGGGTTAACACAGTCAGTAGGACAACCTACAAGGCTTACCGGGAATTTCCATTAATTCGACTTCCGAAGAAGTCATTGGGTTCCCTTGTGGGGGTTGCCGTCCTCGAAGCGGATCTATTTCCATTAATTCGACTTCCGAAGAAGTCATTGGGATATCTTTGCAAAAGCAAAGGAAGTCGCCCCTCACATTTCCATTAATTCGACTTCCGAAGAAGTCATTGGGATCGAGTTTGGATCAGGGCATTGCTGAACAACCAGATTTCCATTAATTCGACTTCCGAAGAAGTCATTGGGATTGGGAAGATGAAGGCGGTTTGATGATTCCGGGTATTTCCATTAATTCGACTTCCGAAGAAGTCATTGGGCTGCATGGTCAAATTGAACGGGTTCGCGGGCATGTGATCGAATTTCCATTAATTCGACTTCCGAAGAAGTCATTGGGAGCGGAACCTAGATTCCCCATCCCATCTGCATTCTATAGCAACTTCTCAAGGTGGACTCAAACATTGTCAATAAAGTAGCCTTATTTACAATACCAGCACCCGCAAAACAGTTGAAACTCCTATTCCACAAGCGATTCAAGGTGGATGACAGCACCATCATTGATCCAGCAATCCCCCAAAGATACTTGCGTCCAGCATTTGACGTCCCACAAACCGCGATTCCTGCACAGCCACTCCATAACACACAAAGGTGCTTGCATGGACAACGTAACAAACTTTTTGACCTAGCCAAAGAAAATCTGAAGCTTTCTCGCTATCACCAAATAGAGCGAATAATTTGGAAAAACATGTCCGGAAACAGCCAATCCCAGGCTGAAGACCCCAAAAGACGAAATCGTTGAGGTTCGAGTTTGACATCCTCTGAACGCAGCTTCTATCGCCGTAAACTTTATGCACTCCTGCAACTGCCATCTTCGCAGTCATCCGAATTTTCCACTCAAATCAATGACCTCCGCGAAAGTCTAGCCTGCTTTAACGATCATCTTGATGGTCTCAACACCTGGTGGAATCGCGAAACAACCGGAGGTCAACTTGCACAGGCCATTGGCGCATCTAGCGATCGAGTCAACTTGCACGCCGCTAACACTGATCCAACTAGTATTCCAATCCGTCATCCCATCAGCGGTGAACCTGGCAACGTCAATCCCCTACCGCCACCGTTAAAAGACGAAGATATTCCCGATGAAGTTCTGGCAGCGGACGATCCCAAAAAAGTCTTCTGGTGGTTTTGGCGATTTTATCCAGAACTGTGGCTCAATCCCCAGTCCAATCAATCGGCAACTCTACAAGACGGCCTGCTTTATCCCGCTCATACCGTCCTGCCCGACTGTCCTATCCATAGCCATCAAGCCACTGTCTCAGCACTAGTGGGGGCGATGTACCCAGCGAGTTGGCACGAAACGGATTCTCAGAAACCCGAAACTCCCTATCTATTGCTATTCAGCTTTTCACCAGTCCAAGAATTCATCAAGGCATCGCGCAAGTTCCTTGACTTCTGGGCTGGGTCATACCTGCTTCACTACCTGAGCACCCGACTCTGTTGGTATGTCGCTCAGAAGTATGGGCCAGATTCAGTAATCGTACCCTCCTTGTGGAGCCAGGAAATCATTGATGCACTTATGTTGCAAGAGCCAGATTTCGCTGGCTTCGAAAGCTCTTTTAGAGCTATCGCGTCAGAAGCCTCAGAGTACAAAACGCCAATCGAACGATTCAAAAATAAAGAATCTAATATTCTTAGCACGGCTGGCTTCCCAAACATGATTACAGTGCTAGTGCCGGGAAAAGCTGCGGCTGAAGAGTTGGGCCGACAGCTAACTGAGCAACTAGTTAAGGAATGGCAGCAAATAGGTATTCAGGTTCGTGATCACATTCGCGATCGAGTCATTGGTTGGCTGAGCCAGCAAGACTTTGATGCCCAGAAGAAATTGATTCTGCAAGAAGCATTCCCCAACTTGTTGCAAGAAGCCTTTCCAGAACTTACTCAAAATGAGTTGAAAGAGTTGTTTGACCGCCTAGCTCCAGATGATGTTCAAGATAACGATACGCTCAAGGCTTACTGGCACGAAATCGCCACCCTGCAAGACCGATGCGCTTGGCACTGGCCTAATCTTTGGGAGCAGCAGTTGAGTCACAGTTGGGAACCCTACTGGGCTGGCGTACCTCTTGGCAATCCTCAAGTAGAAAAGCTTGAAATTAAATTGTCTGACTCTAAAATTGAGGACTGGCTACAGAAACAAAAGGACATTGCCTTCAGCCCTGAAAAGCTGACGATTCCTACCGCCGAAGAGCAAGAACTCTATAAAGCAATTGAAGAGAGCCGCATCAACGTGGGGAGCTGGTGGGGGCCATTACAACAGCGGCTGATTGTCTGCCTCAATGCTGTCAAAAACACTCGTAACTGGAAAATTCCCGCTGCTCCTGGTGGGCGATCGACGATTTCAGGTCAATTCAGTGCTGTACATCCCTGGCTAAAATATCACGGTAGTTTTCGTGAAGGTGGCGGATTGCCAGAGAGCACAATGCGGCTGTTTTGGCTGATTATGTCGAAGGCGATCGAGGGGCTATTTAATGGCTCTGAAAGGCTAAATGCGCTTGAACTCACTAAGCGCATGGCTTGGCAATACGGCGGTGTAGCAGCAAGGCTAGGTGTTCTCGAACCCTTGGACGATGCTGTTCCTGATTATGAAAATTTGGTTCGATTTCCGAACCTGAGTTCTATTGCAGCTGCTCGATACGTCAAGTTAGCGCCTGATCAAGCTTGTCAATATTGGCATCGTCTCAAGCGATTGATTGAAGAGGCTAAATTTGACGAGGAGGAAAAGAAGGCATTCTATAGCCGCACTAAACGTCCTTTCCAGATCCATCAAACAGACATTGCAGTATCCGCAACCTCGCAAGGTGATCCAGAGTTTCAGAATGGACTTAACGGCTTGATGTACTCTAGCCGTTGGCTTGCAGATGATATGGGCTTGCAAACTCAGGACGACATTCGTAGCTTGCGCTCTTTAGTAGATAAGGCTCACCAGAAAGGGGATGGTTTTTCTGGATTTAGTCAAGGCAGCCCTGATGATTGGTGGGTAATTTTGCTGTCAGATGGAGACGGCATGGGCAGCTACGTCTCAGGCAAAAAGCTCTTGAAGTACGATCAGTATTTGATAAATGAGGCGATTGCACCTGACATCAACCGCCAACTCCTAGACACCTTTCAAGAAAATACCTGCAAACGCATGGGGCCGGCCACTCACGTTGGACTCAATCGAGCTTTGTTGGACTTCTCTAACCGCTTGGTTCCCTACCTAACCGAAGAACGTTTTTGTGGTCGCGTTATCTACAGCGGTGGCGACGACGTGATGGCGGTACTGCCCTTAGAAGATTTGCCAGAATACCTGATCTCGCTGCGGGCGGCTTGGTGTGGAAGTAGTGATCCTCATGGAGAGTTTCTCAATCAGGCCAATGCACAGCCAGATGCTAGAGCAAGCGGTTACTGGTTTCCTAACCATGACCATCCCCCGAAGGGAATTCAACCTCGGCCTCATTTCACTATGGGAGAGACCACTACCATGAGCAGTGGCGTTGTTTTTGCCCATAAGAGCGTGCCCCTGCCCACAGTGCTAGAGAGTTTATGGACGGCTGAGGGCGATCGCGCTAAGGCAATGCCAGGTAAAAATGGCATCTGCTTTCGCGTCATCTATAGCAGTGGTAATCAGCTAGAAGCGTTGATGAATGGGCAATTGCTAGAGCAATGGTGGGAATGGGTTGGGCAGTATCCTGACTACCAAAAGAAACTGAGCCCGCTGCTATATCGATTGGCAGAAGAGCTACCCCGACGAATTGATGAGATGCCAGAATACCCTCATCTTTTTTCCAAAGCGGCCAAAGTGCTGATGGAACGGCGGGAGGATAGCCAACAAATGAAAGAGGTTTTCGACAAGATTGAGAGCTGGCTAGACTGCTGGGAAAAGTGGGCGCGTGAGGTTCGAGAGGAAGTGAAACAGAATGCATTAAATCGGGATAAATCTCCCTCAGAAGCAATAGGTTTAGCCGAAACGACGCCAGGAACTAGTCCGAAAGATTTAAGTAAATTGCTGCGATTCACTGCGTTTTGGATTGATAAACGAGTAGAGCGTTGGCAGTGGATTTATGGGGAGGAAGCTTGATGCCCTGGTATACGTTAAAGCCACTGGATGTCTTGCTCTTTCGCGAAGCTAAGCCGTTTAACCCAGGTGATGGCTCTTGGGCAAAGGGATTGTTTCCGCCCATGCCGATCACGGTATTTCAGGCGATGCGATCGCTACTGCCAGACTATGGTGAGGGTGAAAAAGACCTCAGCCATCGGGATCTGGAGTTTCTAGGGCCGTTTTTGTTAGATAAGCACGACACCCTCTGGTTACCAACCCCAAAAGATTTGGTTTGCATTTATCCTGAAGGCCATAACCGTAAGCTTTCAGGCTATGACTGGACTGAGGTTAAACGCCTAGTTCCGATTGATCAAACCCAATCGGCTTGGGCTAGATTAGCTTTTCCTAATGGATTAGCGCCTATGGTGCTAGATGAAGCCATTTCGGGAGAAGTGGGCGAACCAGCACCCTGGATGCGGGCAGAGGAGTTACTTGATATCTACCTGCAAGGGCAAGTGAACTTCTCTAAAAACGTTTTTCACAGCAATCCTTGGTCATCTCAGATTTTGCCCCATATTGATATCGATGACAGCAAACGACAGGTCAAAGACGCTGAGGGCTATTTTACCGAAGTCGCCATTCGAGTTCACGAGGGCTGGCGGTTTGTTGTAGCCATGAGTTCCGATCTACCTGGAGGAGCTGTGCGGTTAGGGGGTGAAGGACATCGGGCAATTGTCCAGCCTTTGCCTCTAAAGGAGCACCCTGCTTTAGTGCAACAGTTAGACATACTCCAGAATCCACTAGCCGCATCAGCAGAGCGCCCCTGTGGCTATCTGCTCACGCCGGGACTGGCCCAAGCTGGAGCAACGCTTTACAGTAGCTACCCCAGCGACTGGGAAAATCTAAAAGGCTGTGCCACCGACAAACAACTGTTATGGGGCGGCGTTTCTACGATTCGGCGGAAGAAGCCACGCTTGGATAGTCATTCAGAAGTAGAACGGGACAAACAAGACAAAACGTTTGCCCTGTTACCACAACGAGCCTTTGTGCCACCGGGGACAGTCTACCGCTTTGACCCCGGATCTTATCCTGAGCGGGTACTACCGACGCCAACATCGGAACTAGAGCGTAAGTGGCTGACCACCTTTGAAAAGCTGAATTACGGACACCTATTGTGGGGAGCTTAAAAGAACAATCATGAGTGACTTTCGAACGGGATATTTATATAGTCTTGCGCCGATTCACTGTGGGGGCGAGGGCGATTTGGGCAATGTGCTGGATATTGCCCGCGAAGTGCATACCGATTTCCCATATATTCCAGGCTCGTCCCTACGGGGTGGTATTCGGGAAGAGGTAAGACTTCATGGCGAGGCTAAAGCTGAGGAATCTAGACGGCAAAACGATGAGGAAAAATCCAAGCTATACAAGGAAGCTGCCGACCATCTCTTTGGTAAAGAGTTGCAGACTAATGGCGACATGGGGGTCCATCAAGTCTGGTTTGGTGACGCTCGCTTGCTCTGGGTGCCCATGCGGACAATGGGCCTGAAGCGAAACACGAATACTAGTATCTTTACTTGGGTAAGTTGCCATAGCCTGATTCGAGATCATGCGATCGCAGCAGGCAAATCTATCACTGCTTTTCCTAGTGACGATCCGATTGGCGATCGTCCTGACACTTACATCGTGGCCGATGCAGAAGTTGAGGTAAAGAAATGGCCTCCAGGAATAGAGGACGCGATCGCTCTCGATGACTGGCCGGACGCTCTCAAAAATACGGCCCATCCCACTTGGAGCAAAAACCGCATCATCCTCTGCGATGCTGACTTCCAAACCTTGATGGAACATGCCCTCTGGACTCAAATCCGCAACAAGATTCAAGACGAGACGGATGACGAAAATAAAAATCCAGGCTCAGCCGAAATTTTTTGGACCGATATTTGCATTCCGCGAGACACCCTTCTCTATTTCACCTGGGGCTATAAGCTACTGCCAAAAGAGCGGAAAGAGCGTATTAGCCGGGATGAACATGTCTTGCTGATGAAGACCATCAACGCTTTATTGCAGGTCGGCGGACAGGCTAATGTCGGGCGCGGTTGGGTACACGGTTGGGTGAATCGGAAGGAGGAGCCTAAAGGACTGGAAGACGAAACAGTCAACGGCACTCAAACCGATGATGAAGCACCAGAAACAGCTCAACTACAATCTGCGGGAGTGTAACAATGGCGAAAAATAGGAGAAATAATAAAGCAAATAAGGGAAAGGCTAAAATTCAATCCACTTCCCAGGCATCTAGACCACCTCGACAGACAGATCGATTAGCAGAATCACCGCAGAAGGCAGTGCAGGTTCAATCTGGCGGTAGCAGCAGAACTCGGATTAGTCCAGAGCGTATGAGTCTGACAGCCCATAGTCATGTTCAATCCTACATCAACCAACATCAGTCGAAAACCAAGCAACTGTCTAAAGATGAAGTGACGGCTGTGCTCCGACTAAGGCAACACCTTCGAGTTTTTGGACTACTGTCTGCTGTGGGATTTGTCAATCAGTCTAATCAACAAGAGGGAAAGGTCTCAGGAATCACAAACCAGGTTTGGCAAGTATTACTCAACAAGCTCGTTGATGAAAATAATGCGTTGTCTCCTGCTCAACTCATGGAGCGTGTCCAAGCAACAGCGCAGAACCAACAGGCAAACTATATGGTGCTGTGGCGGCGATCGCTGACAATCTCACACTATTGGAATTTTTGGGCAAAGGCATACCAAGAGGAAAAGAAGAATGAGCAGAGAGCAGATGTATCAGACTACTCAACTGCTGACGGAACTGCTAGCGAAGCAGCATCAGGAAAGATATCAGGCTAAGTATCCAGGTCTATTCAGACAAGGTGTTTTTACATTGCCGTGGCGAGCCAAGGTAGGTTCTTTTCCTTCGCCTGATGTTGAAACCCTTATATCTGCTGGTGAACCCTGTGGTCGCTGGGACTGGCAATCGCAAAAAGAAAAGCTTCAGGGCAAAAAGAACCACGAGAAGCGGGTACCCGAAGACTTTGCTGATGTAGGACAACGTCCTGATGATGTTCCCCTGAATGGCTATATTCCTGGCTCTGCAATTCGTGGCATTGTTCGTAGTTGGGCGCTAAGGCACTATTTCGACCAAAGCAAGGTCTGGGAATACCTTGGGAAGGATAATAGTGGAAAACTGCAAACAGGTAAAATTCAATTTTTGGACGCTTGGCCAACCGAACGCACTAAACTCCAGAAAGATATTGTCAATCCTCAGGAAAAATTTCAGGTATTTCACGAGGGGTCAGCAGAACCCCATCCGGTGTATGGTTTGGGTAGTGGTCATCAAATTATTAAATTTAGAATAGCTATTAGAGGTATACCTAATAAATTCAATCAGGATGAAAATTCTGCCGATTGTTTAGACCTAATTTGGAGTTGGGTGGAAAGTGCATTAACCACTTACGGAATCGGTAGTAGGACATCAGCAGGTTATGGACTAATTCAGGCAGAAGATGCGCTATCTCATAAAGCTTTTGAGATTATCCAAGCTGCCAATATAACCTCAAAAGAATTTGATTTTGAACTCTACAGCCAAGGTAGTGCTGGCCCAAATACGAAAGTAATGGAATTGCGCCCATCCCACTGGCGAGGATGGTTCAGATCCTGGACGCTACGCTTTCTACTTGGTGTTATGTCCGAAAACGATGCTCAAATAACACTTGAAGAGCTATTTGGCACGATTGAATCTAAAGAGGATGAAATTAGGGGAAGAACTAAACAACACCGCCAAGGTCACGTACGCTTAAAAATGATTCCTGATGAAACGATGTGGGGACGACGCTCACGCTCAAACCTTAATGGCGAAGTTAATGGTGGCCACGAGCCAGATTTTTACTGCTGGAAAGGGAAGCTAGTGGTATATGCACCAGAACCGCTGCTCAGTCGTTTTTTACTACCAATCATCAGATTTGCTGTAATGCTTGGTGGCGTAGGGCGAGGTTGGAGACGTCCACTACACAGTTTCCTGATGGATAATGGCAGGGCTGCTGCCCGGGGAAGTAACTTGAATCTCAGGAGCTTCAAGTCAGGAGAAACTCAAAGTAAGAACTTTGGTATCAGTCCGCGTCCAGATATCTGGATGAAAGCTTACGAAAACTGGAAGAAATTTGTTGAGAGTCCACAAGGCGACCTATGCCATTGGGCTACTCGGTTTACAATAGCCCCCCCTTTCATAGAGGCTGAAGTGTTTTCCCCCAGAAATTGCTCGGTTTACCTTCTACCAGGGCCTGATGAAGAACCTATTGACTATCGAGATAAATGCTGGCATATTGTGGAACCGTTAGATACTCGCGGCGACGGGATAAACAGCATTTATTCTCCACGCTATAAGCGAAAAATAGATGTTGGAGGAACTGCTGCAAATGGTGATTCACACTGTTCTTGGGTCAGCATCAAGCGAGTAAAAATACGCAATCAGCAACAAGCAACAGATTGTCAAGAGATTGTTTGCTTGTTTTTAGGCAACGTCGCTCCAAAATCAAGACCAGATCATCTGAGATCGCAGTTTCTCTGCGATCTCGATAAAAGCCCCGGCGCAGTTCATTTATTTGGCATGAAGCCACCAGGCACAGAAAAGTAGTTGTATTTTGAATTGATGTTCTTATCACTTGAATAAAGATGAAACGAATTCTCGTGTTGTCAGCTAACCCTCGAAATACCGGAAGCCTGAGATTAGATGAAGAAGTCCGAGATATTGAGGAAGCCTTGCAGCGCAGCCGACATCGTGACGAATTCGATATTCGTTCTAAATGCGCTGTTCGTCATAGAGACATGGCAAGAGCAATTTTAGATTATGAGCCAAATATTATTCATTTCTCAGGACACGGGGAAGGTGAAGATGGGATTTTACTAGAAGATGAGACTGGGCAAGCAAAATTTTTAAGTTCGGAAGCCTTATCTAATCTATTTAAGCTCTTCGCGGAAAATGTTGAATGTGTGATTCTCAATGCTTGCTACAGTGAAGCTCAGGCTAAAACTATTTGCCAGCATATTGATTATGTTATTGGCATGAATACTGCAATCGAAGATCGTGCTGCGATTGAATTCGCAGTGGGCTTTTATGATGCGCTAAGCAACGGCAGAGATTATGATTTTGCATATAATTTAGGCTGTCGATATATCTCCTTAGCTGGTGTGCAACAGGCTGATGTGCCTCAGCTCATGAAAAAAAGATCTTTGCTTAATCCAGTGATTAGCCTAGGTGTCAATGGCTCTGCTAAACGAGAGTATGACAATTCACCTGACAGGATTCTGGATTGGACAGATCATTATGATTTTGACGCTCAACCCCGAAAGCTAGCAAGTCCAGACACATGGCAGCGAGATCTATTGCCTGAACTCGAACAAGTTCGCGATAAACTTGCCCAAGGCCGACGAAATTTAACACTCGATTTACGAGGTATGATACCGCTCAGTGGAGCCTTTGCCATTGGCACGGTATTTCAAGAAACTCGTGGTTTTACGCTACAGGTTGAGCAGTCAACAGGATCATCTAGTTGCTGGAAATCTAGCGAGAAACGGTCAGACCTAAAATTCCGTGTTAAAGAGTATGGTCATAATGGAAGAAATCTATGCATCGCCCTAGCCATATCCAGATCGTCTTGGCCGCAAGTCCAAAAGCTTTATGAGAATCCAAGCAGTGATATTAATGCAGTAGTTTATCTTGAGCCAGATACAGAATCGGGTGCCTGCGATCGTGCCTTAACGTCAAATGCTGACGCAATTGCTCTGGTTGAAGATGCCAAAAGACTAACTGATCACTATCGCCAACTGTACCAAGCTGATCGACTCCACTTACTTTTTGTGTGTCCTATGGGGTTTGCTGCTTTACTCGGTCATCGCTTACGCGCCGTTGGAGAAGTTATTGCTTATGAATTCACGAAGTCTGCCGAAGAGCCTTATGTCCCATCGGTAACTCTCAACCTTTGATCCAGTAGTGCTATTACGTAGCCTATGGAGATCGCATAGCAAATCACCAGTTTTAGGGGATCAGGATCAGGTTCGTTGGAGATTAATATGAAGGCAATTCACTCCTGGTACTTTGTCAACGAACTTGCGCTAGAAGATTTTGTTTATGCCAACCTATGGCCGTTACTACGGCTACAACCCCTAGCACGGCAGTACGCTATCGATGGCCAAATCTGCGACATTCTCGCCCTCAACCCTCAGCAGCAACTCGTCATCATCGAACTGAAAAACGTCGAAGACCGCTACGTCATCCCACAGCTCACCCGCTACTACGCCAGCCTCGCAAAAGCACAACCCTTTGCCGATCAAGTTGATTACAGCCAACCCATTCGCCTACTTGCGATCTCACCCAGCTTTCATGTCCACAACCTAATTGACCGAGACTACAGCCAACTACACTTTGACTGTCTCACCTTTCAAATCACCGAAACCGACAGTCGAGAGCTGATGCTGACCTTTACAGATTTAGATCAGCAGTTGATTGGTGAAGTTGAGATCGCGCCGCTCTATCGCCGCTATCTTCAGGCAGAAGATAAAGAAATTGAACCCGAACCCATTCGCCAAATCGGGCCACCACCCAAATCACTCCGAAAACTGCTCGATACACTCCCGCCCGAACAGCAACAAGAGTGGTTAACGGTGCGAGAGCAAATCTTAAATTTTGATGAACGGATTGCCGAAGTAGGCCGCAGCACCACAACCCAATATGGTTTGAGAAAAGGAAACACCGAGGTCTACAAAACAAAGCTCTGTGCAGAGATTCTAACTAAAGGGACATCCCAGCCCCACTTGATGCTGCGCCTTCCCTATCCCAAACGCGAGTTTGGTGCTCCAGGTCGAACTTACAAGAAGCAACGGGTTTTGGGATTTACATGGGCCACTGTGCCACTGCCCTATCAATTTCAACATGGGTGGCAAGTATCTTACCACTTGGGCAAATCTCGGCTTAGCGCCAGTTTCACACTACAACCATCTCAACTAGCGCTCATGCATCAGCAACTGACTGGTCAAATCCGTCAAGTCACATCCACGCAGGATATCGTTGAGCTAGCCCTCGAACAGTGGGTTCAGCAGTTTTTATAAGACTTAATGCTCGTCTATGCGAGTTTCAAAGCTCTCTGTCCAAGTTGCAATCGCAGCTTCAATAGGCTGACTACACGGAATGGCTCAAGAATTGACGGATCACCTTGGCTATTTCTTCAGCATCATCACGACACGGTGTGGCAGGGCGGGCTGTTCGAACTATCTTACGATTGTTCAACTCCAATACTGTTCGGTAAACAGACAGCTTCTTCCCACGCGTTTTTTCTTGAACGGTTACCGTGTCGATATTCGACAACCCGAATCGTTGAGTCGTCTGTAAGCCTCGACGTTCAACTTTGCGAGCCACTCGGTTTTGCTCTTATCAACGCAATGGCTCCATCAGCATTTTCAGAAAACGTTAAACGTTATCGAACATACCAAACGGCACACCTAAAGCAATCACGAAACCGTTCTCGACTGCACGATTGGCAGAACGGCTAGAAACCAAGAATGAAGCTATCTTTGCAGATGTATCGCCCAAATAGGTTCTAGGATAAGGTCAGCTTGCGGTCTGTATTTGTAGTAATGCCACAATCTCATCCCGACCATGCAGATGGATGAGGGCGTCGAGAATATCACCTAACTCATACTCAGTCAGAGATTCAAGGATGTCGGGGTGTAGGTTTTCCATTGCCATAGTCCTGTGTATGTTCGTTATGTGGCAGATTGAGGGGGCTAGATGCCCCCAGTGGCTAGTGTTTAATGCTCGTCAGTGCGAGTCTCGAAACGTTCTGTCCAAGTTGCGATCGCAACCGAGCGAACGATGCGCTTGAACATGTCAGGACGGCGACGGAGGCGGCTGTACTCCGCCTGCCAATGTTTCAGGTAATCAGGGTTAGAGGATTGAGGCATGACGCCATGAGCACCATCGCTAGCACCTTCGTAGGCCATTGCGGGTAGGAGGATGGGGTCAGATTGTTTGAGTTGTGCAATCATAGATTTACTCCATCACGAGTGGATAAATGGGAGGCGGATGCTTTGGTCGGTATCACCTCCCGTTTGCATTGATGGGGTATTGTTCAGCCTGCCCCAAGGCGAAAGCTTGTTAGGCCGCGATCGCGTCGCTATCCTCCAGTGCCGCTTCGTACAGCTCAATGAACTGTGGCTTCGTCAGCGACTTGCCATGACGGGTAGCTGGAACGCCAAAAGCCTTGCGAAGACGGGCCTTTTTCAAATCACGGATATCCCACTTCGACCAATCAATAGCTACAATCTCAGGCTTACGGTAGGGACGTTGAAACGGGACGACCGCGTCCTCAATGATTGGCCGATGATGCGCGTCCCTCTGTGCGAGTTCCGCCTCGATATCAATGTCGAGATCCGGAACCATCGTTCCACTGTTGGCGTTGCCAATCTGGCGATCACGCTCATACTGCGCAAAGCCTCCCATAAACACAGTTGCGAAAAACGCAAAACATGAAATGGTGAACGCTTCGATTGCGAACGTAAAAACGGATTGCATTGTAAATACCTAGATAACAACATGCCCTTGAAACGGTGGGCAAAGAATCAGCAAACGTTGAAGTGACAACTCGCGAGTTGATTGCAACGGGCGTGAAGCGTTCCCCAGATAGTTCCAACTCTTATTCGTCGGCAACGCTCTGCGCCCTTGGAGCTGATATCTCATTTATCTGGTACTATTTTACAGATACCTGTAAGGATATGTCAACAGATATCTGTAAAAAAACGACAGATATCTGTAGGTTTCCCCTATTAACATCAACGTTCTCGATATGAGAGTGAAAAGTAATCTTCCTGTATTAATGGCTCAGCATGAGCCGCCCCTAAACCAAGCTGATGTTGCGAGGCAAGCTAAAGTCAGCCCCACCACCATCAATCAGCTCTATAACGACAAATTGCAGCGATTAGATAGAAAGCTGTGCAAGAGTCTATACGATGCATTCGGATGGACACCCGGTGATATTTGGATCGTCGTACCCGATTGATTCTTTCATCTGCGATCGCAACTGGATGCACAGAACAGCACACGTTTTATGTCCCCACTCACCATTCCGGCTGCGACTTTATTCGTGTCACTTAAATGGACGACTAAATAAGTGACACGAATAAAGTCGCGAAAACCGGGACCTGCCACTGCTCATCTGCAACAGTATGGCTCCATCAACACTTTCAGGAAACGTTATCCAACGTCCAAAACGGGACACCTAAAGCAACAAGGATTTTAGCTACGCTGCGGGGATAACAGTCACGAGTCCATTGAGGATTGGCATGAGCATTCGCCCATTTCATCTAGCATTTCCGGTCAACGATTTAGCGGCGACTCGCCACTTCTATGAGACCGTTCTCGGCTGCACGATTGGCAGAACGGCTGACACCTGGATTGACTTTAATCTATTTGGGCATCAGGTCACAGCCCATTTAAGTCCATCTCACGCGGCGACAACCCCTACCAATGATGTTGATGGCAAACCAGTTCCGGTGCAGCATTGGGGCGTCATTTTAGAGATGCCCCAATGGCAGAGGTTGGCAAAGCGACTTCAACAGCACGGAATCGACTTCATTATTGAGCCTCATATTCGCTTTAAGGGAGAAGTCGGAGAACAAGCCACCATGTTTTTCCTGGATGTCAACGGACATGCACTGGAGTTCAAAGCCTTTCAACAGGATGAAGCTATCTTTGCGGTGACATCACAACAATAGGTCATCGATAGCGCTAGGGTTGGCCATATATCACCCCGTCCTTAAATCCCTGGTATTCAGAATTCAGCCGTTCGTATTCCAGTGCTTGCTGTTCTGCCGTCCATTTTGCCCGTTCTTGCTGGAGCAGTGCATCTACCTCAGATTGGGTTAGGGTTGGCTCCTGCTGCTTGGGTTTTAATGCCTGAATAAGCATAAGCAGCGCTACCAAAAAGCAAGTTGCTGCGATCGCAGCTCTCACCGCATCCCAGTTGATGCCAGATTGAGGCACGGTAAACACTCCGACCTGTTCATCGGGCTCCTCCACCAGTTCTGCTTGAACTGGCTGTGACTGTCGCACCAGCGGCTGTGGTGCAACAACCGGGGTAGAGGTAGGCAGTTGTTTCTGATTGCCGTCGAGATTGATGTTGATGTTAATTGGATTCATAATGACCTCGTCTCTTGGTTGGAGATGAGGTAGGGAAGCTTTAGCTGGGTTCCCTACCTGCCAATTAGTGATTGACAGCGGCCAGCCACATGCCAGCCAGGAGTGCCGGAATGAGCAAGAGAGCCGAGTAGACGCTCATGCCAACTGCGATCGCACATCCGACCGGGATAATCGCAACCAGCAGTCCATAGAACAGGGTGCGACCAATGAACCGCAGCCGCTCGTCGAGCCGGACAATGGCTACATATTCCCCCAGGTATCGGCTCATGGCTTCATCGCTGGTTTGCGCTAGGCAAAAGCCTTTGTAGTTTTGGTCGAGTCGCTGTGAATAGCTGGATTCCGCGACATCGAACTGAAGATCGGCCATGTGTTGGCCAATTGCGATCGCAAGGGTTGGATCGAACTCGTCCGGGATTTGCTCGATGTCTTCAGGCTTCATCGGCCTCATCCTCATGGGGCGTAATGTAGGCCGAGCGGATACTGCCCGCTTTGATCGCCATGCCATTAAAGAGCGATGCCATCATGTAGTTCGTTCGCTTGACGAGTTGCTGACCGCGCTCCTTGAATCGTTTTTCCATGCCATGCTCAGCCGCATCAAAGGCCGCATCGACCAGTTCAGTTCCACCCTGAACCAGTTGGGCAGGCTCAAACTGCTCCACATCAACATTTACGTTTGGGTTCTCAGTCTGGACGGCGGGTGGACGATAGGGTTTGGATTGTGTTTTGCCGCGCTCCACCTTGCCGCTCGATGCAGTATCGACTGAACGAGCTAAGCCTGTTTGTGTTTCTGTGGTTTGTTCGGAATGACTAGGTTTGTTGGTCATAACTGAAGTCTCCTAAGCAACTGTGCTGGATACGTTGATCGTTTCTTGTTCAATTCGGCGTTGATTGCGGCGCATGAGCATCTCTTCAATCCCCGCTTTGCAGTCCTCTTGGGAACCACCGGCTAGAGCCACGACTGCCCAGATTTCTGCATCAGTGTTGTCATTGATGAACGCCAAAATTTCCTCTGCCAAAACTTGATAGCGGCCTCTGGCGTACTGGATGTGCCGAAACATTGCAACACAATAGAGGGTTCTCACTTGCGCTTCAGATAGCAACGAAAAATATGCCCGTTTCGGCCAAAGAACCTGACAATCCCGACTAATTTGGTAGGCAGCTGCGCCTAGCATGTTGGCGACTTCAGCCTGCCTAAAACCTTCTGATACGTCTAGCAAAGCAGGTACGCGAGTTGTTGCCGGACGTTTACGACTGGGCATGGTTGAATTCAATCTCCATCGGAAATTTGCAATGTTGAGAAAAGGCTTGCAACCCTTATGGTTTAGAGTGAGAGATTGCAACGATTGCACGCGATTGCAGCAATAGAAGGGGGTGGATTGCAACCCGAACTTATTCCGGTTAAGGCTAAAAGGGTTCGCTAGATTGGGGTTGAGCGATTTGATGCAACGCTAGGTTGCGATCGCAACCTTTTTAGGACTTAACTGCTGTCGTCCCAATCTGAACTAGGGGGTCGATTTTCAGGATGATCTTGGGTCGTAATATCTAGGAACTCCTGTTGGGCTGCTGGCCAGCCTGCGTCACCTTCAGCCACGTTCCAGACACGACTGATGATGTAGGCGTTAGATTTGCCTTTGCTGCGGAGTTCAAAGATGCGATCGCGTTTCTGCTCTCGCGTGAGTTTGGCAATCTTGGGAAAGCACCACTCTTTCAGGTCGCTGATGGATGTGTCATAGGCTTGCAGTCGCACCGGTTCCTCTCCACCCCGGCGGGCCAGCATGTCACCTTTACCGAGCAACCGCTCACAACCGGCTTGTTGGATGACCAACTCTGAGTCTTTATCCCGCTGGAGCAATAGGCCAATCCGATGGCCAATTTTGGCGTCTACCTGACGGTGAATCGTCTTGCGATCGGGGGCTTGGGTGCAGAACAGAATCAGCCAGCCAAAGGTAGCCGCAACGGACATGACATCTGATAAACGTTTCACTTGTGTCGGCTTACCATCAATGACCATTGACTCCTTTCGCATATCGGGAAAGCCGATGTGGGACTCGTCGAGAATCCACACCTTGTAGTCCGCTTTGGTCACGCCTTCAAGATGGTTAAAGTCCTCAATGTTGGACACTCCCTGATAGGCGAATAGGCTGCGACGGTTTTCGATATCCTGCTCAACCCACTGAAGCTGGAGTTCTGCATCCTCCTCTGAATGCCCGACCAGTCGGTTAGCCGTCGATGGCCATTCAGCCAGGTAAGGAGAATTCTTGAGCGGGTTCAGTTCTGTGCCTTTGCCGTCGAAGACGAGGAACTGAATGTGCCGATAGCTGTAGTTCTTAGCGGCAAAGCCAATCATCTGCCGGATCAGATTGGTCTTACCCGCAACACGGGGCAGACCACCGATTAAGACGGCTTCCATCTGTTTGCCGTCGAGGTGGATGTAGTGACGGATCTCTTTCAGGTCAACGCCCAAGAATAGCGATGGACGCTTTGGGACTGGGATTTCGTCGATTTCGTCTGCTAGTTTCCGCAGCTCTCGATCGGGACGGGCCAGCGACAGGGATAGAAAACCGTGTTCGTTATCACTCATTGGCAGTTTGGGCAGGTGCAAACTGGCCTGGACAATCGACGGCGTTCGGTCAATGGCTTCCGGCAGTTTCTTGGGATCTCGCATCTCCAGAATGAACTGGATAAACGACGGGCCTTTGAAACAGGTCACATAATCGGCATAATAATTTGCCTTGTGAATGGCCTTCAGCGTCGCTTGCAAAAGTCCATGCACGGTTGGATCGTCGGGCGGATTCGGTATCCGTGGCTCAGAGGTATCGTTCTCCCGCGACACTGACTGATCGGGTAAGGCTTCCTGTTGGGGAGCATTTAGCGCTTTGAGATCAGCCACGTCAATACCGAGAATGGCGGCAATTTCTTCATCGCCTCGTTCCTCCGCTCGCAGGTTCTCCACCACTTGAGCAATCTTGAGCATTTCGGAACTAGCCAGCAGTTGCCGCTGGAGTTCTTCCTGCTCTCGAACAGCTCGCAGCCGCAACTCATGATTAAGCTGCCGAAGTAGTTCCCGTTCTTCCTTCTCAGCCAGCTTACTGGTGTGGAAGGCTTTACCGAAACCTGCGATCGCAATCATAATCCCAGCCATTTTTGACCATGAATCCGGTGCATAAATGGCTGCAATCTGAGCACGATTCGTGACGGCCCAATGCGGCAACCGCTGACCAGCCGGGGTGATGACGGTTGGATCAAGCCGTCCCCAGGAGGCAATTAGCAGACCAAATACGCCTGCCGCTTGATAAATCAGGATAGATTGTCGGTAGATTGAGAAATCCATTGGTTAAGATACGCTGCCCATGCAGCGTCATAGGCTTTTTCGGAATTGGTCTGCTGCGACTCGACCTGAGTTTGCTGCTGCGCTTTGGGCTGTCGAGTATTGAAGAACACTCGAAACAGCCCCGCACTCAGCACAAACCCAATCGCAACGATGAAGAACTTCCAGATGGGACTGCCTTGATAGAAGAACAGGCCCAGCAGTAAATCCCAACTGGCCAGCAGCGTCGCAATGATGACGCCAAAAGCGGTGATGCCGACCAACGTGAATAAGTTGGGATGACCTGCCACTGCAACGTAGAAACAGGCCAGTAATCCGGCTCCAGTCAGAATCAGGTAGATAAACGCGAAATCAGGTAGGAGCCGAGCTAAAAACGTCAGGAACATCCAACTGCCAATCAGCAAACCAAACATGGAACCCGCTCGGTTAATGGTGTGGAAGTTCCACGTCGGGACTTCAGGGTGAGGAGCGACTGCGATCGCAGATTCTTGCAGCGCTCGAAGCCGCTCTAGTTCAGGGTTGTGTTGCTCTGCATACATAACAGTAGCTCCCCCTTATGCGACCAGATTTAGAATGCGCTGAAACGGGCCGGGAGCTTTGCCCGTATTGGGCGTATAGTCGTCGGCTCGGATGTAGCGCTTCAGAGCGATTTCTTCCTGTTTTCGAAGCTCCTTAGCAGCGGCTTTCTGCCGAGCATCGTCAAGCTTCATCTGGGTTTCCTTGCCGATGCTAGTGCCCATCTGCTGAAGCTTTGAGGCTTGGAGCTGTCGAGCCTGCTGCACCTTAAGTTGATATTTGGTTGTCAGGGTGTCGCGCTCCATCTGGCCTTGTTCTGCGATCGCACTTAAGCCCAACTGAGTGGCATGGGCCGTGGTTTGCAGCGATTGCATATATTGCCCGGTTTGCAACTGGGCGCGGCTAACCAAGTTATCAACCGCTTTCGCACCTTCAAGACCTTTGGCTAACAGATCCGTACGAAGCTCTTCAATCGTGACTTTGGACTTGATCACGTCTTCGCTGGCGGTCTTATATTGCTTCGCTAAAACCACCTGCTGACGAAGATCTTTTGCTAGTTGTGATTGGGCACGAACCTCAGACGGGGTGAGGCGACCAAGTTTATTAATATCAACGCGAAATTCATCATTGACGCGAGCTGCACCACCCGATGAGATGCCAGTCTGTCCGACTCTCCAATTCATTTGCGGAGGGCTACCGGTTGCAAGTGCCATACATTCTTTTCCTCATGTAGCGATAGAAGCAAAATTTGCAAGTGCTGCAACATTTGCTCAAACGAATGCTAACATAACTGTCATTGATCAGTTACTAATTAGTCAAAATAGATTCAAGGTTGTTACTAAATCGTCAATCAGTCATACGATAGGAGCATGATTTTTATGATCGATGATGCAGTGAGTAAAAGGTTCTATATCTCTTTGCCTGACGGAATTGCAGATGTGCTAACCCGTTGGGCTGAAAGCGAGGGCAACAAACCCACATCCCTAGCGGCTTTTTTGGTTGAAAAAGCTGTAAGGGAAGCAATTGACAGCGGAAAAGTTCCACCTCCACATGAGATAGATAGATCCGATAAGTAAGGCGCGATCTCAGATGAGTAATAGTGAAACAGTTAAAGCTCAACGTGCGATAGTTCGCATCGGCAACCTTAAGGTTGAAGGCTTCATGCTGCCCGATGGCAGTTATCGCATGTCTCAAACCCAAGCCGCTGAATGTGTGCAGAAGCCCGAAATTAACGCCCGACGTTTTTTAGATTCAAAGGCTATCAAAGCCATGCTGGGTAAAGGTTATACGCCCGACAGTATTGAAATTGAATCGGACTTAGATCGGCGTGGACAGAGCCGATTCAACGCGCTGCCATTGGAAGTGATTACAGCTTTCTGGGTCAATGAGTGTTTTAAGGGCAATCGTGTGGCATTGGCATTAGTCATGGCCTTAGCGACAGAAACACTGGAGCGCCGATTTGATTCAGCGTTTGGCGTGACGCGAGGAGGAGGATTACGATCAGCAGCTGGCTGAGCGAACAGAACAGATTGAGAAAGCCTTTGGTGATGCCTTTGCCGATGAAGCGGTGAGCGAACGGGATTATTTTCTGCGGCTGCTACAGGAGAACGGAATTGCCCCCTACGGCATTCCAGGTGAGGAGGAGCCTGTTAATCTAACTTGTTGTGCCCAAAGCAAATTCGATACAGATTGATTTGGGATATATATAGCAAGACCAAGTTTGTCCCAATGCCCGTCCAGGAGGTGAGTTAGATGTGAAAATCCTAAGAAAGTCAAAAACCCCAGCTGGTGGTAACAGCAAGGGTTTGTAGATGACTTTTATATTCGCTTTTTGAGATAGCTGGGAACCTAACCGATTGCTTTGGCGGGCGTGACGTTAGGTGACCCATAGAGTCTTGCGCCTATCCTAGCATAGGGTCAAGCGGTAAAGTCAACATCGCGAGATCTTTTGTAGCAATTCTGCGTAGCACTCTCTATCTCTCCTTTTGACGGTGGTAGAGAGCTTTTTTGATGCTTTCTATCTCCGATCCCTCTACAGAATTAAAGGAGATAGAGCCATGAGCCAAGCAACATCTGGGCGTCAGGATACCCGACGTTCCCATTCAGAACCCTTACCCGCCGATGCCAACGGCAAGCGGCTGTGTGAACTGTTTAACTACCCGTGGCAGTTCATCACCGCCACCCTCGACCATCCCCACTACAAACCCAAATGGGAAACCATCACCCGCTATCCCCTGCGCCCGCGTAACCTGTGGACGCAATGGCAAGATCCCAATCAGTTAATTGGTGTTCGATTCGGCCACACCACTTCCTATGCGTTGATCGACATTGATGCCAAAAGCCAGTACCTCAATCCAACTGCGATCGCAGATCTCCAGTACGCCCTGGAAACTATCGGCATTTGCCGAGTGCTTATCCTGCGCTCTAGCTGGAGCGGCGGCCTGCACCTCTACCTTCCCTTACCCGAAGCCGTCAACACCTTCTCCCTGGCCTGCACGCTCAAGCACAGCCTCACCGCCCAAGGATTTGACATAGCCCCCGGTCAGCTCGAACTCTTTCCGAACGTCAAAGCCTGGGCCAACCACTACCGAGGCGAATTCACCCAGTACAACGGCCATCGCCTCCCCCTGCAACCCGATAGCGGTTCCACCCTGCTCGATGCTGAACTCAACCCGCAACCGCACGGCACCGATCTCGGCGTGTTCTTCCAGCAGTGGGACATTAGCGCCGACGGCCAAGATCTCACCCTGCTCAACAGCGCCCTCAACCAGGGCCGCAACCATCAGCGCAAACGCAATCGCCGCCATAATCCCCACAGCCACATCGTCGCCACCTGGCAAGCCGATCTAGAAGACGAAATCGCCCAAGGCTGGACGGACTATAGCCAAACCAATCACTTGCTCAAAACCATCGCCTGCTACGGCGTCGTCTTCCAAAAACTGAGCGGAGACGACCTAATCGACTACATCCAGCACACCGCCACCCATAGCCCCAGCTATTACCAATGGTGCCGCCACCGCCACGAAATCCGAGCGCGAGCCAAAGCCTGGGCCAAAGCCGCCGAGAGCTACTACTGGCCCCTGGGCAGCAAACCCAAACGCAGCACTGAGCACCCCCAACTAGACGGCACGAACAACATCGTCAACTTTAACCAAGAGCGAGCCACCGATGCACAGAACCGAATTCGAGCTGCCGTGGAGCAACTGAGAGCCGATAACCAGCTACCGGATGGAATCACTGCCAGAGCAACTGCGATCGCACCCGTTGCCAATACGAGTCGCAAAACGCTCTATAAACCTCGCAATTTAGCCCTGTGGCATCCACAGCATCAGGAGGTGGAACAACAAGTACAGTCTTCAAATCCCGATACGCAGCCGCGATCGTGTGAACGACCAGATTCCACAAGCAATCCAGCCCATGATCCGACCCATCAGGCAAATTCCGCTCAACGGCTGAAACGAGCACACAGCACGAAAGTACACACCCTCAAGAAAAATATGAAAGGTAGACTACTACCAGCGACACAATCTAGCTTTCCGAGAGATTCGCGCATCAATCAAAGCCAATGGCTACCAAAATTCCAGATACATCATCCACAAACAGATATCACAGACTGAAAAATTCACGAATTCCGGCCCAACCAACTGATATTCCGCTGAATTACGAACCTGATCTAACAAAAAATCAGACACAAACGGGCTGTATTGCTTATCCTCTGGAGAATTACCATCATCGGTACATAATAAGCTTGGGGATAAGACTTTCTCTTCTACATCTAGCTTTTCTGCCTCGATCTGCTCTGTTTGATGTTTTTCCAGATCTTCTGGATGCCATAGATCCCGATGTCGATATAAACTTCCTCCACCAATTCCATAGCTTGTTAAGATCTTGAATCGTTCTGTTGTTTGGCTTGGTAATTGATTCTTTTCTAAAAGATCTGCGATCGCAGCCTGAATCTTTTTACGAGTATCTTCAGATTTCTGTTGATTCCAACTCGTTTCTTTAGGCTGCTCCGACAAAGTTTTATACTTTCCTTTTGAATAGCCATAGTGAAAGTAGTGACTCGATTCAATACATCTAGCCCACTCTTCTATCCGAGACTCTATCTCATGTTGATGTCTACACCACTCTTTATAACCGGGCAAGGATGTAGCGATTTGAAGAATGTTTTCAATCAGCCTTTTTCCATCTAGTGGCGGTTCATTCGTCAAAACATGATGAAAGATATACGATCTCATCGTAATCCGACCGAGCAGTCGATTAGTTTGACCGAACCCAGTCCAACCCGCTTCAATTTCTGTGTTTAGGTCGTCTAGAAATTTCTGAGCTCGTCCAGAAAGTTGATAATAATACTGCCTCTGAACTTGCCTTAAAATTGCAGCAAGTTGCTTTTGATCAACTTTGTTTTGAGTTTGGCAGTACTGCCATTGGCGCACAAAAACAGATTGACAACTCCAAATCGGTTCAAAATCACTGTTCAGCAGGTATGAACCAATCTGAAGCGGTAATCGGTGAGCGTTAAATAAACTGCGTGTTCCATCTCCAGGGTAAGCCCGTCGGTTTGGAAAAAGCTCAAGTTGACCGGGTGACAGTTTAAAGCCCGAATGCTCTAACAAATATGAAACGGCATTCGCAAGTTGCCACGATTTAATCGTCTTTTGCAGTGGGAAGTAAAGGTGTAAGCCATTACTGTAGCTTGATGTGCAGGTGATATGCGTTGAGATGCCTAAAGGTTCAAGCGCCTCTAGGATTTTTGCGATCGCAAAGGGATCAGTGTTTGGATGATACTGGCTGCCAATATCAATATCGAGTAAAAAATAGTTTGTGGTCGAGCTAGGACGGACACCAAAGAGCTGTTTCCCCTGCTGGATGAGGCGATCAGACAAAGGATATCGCGTTTCAGTCTGCCACTGGGGTAACTCTCCTAGTTCTGGATAGGGAGCATAGATAAAGTCATAACGATTCGGGAAGAGAGACAAAAACTCGTCGTCCCACTCCTGCACATACCTAAATCGGTCAGTGGCAACCGTGCTAACGATATGCCACCTCCGCTACAGCCACTGCAGCTGGGCACCAAAAACGAAGCTGACCCAATACTTTGGGTGCACTTAGCGCCTTTCGTTGGCGCTTGCGACAATTAGCTTGCCTAACCATTAGTACAGCCTGAAGCATTGAGAACTTTTGACCAGCAGCAACGTCCCAGCATTGAAAACTTTGTTTCAGTGCTAGATGGACTTTGTAATCAATAATCACATTGCGAAGATAGTGACCAAAAATCTGACAAAAGCGCCGACTATTCAAATCACTGAGCAGCAGTTCACAATTCAAGTTTTGCATTGTCTTCTACCTCGATAAGATGCTGCGATCGCAACTGTGTTGCTCACGGCAGGATAGAGAGCTTGCACCATATCGATAGAAGTGTCGTAATATGGACACAAAGCTCTAGGTATAAAGTTCTGTGGGACACCTAATTCTTCGCCTGCCACAGCACTGGTTAGGTTCCCTATGAATGTGAGATTGAGTCCCTCACTGTTGTACAGTTGAGGGATTTAATTTATGGCTACTGTTAGGTCATCTCTTACGCCTCAGCAAAAGCATAAAAGTAGTTATAGCAAGCGCTTTGATGACAAAATACGGCCATGACGCGCTCCTAAAGCAGCTTTTGTAATCAAAAATGGGTTGATCTGACGGCGCGGATCGTCAAACGACTCGAAATCTCGTCGGCATCAAAACAGATCGTCCCAAGGGTCTAGATTTTTTGTCCCAGGGGGTCTAGATTTTTTGTCCTGTGGTTCTAGAAAACGGTGTAATCATTGCGGCTCTGTCATCAAACGCAATACTAAACTTCAGCACAAAGGCTGTATTCTTCTCCAGACAAGCATTTCGACTTCTGTATTAACCTCTAACGATAAGCAAAAGGGCAAGGGCCGACATGAAGAGGCATCTGCTTGTAACTTGCCATTACGAGAATTGATATCAGTCACTAGATTCTGTATGTCCCAGGGTTTTAGAGCAATTGTGTAATCGCTTAGCTTTGTCCCAGGGCTTTAGAGGAAGCTGTAATCAACGCTATCTCTGTAATCAAGTCGTATGTCCTAAGGCTCTAGAATCACCTGTAATCAAACTCCGAAATCTGTAATCAGGTTCTGTATGTCCCAGGGTTTTAGAGCAATTTGTAATCATCACGTATAGATCAGTAGAAAGCACGTCCCGAGGGTTTAGAGCAATTTGTAATCAACTTTGGCTAATTTGAACTTCAGAACGAAAGGCACTATAGCAAGCCATATTGATTAGGACGTTGGGAAACTCTGAGAACGTTCGAGCGGTTCAGCGTTAGATTCTGCAAATGTCTCAACAAAAGAGCGACGCCGTAGTTACATCTCTTGATGCTCAACCAAGTTGTACTAGGTCCGTGTATAGGAACATTGTTTATTTTGTGTGAAATGCTTGCTCAGCAAGCATTTCACACAAAATAAACAATGGAGTTTTACCAAATCTCATATTACTACTAAGGTTCTACATGTCCCAACGGTCTAGAAGACTATGTAATCAAAGGTTCTGTAGCATAGGTTTATGTCCCGACGGTCTAGAGCGACTTGTAATCAAGCTGTCGCCTGTAATCAGGTTATACGTCTTGGGGGGCTAGAACACTTGTAATCAAAATTAGTGTCGCCGCTACATGAACTCGAATGCCCGTTGTAAGGCGGCTTCAGTTTCAGCAGTAATTTGGCGCTCTCCTTTTTCGATGAGCGAAATCAGAGATTGGCTCAACCCCGTGAAGGAAGCGAGTTTACGCTGCGACCAACCGCGCTGATTACGCTGTTTTTTGACATCAGCACTAGTCATTACAACTATGCTGGATTCACTCTCTGTATCCGTCTGCAAATCAGCATCAATCTGAGACGGTAGTGATAACGAAAACCAGTCATCCGGTGGACTAATCCATACTTTCGCCGTTAATAGCTGTTCAAAAAAACCTTTAGGGCGACTTGCCGTTTCTCGACCCAACCCATAGGGCCGAATATCGTTAGGGTAGGTTTCGGCATCAAATTGAATTCCCCAACCCTGATCTCTCAGTACAAACAAATCCTCATCCCAAGCATTGGCAATTCTGGAGCGAATCTTTCGATTTGAGATCGCTTGATTCAGTCTCTCGCTACTATAAGCCACTTCCATCAACGTTTTTACATCGTAGGGATAAAGCTGA
The DNA here is from genome assembly GCF_057732415.1 of Thainema salinarum CENA647. NCBI lineage: Bacteria > Bacillati > Cyanobacteriota > Cyanophyceae > Leptolyngbyales > Leptolyngbyaceae > Thainema > Thainema salinarum. Next base: position 136,455 of record NZ_JBYJZJ010000035.1, read on the forward strand.
TTCTGCTGAGATTTGAACAGGAGCCAGATCATTAAGCGGGCAGCGCCCTCACGATGCTGCCAAATACTCATCACGCTCTCTAACAGAGCCTTAGAGAGATTGCTGTATTGGGGCGATTCAGCTGATCTACCGTCCCCAGACTCGCTCAAAAAATGCTTTGCCCACGATCCGGGCTTGATAACAAAAGTCATTCCAGCAATATCCTTTGTATCATCCAGTAAGTTCTGCTGATAGTGATATCGCGTTTCAATCAAATGCCAAAGTCGCCCTTCGGCAACCGTAAATCCTTTTTGCTTGGGCGTACTTTTCCAAGTAATAAACGTAGTAATTTTGCAGGGCTGCTCAACTAAGTCTTTGATAAGTTCTAGCTTCTGCTGTCGATTTAAGTCCGTGCGTTTGTAAAGCCCCAGATACTTCTCAAGCTGTCTGTCATCAACAACAATTTCATGCTCCCACGGATCTTCGACCCGAGCAGCATAAGCGGCATATACCAAGTGCATACAAGCGGCTCGGATATCAAACGTATCAATTACGGCCAAAGCCGCAGCACTCGCCAATCCAACGGGATGATCGCTTTCGGCCTCATCTGTTACCCAAAAATGGATCGCGCCCTCTCCCGTGTCAAAATCACGCACATAGGACAGACGGCCATCCGGATCGGTCTGCCAAGGTAAATGCTTGCGGCGAGTTAGGATATTGCTTGCTTCCAGAAGCGGTAAGGAAGACGGGACAGGAGTCGTGCTGCTGTCAGAAAACAAATCTGGATGCGTCATGCGGCGCTCATCAACTAAGTTAGATGCCGCTTTTACTTTGCCCCGTTTTTTCTGAGGTCGCTCATCCCGATCTGAGCTATGAGTTGGATGATTAGCGTCCTGCTGAGATCTAGAAGAAGCCATATCGCGAATAGATGAGACGATTGCGGTAAAACGTGCGATCGCAAAAGTAGAAATTGCCCAACTGAGCCAAGAAAGACTTAATCCTAACACCGCCTCTGATTTCGGCAACAAGAGGCGACAATAAATTACACTACCCCAACTAACCATCTGTCTCAGTGTCATCTTCTAGCTCTTCAGCTGCGGTGCTGAGTTCAGTCTCAAGCTGTTCAATCGTGGGTAAATTATTTTGAAAATTGGGTGGCAGTTGAGACTGTAGTTCATAGGTTGAAACGCCAATTGGCTGTTGGCTTCCTTGCAGCGCATATTCCACAGTTGTTTTATCCTTGGCTTTGCAGAGAATAATGCCAATCGTGGGATCATCTCGTTCACTACGCAGTAAATTGTCTACTGCCGCGACATAAAAGCTCATCTGTCCCGAATGCTGCGGTTCAAATTCACCCATTTTCAAATCGATGACCACATAGCAATGAAGATGGACATGGTAGAACAGGAGATCAAGTCGATATTCTTTGCCGCTAACTACTAATGGATATTGGCTCCCCAAAAAGGCAAACCCTAGCCCTAGCTCCATCAAGAAATCGCGGATATGATTGACGAGCGCATGTTCTAGCTCCCGCTCCTGGGCCGCCTCAGTTAGGGTCAGAAAATCAAAGTTGTCGGGTAGGAGGGCATACGTCGCCGCATCCCTCCCCCCAAAGAACCGGACGTGACAGTTCACCCATCATCCGGCTCAAGCCTTCGCCCGTACGCATGTCTGTGGTTATGGCAGGCTTTGTGAACTAGCTCTAAATTAAGCAAGCCATTTCCACCCCCATCTCTAACAGACTGTTTGTGATGCGTTTGCAGTGACTCGCCATTAAACAGATGCTCACCACACACTTCGCATTTCCACCACTGGCTCTGAGCAATGTGATAAAGCTTTGAGCCTGGTGCTAGCAGTACCCTTCCCATCCCCGTTCGACGTTGCCGCCAGTAATCAGAGAGGGTTGGGTCATCCGGAGAGAACGTGCCCTTCACCCGGATGTGACGAGTAATCGGGGTGTCATAGACTTGGGTGAGGGCAAAGGTATGCTCCTTCCCGTCCCGCTCCTGGGCCGTCGTTGCAAAGATCCAGCTTTGACCGTTGATGGTCTTGAAGTACTTCTTTGCAATCCATCGTTTGCCTTTGTTGCGGTGTCGTCTACAGGCCCATTTCCAGAGTGTTTTCCAGATTTGGTATTCCACATAGCTGAACACCCGTTTGCTAGCCACGTATCGGTAGTAGTTGCACCACCCCTTGAGTTTTGGATTTAGGTATCGAATGACATCCACTTGTTTGATGTCTTTGTGACGTTTCAGCCACGTTCTGATGTCGTTAAGGAACGCTAAAACCTTATCCTTTTGAGGGCGGATGATGCAGTGCCCGTTGAACTGGCGAATCGTAAAGCTCAGAAAATCAAACCCCTTGCTCACTTGAACAATTTGGGTTTTCTCTTCATTGAGTTCGAGCCCTCTGTCTTTCAACCATTCTCGAATTGTCGGAAGAATGGCGCTGATGTCTTCCTGCGTTTCAGCGGTGACGATGAAGTCGTCTGCATAGCGAATATAGCCGTACCGTTGGAGCTTGTGCTTAAACGTCCCTTTTCGTTTAGCGTTGGGTGAGAGTACTCCCGCTTTTACCTTGTGGTAATTGGACAGCATCGCTCCTAGACCGTCTAATGCAATATTCGCCAGTAAGGGCGAGATGACTCCGCCTTGCGGCACACCGCTAGGAGTTTCGTGGAAGGTGTTGGACTCGACATACCCTGCTTTCAGCCATTGCTTGATTAAGGCTCTACCTGGAATTTCTCCAATGGCATTGAGGACATAATCATGACTGATGTGGTCGAATGCACCTTTGATATCGGCATCGAGTACCCATAAGTCATGCCCTTTCCGCCGCCGACTATGGCACTGGGTAATGGCATCATGGACACTTCTGCCAGGTCGAAAACCAAAGCTGTTTGCCTCAAATCGAGCTTCCCAGCTTGGTTCTAGAGCATTCTTCACAACTGCCTGTAACACTCGGTCTTGGACTGTGGGGATTCCTAAGGGACGTTGTTTCCCATTGGCTTTTGGAATATACACCCGTCGGGCAGGTTTAGCTACCCAAGGCGTATACGCCTGCATCTGTTGCCACAGCCACTCCCGTTCCTCGGTGCTACGAAACGTCAGACCATCAATGCCTGCCGTTCGTTTGCCGGGGTTGATTTGGGTGACTCGTTTGATCGACAGTAGCAAGTTGGCTTGACTGCGAAGCATCAGCTTCATCAAGCTTCTCACCTGATTCCACTGCTGCTGTTGGGTCGCACGATATATTCTCTGTCTCAGGTTCCTGACCCGTCTTTGAGCGAGCTTCCAATTAATAGTTGCCCATCTCAGTTGAGGTTCCTTCGCTCCGATGTCATTGCTGACTCTATCTTTCACGTTGGTTCGGTTCCGTTACATTGGCTTTATCGTGGAAGACTCGCTGGAAGTCTGCCCGCTTTCGCGGTAGGGCAAAGCTTGAACCCCTATCCTGAGCATTACCCCAGGCATTCGCTTTCTCCAGCATCCTTTACCCGCTAGATAATTCCGCTTTCCTTGCGGTTGGCCTACTCCAGCTATCGACCGTCGCTGGAGAATCTATCGGGCTTACCGTGTTCCGTCCGTTCGAGATGCGACCCAGCAAGGTTCCACCTACTACTCCGGTGGGGCTTGTGTCCTTCGTTATCAGTCCATACAACCTGATAACCACCCACGTACCTTTTGGTTAGAGTGTCTCAGCCTGATTTCACTCTCTGCAAGTATTACGAAGCTTACAGTGATTCGCTTGCGCTAACCTGTCTGGGTCTTCCTCTTGCAGTCTCTACAGAAGGAGGCTTTCTGTAGTGTCCGCTTTCGTGCCTTGCATTCCAGTGGGTTCATTGCTTACTGCCACTGTAGGCGGAGTCGGAGACTCTGTTACGTGAGGACAGAGAGAAGGAGTCTCTGGAGAGGTTGCCCTCTCACTCGAAACAGGCGACTTTCACGTCGCACGTACGGATCTTTAACCAGTTGTTGCGCCAAATCAGATTGAGGGGCAGGCAAGGCCCGCTCAAAGTTCGTCACTGCTCCACCTTGCCGCTGGTACAGATTACTCTCAATCTGCATTACCAAAATATTGCGACTCCACCCGTTAGTAATCGTTCGCTGTACGTACCAGAGTCGTTCATCCTGATCCTTCACCAGCTCCAACAACCGGATATTGTGGCCCCACGGAATTTGGCCAACAAGCTGTTGGACAATTTGCTCATCAGGATAGGCCTCGGCAAACGCGCGCATATTTTTGAGATTGGAGCGAGAAAACCCCTTCATGTCCGGGAATTCTTTTTTGAGATCTGCCGCTAGCCGATCAATTACCTTTGCACCCCAGCCTTCCGATTCTTGCTTAGCCAGAATATCCTGCCCAATTTGCCAATAGAGATAGATCAGCTCTTGGTTTACGGCCAACGCAGCTTTCACCTGCGCTGAACGAATACGCTGCTTTAAGCCATTCAGGAAATCGTTATAGTTGCGATCGGAAAAAAGAGAAGACTGTCGAGGCATGGTTATTTGTAGTCGCCAATGATGTGAGACGAGGAAAATTTCTGATTAGTAAGGATTTAGTTTGGTTGCTTCTAGCTACATTATTCGAGCCGTCATCGTATATCCTAAGTTACTGACTGAGAAAACGAACGCCATTCGAGCGGTAAATTGGGTGTTTGAAGGAGCAGGGGAGCAAGGGAGAAGTGGAGCAGGATTTGCGCTTGAAGGCCAAAGGATTGCGAGTTACCCAAAACGTTTTGGGTAATTCACGACAAAGACGAAAAGCTCAGTATATCAAGCCTTTCTTGAACTCAATGAAGATAGATCATGATAAAAATCCGATGCTCCTAGATATCAGTTATTAATCCTTCCAACACTGTCAGTTCTAACAACGACCAAAGCTCCTCCACGTCTAAAGCCTCTAAAGTCCTGTCACAAATCATGCTCTAATTAGACCTCTTGCATGAATCGAAAAACACAACGTAATCATAGAGGTTTCAGCCTTCAAACTCTGGTTCGTGCAAGAGGTCTATTCCGTCCATTCCAAATATCCATTCCGAATCTATGAGTAAAGTCATTACGCTATTTAATCAGTCAGGAGGGGTTGCCAAGACCACACTGACAATGAATCTGGGGTATCACCTCGCCAAGAAGCGACATCGAGTGCTATTGGTTGACATGGATCCCCAAGCATCATTAACCACGTTTCTCGGACTCGATCCCGTCGAGCTATCGCAAACGATCTATGAATCGGTGGTGGGTGAGGAAAGCCTGCCGATTCATCATAAGATCCACGGTTGTGATGTGGTTCCATCCAACATTAACTTGAGTGCCGCTGAGCTAGAGCTGGTTTCTGCGCTGATGCGTGAAATGCGGCTCAAGGATGCGCTAGCTCCAGTGCTGGATCAGTATGATTTTATTCTGATCGACTGTCCTCCGAGCCTTGGCATTTTGAGCGTGATTAGCTTGGCCGCAGCAACTCATGTGCTGGTACCAATTCAGACTCAGTTCAAGGCATTTCAAGGAACTGATTTGCTGCTGAGCACTATTGCCGGACTGCGATCGCGCGTTAACCGCTCACTTGCGATCGCAGGTTTTGTCCCCACGATGTACGACAGCCGCACCGCTCAAGAAAGCCGAACGCTGAAAGCCATTCAAGATCAGCTATCTGTCTTAGGGACTGTCTTTGATCCCATTCCAAAATCGATTGCTTTTGCGGATGCTTCAGAAGCTCGTCTGCCGTTGGCAGTTTATAACGCCAAGCATCCTGCCGTTCGCGTACTGAAGAAAATTGCCACTGGCATGGAGAAACTGACGTGAATACCCGCAAAAAAGATCAGCCTTATACCAGTCAACTGAGAGGCGTCGCAGCACTCTTGGGAACGCAGCCAATCGACTCAGCCACAGAGGCCGCCGCCGAGTTTGTAGAGATTAGCCAAATCACACTGCCCAATTCTCAACCACGTCGATACTTCGATCCCCAAAAGCTACAAGAACTCTCAGCCTCTATTAAAGAACATGGTGTTTTAGAACCATTACTGACTCGTTCATTGAATGGTCAGTACGAACTAGTCGCTGGAGAGCGCCGTTACAGAGCCGCCAAGCTTGCTGGGCTAACACAAGTTCCGGTTGTCGTAAAACAGCTTACCGATCAGGAAGCGCTCCAGCTGGCCCTAATCGAAAACCTTCAGCGTGAGGATCTCAATCCGGTAGAAGAAACACAGGGCATTCTCGATCTGCTGGCCGTCCGCCTCGACACCACTGTAGAAGAAGTCATTTCACTGCTCCATCGGATGCAGAATGAAGCAAAAGGCAAAGTTACCCAAAACGTTTTGGGTAACTCACAAGGTCAAGCTATCCAAAACGTTTTCGACTCACTTGGCTTGATTGGTTGGGAATCCTTCGCGACCAGTCGCCTCCCCTTACTCAAACTGCCAACTGATGTGCTGGATGCACTGCAAGCAGGAAAAATTGCTTACACCAAGGCAAGTGCGATCGCGCGGATTAAAGATGCCGATCAGCGGCACAAATTATTGACAGAAGCCATCAAGCAACAGTATTCACTATCCCAAATCAAAGCCCAAATTAAACACATTCAGGCACCAGCCAAACACATCACACCTTCAGCCGATTTGGGTCATCGTGTGGATCAAGTCTACAAAGCTGTAAAGCACTCTAAGGTCTGGAATAACCCTCAAAAGCGAAAGCGACTTGAGAAACTACTGACGTCGATTGAAGATTTACTAGAATCTGGACAGTAATCCCGTTGCTCTTTCATAGAAATCCAGATCTGCTGTGTGAGCATCGGGGCAAGCGGCGGTAGAGCTGCTATCCGTAGCCGTATTGAGACAATTAACATGCATCTGCGGTTAACAGCCTGTCAAACACAGGAAGATGACAAAAAATGCACCTCACTACACTTCAAGGTCAACCCGTCAGTCGGCTCGGTTTAGCCAGCCAGTATATCGAAGAGGCCAATTGCGTTCCCACTGCTTTTGATGCCGGAATCAACTATTTCTTTTCCTACAGCACACCGACTGGTATCTTTCTCCAAGAACTGCGATCGCTAGTTGCAGGCCATCGTGAACAGCTAATCGTCGCAACGGGCAGCGAACATCGTGATACCAAGCCACTTCAGCATCGACTTGATGAAATCCGTCAGCAGTTAAATACAGATATTGTGGACGTGTTCTTTCTAGAATATATTTCTCCCGATGAAGACATAAATCGAGTCAAAACTGCAATCGAGCAACTGTACACATGGCAACGACAAGGATCAATTCGCTATGTTGGTATTACCACTCATAATCGGTCAATTGCCTTAAACTTTGTGCAGACGCAGCAATGTGATGTGCTGATGCACCGCTACAATATGGCGCATCGACAAGTTGAAGCAACTGTTTTGCCTGTTGCTCAAGCTGCTGAAATTCCCGTCATTGCATTTACCTGCACTCGCTGGAGCACTCTTTTGCAAGGCCATCCAGATTGGCCAGACTCACCACCATCCGCATCCGATTGTTATCGCTATACGCTTCAACAACCGTCGGTTCACTGCGCGCTTACCAGCCCGAAATCGCTATCCCAGCTTCAAGAAAATCTCAGCGTTTTAACGGCTCCACCTCTACCTCCGGCTGAGGTCAAACGCTGGCAACAATACGGAGATCTGATCTATGGCAGTGGACAAGACTCATTTGAAACACGCTGGCCATAGTTAACAAGATTTCAATTTAAAAATCTAGATCTAAGTAGGTACGGGCTGAAACCTGCATCTGTGTAACTGAATGCAAACAAGAGGTAAACCGATTGATGGCTATAGCCTTCGAGTTGTTTGCAAATCTCAACATGGCGTAGTTTTTCTACCCCAACCTACTTACTAGGCAGTAATTCATCTCGTAACAACCAAATCTTTTGGCGCACGTGCAAGAGCTACAGCAACACGGCTACATTTTGGGAGCACAAGAATTACCCAGAAAAAACGGTCTGCCAGCATTCAGTTCCAGGTCAATCCCGAGAAGATCAGCTGTCACGAATGAGCCATGCATATCACCTCGTGCACCTTTGTTTCTAGACCAAAAAATATTGACCACTTGTCTTGAGGCTTTGAATTAACTGGTATATGGCAAAAGAAGATAAGTTCATTCGTGTTAATTTGTAGGATTCTCGCAAAAGTAACACGAATGAATACTATTCAGCTTCATCTTACTGTCGGCACTTTCACATTAGTCGCGGATGTTGCCACGTAAGGATTTGAGCTGACTCCTTTTGGTTTTACTATCAAGGCGTTTTTGCTTTGCGCGGCGAGAGGGTTTGGTGGGTTTGCGCTTTTTGGGGGTGACAGTCACGCTTTTGATCAGGTCTTTGAGTCGATTGAGGGCGTCTTCTTTATTTTGGTCTTGGGTGCGGTGCTGCTGAGCTTTGATGACAATGATGCCGTCTTTGGTGATGCGGCTGTCATTGAGAGTGAGCAGACGTTCTTTGTAGAGAGGAGACAGGGAAGAGGCATTGATATCAAAACGCAAATGAATGGCGGTGGCCACCTTATTCACGTTTTGACCACCGGCACCTTGCGATCGCACTGCGCTGATCTCAATTTCGTTGAGCGGGATGGCTGTATGTTTAGTAATTTGCAGCACGATTTGGCAAGGGGTCGTTAACTAGATCGATCGTATCAGTTGAGGCCAGAACTGTCAGACTATAGGGATTGGTCTACTGCCGTTAAAAACTGGCAAAATGCTTGGGACTCTTGTATGTGTGGCATGATCTATTGGCTCATAGCGTTATCCCTTGATCAATGCCAGCTTGCAGATGAGGGCTAGCGGTTTCAACTTCAACCAAATCGATAGAGAAGCCAGACAGGGCCGTCAACCGAGCCACTGCTTTGATGTAGTCAGTGGAAGATAAGCCCCAAACGGCTAGGTCTAGATCTGAGTTTTCATGAAAAGATGCTTCGCTTAGCACAGAGCCAAATAAGACAATCTGCCTGACGCCAAATTCCTCCCGTAGGACTTGAGCCGCGTTTTGAGCTACAGCTAGCCCTTGCTCCCGACGTTGGCGGAGTTGATCGTGTTGTTGCTGCTGTCTGCAGCGGGCGGTATCGATGTAAACCTGCATTTTAGCGGCGGGGGGCAGTGCCATAGTTGTTGATTGCTCTACTCCATTACTCCGTCTTAGTCTATAACGCTGCTTATATCTTGCAAGAGATCGAGATGATTAAGGCAAGCAAGGGCAATCAGGAGGCTGGAGTTAGATACCACAAGCATCGGCCTAGTGTTCCATGAGCTGCTCAATCGCTTTGACTTCAGCGGTCAGTTCATTTAGAGTTTCACTGAAGTAAGAAATTTGGTGTTGAGCCAGAAGCTCGATAAAGCTATGTTTTGAGATGCCGAGTAATTCTGCTGCTTTGCCAGCCGAAATCCGTTGCTGTCGAAAGAGATCCAGCGCGAGAAGCTCTATAAGATGCTGGGGAAGCTGCGATTTAGGGATGTTTAAGGCTTTCACAAAATCGCGAGGTGGATTGAGATTGATGGTTAGATTGCTCATGGGTTTAGGATTTTACCGATACTCCCATCATGCAGCCATCTAACCGAAAAGACTGACCTGCGATCGCAACTATAAGAAGCAGGTCAAAGTTTGCTATCTCTAGGAGAGTAGCCATGATTCAAATCCAGCTCAACTTACCCGAAAGTGCCTTCTCCGCGCTGCGTAGCACTCCTGATGAATTCGGCCAAGAACTGCTAATCGCCGCTGTTGTGAAATGGTATGAAGTGGGCATGATCTCTCAATCGAAAGCCGCTGAAATTGCAGGCATCAGCCGCCAAGACTTTCTCCAGGCATGCGATCGCTTTAAAGTTTCACCCGTCCAAACCACTCCAGAAGAACTGACTGAGGAGGTTAATCGCGGTTAGACGCTAGGTAGCTCAGTGCTTTGCTGCTCATGAGCTTAGCCTAGATGAACCTGCGTGAAGAAAAAACAGTTATTCGTGTTGTTTTAAAGAATTCTATTTTAGGTGACACGAATAATGGGTGTATTTTTAGAGAAGGTGCGATCGCATTACGTCAAGCCAATTATCTTTCACCTAGAGTGGGAATAGGAAGATCTTGGTCGAGGTTCATCAGGTTGTGCGTGATCTAGCCGGAGCTGTACTTGCCGATGAACACGTTGGTCACCGTTTCATCATTGAACACGGCTTAATTCGAGCGATGGAAGTTTGTCCGCTGCCATCACCGACCTCGGTTCCTAACCACTTCTTCCAGTGATGCTATCTTCCACATAATGGTGGATTGTCTGAATAAACTCGCGCAGCACAGGCGATGGATTTTGAGAGCGCCATACAGCCAAAGTCTCAATCTCAAACGTCGGTTGTATATCCTTGTAGACTACCCCAGTCCGCTGTAGATTCTGCATTGAGGCGGGCACGAGTGCAACCCCGATTTTTCCAGCAACTAGACCTAATGCGGTTTGGAGCCACCGGGCTTGTTGCACGACTGTTGGGATAAACCCATTGTCCTGGCAAAGGTTCAGGACTTGATGATAAAACCCTTGTCCTAGGTGAGACGGGGGTAGAATAAATGGTTCTTGGCTGAGCACCTTGAGGGGAATTTTGGGGTGAGATCGGAGTGGATGCTCTTGATGGATGGCAACAATTAGTGGTTCTTTGAGGACAGAGAAAAAACTCAAATCGCCATTGCTGGGGATTGGGGCATTGAGGAAACTACAATCAATCGTGCGATCGCTCAGCCGTTGAATTTGCGTTTGAGAATCCAGTTCGCATAAGCTCAACTGAACCTGGGGAAATCGAGTTTGAAAGGCGTTCAGGATAGTTGGCAGAACACTTTGAGTTACGGTGCTATTAAACCCAATCGCTAAGTGTCCGACTTCTCCTCGATTGGCTTGTTGAGCCATCAGAGTTGCCTGTTCAACTTGAGCCAAAACCAACTGCGCCTGCTTTAAGAAGGCTTGTCCTGCATGGGTCAACTGAAGGGGACGCTTATCCCGTTCAAGCAACTGCACGCCCAGTTCAGTTTCCAGCGCCCGAATTTGCTGGCTCAGAGGTGGCTGAGCCATGTGTAACCGCTCAGCCGCTCGACTGAAATTTAACTCTTCTGCAACCGTGACGAAGTATCGCAGGTGCCGTAGTTCCATTGTTGAAGCTCATCGCTGATTTCAAGACTATATCTCAAAAGTATAGTGGGCCGATCTAACCAATATTGGACATATCAAAACCCTGCTCTTATCGTTTCAGTAGGACTGTTTACCCGATTGAAGCAGCACAGCATTATGGTTATCTCATCATCGGTAGGGGCGATCTCCACCCCCCAATTACTAAGCCAGAAAGGATATTACGGCGAGTTTGGCGGACGCTTTACGCCTGAGATTTTGCATGAAACATTGGAGGCAGTCACCGCTGCCTATCAAGCTGCCAGACAGGATCAGGCGTTTTGGAATGAGTTTGTCGCCTTGTTATCTAACTATTCTGGTCGTCCGACATCCCTCACCTATGCCGAAGGTTTAACGCGTTACCTAGGGGGTGCCAAAATTTTCATCAAGCGAGAAGACTTAAACCATACCGGTTCACACAAATTGAATAACGGGCTGGGGCAAATGCTGCTGGCTAAACGGATGGGCAAGACGCGAGTGATCGCAGAAACAGGCGCGGGTCAACATGGCGTCGCAACGGCCACGCTTGCCGCCAAGTTCGGACTCCGCTGCACCATTTACATGGGGGCGATCGATGTTGACCGGCAATATCCGAATGTGTTCTGGATGCGAAAGTTGGGGGCAGAGGTCGTCCCTGTTTCATCTGGAACTCAAACGCTCAAAGATGCGATGAATGAAGCGTTGCGGGATTGGTCTACTCACATGGACACCACGCACTACGTCATCGGAACCGCCTGTGGGCCGCATCCGTTTCCAGAAATGGTCGCTTGGTTTCAATCGGTGATTGGACTGGAAGCGCGATCGCAAATTCTGCAACAGGCTGAAACCTTACCGACAGCCGTTTATGCCTGTGTCGGAGGAGGCTCCAATGCGATCGGGATTTTTAGTGGATTTCTGGATGATGCAGGGGTGCAGTTAGTGGGCGTAGAAGCAGGGGGATTGGGCATCCATACACCGCATCATGCCTCGCGCTTAGCAGCATCTGATGCATCTGTTGGAATTGCTCAGGGGTACAAAACCTATTTTCTGCAAAACCAGGATGGACAAATGCAGGATACCCATTCTGTCGCAGCAGGGCTTGACTACATTGGTGTTTCACCTCTTCTGGCTCACTTGACTCAAACGGATCGCATTAACGTTAAGGCCGCAACCGATGCAGAAGTGCTTGAAGCGTGTCAGTTGTGCATGAGTCAAGAAGGATTAATTCCTGCTCTGGAATCGGCTCATGCGTTTGTTCAAGCCTTCAAAGATGCACCCCACTACACGTCCAATGACTGCATTGTGATTAATCAATCCGGACGTGGTGATAAAGATATTTTCACAATCGCCAATGCTTTTGGTGATACTGAGTGGAAATCATTTTTAAGCAATCAAGTATCCTCATTCTAATAGTAAAAATAAGGTATTAAAGAAGTTGATAAAAACATTATCTACATCGACTCAATTAGAGCAGTTCATTGTTGAACAGCGCCAGCAGAAAGACATTTTACTGATGTCTCATACAGTACTGGGCTATCCATCATTTCAAGATAATTACTGTGCGATCGACGCCATGGTGAAAGCAGGAGTTGAATTAATTGAACTTCAGTTTCCTTTTTCAGAAGCGATCGCAGATGGCGCTCTATTGCTGAACGCCAATCAATCCGCTATCCAAGCCGGAACAACGATCAAAGATTGCCTTTGCTTTGCGGCTGAGATCACCCAGCAGTATCGGCAAACACAGTTTATTATCATGACTTACTACAATGTTGTCTATTATTATGGTGTCGAACAGTTTGTCCAAACCGCTGCCAATTCTGGTATTACTGGAGTGATCATTCCTGATCTACCACCGGAAGAAGCTAAGACCTATGTTGCAGCCTGTAACCATCAAGGCATTGCCACGATTTTTTTATGCACACCGAATAACTCTTCTGAGCGGTTACAGCAGATTGCTAGAAGCACAAGTGGAATGATTTACTGTACCGCTCGCAACGGTGTGACAGGACATGAAACACAATTTTCAACCCAATTTGACCGCTATGTTGAATCGGTTCGGGCATCGGTTCAACTGCCGATCGGGGTTGGATTTGGCATTCAATCTCAAGCAGCCATTTCTCAACTAAAAGGACAAGTCGATATCGCGATTATCGGTACCCAAGCTGTGAAATTGTACGTTGAACAAGGAGCAGCGGCATTAGAAGCGTTTATGCGAGATTTACGAACTGGCTAGGACTTCTACATACCCTTCTGTTCCATGCACGCGAATTTGTTGCCCATCTTTGATCCGTTTGGTCGCATGATTGACTCCGACTACGGCTGGTAAGCCATATTCACGGGCGGTCACGGCTCCATGCGTTGTTCCCCCAGGTTCGCGCCTTTGCCCCCGACAACGGTGAGCTTTGTTTGATCAATATCTTGAAGACTAAGTACATAAGAACTCATTTACGCACCTCATAGCGCAATTCGACCATGCCGTTGCCAAGCTGCTGGACAGACATTAAACACAGATTTGGACTCAGCACCCGACGAGGAAATAGCGGCTTACCTTTGCCAAGCGTAACCGACCCAATTTGGATGATGAGTTCGTCTAAAAGACCAACATCGTAGAACTGACCTGCGAGATCTCCTCCCCCGACAATCCAGATATTCTTCTCTCCTGCGGCAATTTGCATTTCAGCATGAATATCGCGCACATCACCTTTGACAAAATGTAGGTTTGCACCTTCGATGAGCGGCAGTGTGCGACTGGAAAATATCCAAGCTGGCTGGGTGTAGGGCCACGGTGAGCCGACCTCGGCAACGACCTGTTCTGCGTTGCGGAGCATCCACTCATAAGTAGTAGACCCCATTGCCAACGCACCGACATTCGCAATGAATTCTGGATAGCTAGAGTGATTGAGATCGCCAAGTGGAAATAGCCAGTCTAGTGAGTCATCTTCGGTTGCAATAAATCCATCCAGACTGGTCGCTGTAAAGTACTGAGTTTTCATGACCTGCACCTCCTCAAAAGGCTCTTTACCCAATCGTTGTTTATGATGCCACCTGCTCAGTGATCCATTGCACCAGTTGCAACCTCCACCACCCAACTTGATACGGTCGGTGTGCAACGAGATTGTTGGATGGCTCCTCGCTGCCATTGCAGGGTTGAGTATTGCTCAGTCTGCCGCAGCAAAATGCGCCATCTGGTCTGCGTGTGCCTTCATAAATGAGGGGCGTGCCGTGGCGCGCGCAACATAGTCATGGCAAGCAGGATATACCGTCAACCCGTCGAATCGATCAACCAGGCGCAGCACATCCGCCATGAGAATATCGGCAATCGAGAAGGTTTCGACCAACCATTCGCGTCCGGCCAAGACGTTTTCCATGTGCTGGAGCCGAGCCTCAAGGAAGCTCTCAAAAAACTGCCGCATGGGAGTTTCGTCGGTGTCACCTGAGAACTGGAAGAATGACCAGGGCTGACTGGCGGCTTCGACTGAAGCAAGAGCTGCGAATAGCCACTGCTTGACATCATTGCGATCGTGCGGCTCAGTAGGCATCAGCTTGCTGCTCAGTTCGCCCAGATGAAGCAGGATGGCACCACTCTCGAAAATAGAGAGGTCTCCATCGGTTAACCACGGCACCTGCCCGAAGGGTTGGTGCGAGAAATGATCGCTGCCGCGATCTCGAAATGGCACACTATTGACGCGATAGGGTAACCCAGCCTCTTCCAGTGCCCAACGCACGCGTAAGTCGCGCACATAGCCTCGCGGAGCTTCGGGAACCCAATCGAACGTGGTGAGAATCAGATCGGTCATTCAGTGAACCCTCACGCTTAAATAACGGTATGTTATGTCGTTTGAAAGTCTTGCCCTTTGGACGTTACAGTTGAAGGAGTGCAGCAGGCCAGTCTTTTGTTCGTCTTCACGGATGGTGTTGAGTAACTAGCAATGGGTATTCATCCTGTCATTCAAATGGTCTGTTGAGCCTGTCGTGAAGCCGCGATCGCATGAACAGCAGTCATCAGCACCAGCCAGAAGCCTGTATCGATATCCAGGACAATGCCGAAAATGGCAATTGCCAGCAGTCCCCAACCCACAAACGATGGTAGGGGTAGGGCTAATTGATGTTCGATCCAGTAGCACAGCAGGCCGAAAAGGATGAGCAAAAAACCTGGTGTCAACAACCAGTAGTAGCCCCAGATGCTTAAGGAGTCTGGGCTTGCAGCATCAACGACTCCGGCAGCAGCAATGTCCTGCCAGATGTTGCTGAAACCGAAAAATCCCGGCATCAGGAGCGCTAGCAGGGAGTGAAGCAGACCAATGCCCATCAAAGCGAAGCCGGTCATTTTTCTTATAGTGATTGTTTCCCTCAAGCTAGGGTGATGAGTAGCGCAACCAGGCTCAAAAGCCCGAAGACGGCTCTGGCGACGTGGGAATATTCCCAGCGATCGCGCAACTCCGTCCAAACGGGGGTGTCCGTTTCGCTGGAAGAGCGGGTGCCAAAGGTGAAAAAACCAGAGCTAAAGCGATCGAGGCTTTCCCCTTCGACCCAAAACTGATTCACCGGATGGGTGATTAGCCAGTACACCGCCTGCATACCGATGAGTCCGATCAGCGCCAGGAGCGTCAGCCAAAACTCGGCGCTACCGGCTGGCGTTAGCCATAGCAGGGTTGCCGTCAAGATAATGCTGACTGGCTCGCTGATGCCCCCATCGTAAAGCCGGGATAGTAGATAGTTTGGGTAGCATAGTAGGTTTCCTGATTGAGCCTCATTTTTCCGGGTAATTCCAGCGCGTGGGCTAGAGCCAGCGAGCTCAACCAGCAATGTCGTCGTAATTTGCAGTAGGTTAAACACGATTGATTTCTCTCTACATCATCCATATGTTGGCTTCTGTGGCCAATCGGCAGGTAAATCCTCAACATCCTCCTGCCAACCATAGGACATATTCATGGAGTAGTCGTTTGAAAAAGGGGGGGATCGACAAGGGAACGAAAATTTTCAACCCAATTCTCTAGGTAGATGAGAATTTGTCTTGAATCAGCTTTTTGTAAAAAAGTTGATCTGATTCACCTCCCTGTTCAGCTAACGGTCTGGCCCGTTCTGGGGAGCGAGTTACCGCGACGACCTCATGTCCTTGAGCCAGCAACTGGGTCATCAGCGGACAACCGATCGCCCCTGTCGCTCCTGCAACAAAAATTTTCATCTATTGAATCTTAAAGACAGTAAAACATTCACCCATAAGACGAGATAGCCTCATCGGTTGTGACAAGTCGCCAAAATTCGGGTGCTGTTTCCTTGGCCGGAAGGATAGGCAGCAACTACTTCATCCGTTACGCTGAGAGTGTTTTGGAGCTATCACGAATTTAGTTGCAATCGCACCGTGCTGATCTCGATTTTGGCAATGGCGAACGGGTCACGCTGCGTGACATCGGTGAATGGTCGCTGCCGCAGACTGACCTGGTTGTCCTGAGTGCCTGTGAAACGGCTGTGAGTGAAGAACTGGGCAACGGGGAAGAGATCCTCGGCTTTGGCTACCAGATGCAGCGGATTGGCGTGGAAGCTGCGATCTCATCGCTGTGGCAAGTGAGCGATGGGGGAACGCAAGTGCTGATGAATACGCTGTATGCCTCATTGCAAGATGGTCACAGTACCGCAGCAGCTTTACAACAAGCACAGATGGCGTTAATCGCAGGCGAATGTTACGGGGTAGAAAACTGCGATCTCAGTTTTCCAAGAGGTATTGCGGAATTGGAATTGAGCCAAATCAGCCATCATCTGTCAGCACCAACCTGAGCCATCCCTACTACTGGGCACCGTTCATTCTGATTGGCAATGGCTTATAACATTAGTGTTGATGGCCCCCCCAAATCCTGACCAGATGTCTATTCGTGTTGTTTCTGCCACATTTTACAGGAGTAACACGAATAAACTGATTTGCTAGGTGCATTAGAGCAGTGCGATCTCATCTTCAACTCCTGCTATCTCAAGCTTTCACAAGCAACTCTATCATCATCTCCATCGAGTCGATGTGGATCACCAGGAGAGGACTCCAGTACATCTTGAGCCTGTCTCCAACTGGAAAAATCGCCACAGTCGCAGTCACTGTTGATGCAGGCAGGCAAGTCTGCCGCAGCGGTCGGTGATGGTTCAGTCGCTGAAGGGGCAGAAGGTGAAACGGCTGGAGTGGACGAAGCGGTTACTGGGCGTTTTCCTTGGCGATAGTCCCAGGGCTTAATGAATGCTAAGTCACCCCAGACTCCCTTGCCAGTTGATCGGGCTCGTTCTTCTGCCGCCAGTAACTCATCTGCATTGTTGCCACAGTTACTTAGATATTGGGTGTAGACCACGGCATCGCCTGACTCCAGCATTTGCAGATTGATAAAATTGCCTTCTGCCGTATATACCTCAGCGACTGTGCGCCCATACGCATCCTGATCCACGACGTTGAGCTGTATTTGTCCCGATATCAAACTGGATAGTCGCTCAGTGGCATCTGCACCATGTGGTGCCTGAGCTGACTCTGGCGAATCGATACAGGCTAACCTCACGGTAATCGTCTCGCCATCGCGAAAAGCGTCGATCGTGTCGCCATCATAAATTTTTGACACTGTGTAAAGTGGTTCGGTATTTGTCTCTTCATCTACAGCAGTTGGTGCTTGAGATGATGGAGATGCTGTGTTCTGAGCTGTATCTGTAGAGATTGATGGACTAACTGGCCGGTTATCCGCAACATCTGCATTGTAACTGTTAATGACAGCAAAAATGATCAACGCTAGCCCCATTCCAACGACAGCTAGGCTAGAGAGAATCAGCCATTTATAGTGATACCAGCGTTGAAACATAAGTCGATATGAGTTTCGGTCGAAAGATTGCGCCTGTCTAGTTTACTGTTCAGCTTTACCTAGCAGCGCTTGTTCAAGTTCCCGTGCGCTGTGCCGATCGCCTAGCTCTAGAAAATCAAAGACATATTCATCCCGAACCGCTAGGTTAGCTTGATTTCGCAGTGACTCTGGCAGCGTCTCGGCAAAGTTAGTCTGGTTCAATAGCGTCTTTTCATAGGACTGGTTCTCGATCTGATGAATCAAAACGCTCTTTGTCCATCCATATTTGCGAGTCATGCGGATGTAGAACTCTCGCTCCAGATCATCCTTACACTTCTCGATAATGACCAGGTTATGGCTTCAACCAATTTCTCGCACGAGTGGTGCGAGTTTTTCAGAACGCTCATAGGTTTCATAGAAGAGTTTCATCCGCATCTCGATTCATTGCTCCACCTCGCTCCATCTTAAATATCGGTATCGGCTGCTTCGGTAGCTTCTTATCAGATAGTTTGCCGAGTTCTGCGAGCGGCTTGAGCTAAACGACAGACGCATCAACTGCGATCGCATCTGCATCCGCTAGGGAGAGATGAAGAAGATGGGGTATTTGAGGTGCGATCGCAGATCTATTCGATAACTCGGTCGGCTCAAACATTAAATCGATTCTCCTGCTACTACGACTGGCTCTACAAATGGAAGACTGAGCTGCTGATATTCAATCGGCTGAGTACTGGTCAGATTAGAAATGGTAATCCCTAATAGCCGCACCTTAGCTCCGGGCTGCACATTCTCTTGCAGCAACGCTTTCGCCGTTTGATAGATCCGGGTTGCGTCCCGAAATGGAGTCGGTTGGGTACAGCTGCGTGTCATCTGCTGATAATTGGCAGACTTCACCTTCAGCGTTAGCGTATAGCCATAGCGCTGATGCCTCATTAACCGCTGCTCAACCTGATGCGCAATCTCATCCAGTTCCTGGCACATCTGCTCTATCTCACTCAAGTCTTCATAGAACGACTGCTCGGCTCCCACCGACTTACGGATGCGATTGGGATTGACGGGTCGATGATCTTGCCCGCGTGCCACCTGATAATAGAATCGACCCACTTTGCCAAAGTGACGCACCAGAGACTCTTCCGGCCACTGCTTTAGATCGGCTCCCGTGTGAATACCCAACGCCTGCATCTTTTGCGCCGTCACCTGACCAATGCCATAGAACTGGCGGATGGGAAGTGCTTCCACAAAGGATGCCGATTGTTCAGGTGGAATGA
The DNA here is from genome assembly GCF_057732415.1 of Thainema salinarum CENA647. NCBI lineage: Bacteria > Bacillati > Cyanobacteriota > Cyanophyceae > Leptolyngbyales > Leptolyngbyaceae > Thainema > Thainema salinarum. The sequence continues at coordinate 155,620 of NZ_JBYJZJ010000035.1, forward strand.
GGGATAGCCCATCCGGTTTATCTAAATCTGAAGCAATCTTGGCCAAGAACTTGTTAATCGATACTCCTGCTGATGCCGTGAGTCGAGTTTCGCGCAGAATATCCCGCTTAATCTGACGTGCGATCGCCATTGCCGACGCGCAGTCAATTTTATTCTGCGTCACATCCAAGTAGGCTTCGTCTAGAGATAACGGCTCAATCAGATCGGTATAGCGATGAAAGACGGCCCGGATTTGCTGAGAGACTTGGCGATACACCTCAAAGCGAGGTTTGACAAAGATGAGATGGGGACAGCGCTGCACGGCAATTCGAGACGGCAAAGCGGAATGAATGCCGTAGCGACGTGCTTCATAGCTGGCGGCGGCTACGGCTCCCCGTTGCTCGGGTCGTCCACCCACCACAATCGGGCGATCTCGATAGGCCGGATGGTCGCGCTGCTCAATGGAGGTGTAGAACGCGTCCATATCGACATGAATGATTTTGCGAATCGGTTCCATTGCCCGATCTCAAAACAGTGTGGAGAGCCCTAGCATTTTGTTGTGCTAGAGCTCCACTATTTTAGTTGATGCATACTGCATTTATCTACATAGTTGCCTGCTTAGCCCAGCTGATCAGCAGCTTTAGGCTCTGTTGCAATGAATAAGATCCGTCTCCAGACGCGTCGTTGACTCAAGTGGGCCGACTGCATGTGACGATAGAACGCTATTTGAACAGTTTCAAGCAGAAGTGGACTTTCAGCAAGTAAGGAGGAAAGTCTTACTGCTGTCATTTCTCTGGTTCAATAAGGTGAGAGTACAGTAATGCTCTCACCTTATTGGATCTCATGGTTTAAGTAGTCAATTGACTCAAGCTTGTCGGCAGGATAGCTGTTAGCCTCAAACAACTACATCCCAAGCTAAATCAAATACAGTTGGTGAAATAGACCCTGTATTGGTGACACTGCCATTATCAATAGACCAAGTTGTAATCTGTCCACCAAACAGTATGCTGTGGTTACGCCACAGCAAATCATCCGTGTAGCCATCGCCATCAAAATCGCTGACACCTTCAATTCGCCAGTTCCCTCCCATTGTTGGTAGTGTAGTCACCGTATTTTCGACGAGCAAACCATCTGTCTCCCAAATCGTGTTTTGACCTGTTTGGCGGTTGCGCCAAACAATATCATCAATGTTGCCATTCGCTTCAAAGTCTCCAACACCTTGGGCTTGCCAGTCAGTGTCAATTGTCCCAAAATCAAGACTTCCAGTTTTAGCCGCACCATCCATTGTCCAGACAATCGTGCTACCGTTACCCTGATGTTGCCAAAGGATGTCATCCACATAGCCAGAATGGTCAAAATCGCCAACACCCTGAATTGTCCAATCGGTATTTGTAACGGTATCAAGCGTGGCGTTACCAACCTTATTGAGACCATCCATGAACCAGATAACATTTTGGCCATTAACAGTATTACGCCAGAGGATATCGTCTCGATTACCATCTTTGTCGTAGTCACCAACACCTGCAGTAATCCAACTGGAACTTGAAACAGTGTCGCTCGTAGAACCACTACTCAGTCTATTCTGTCCATCTGTGAACCAAATGCTGGTTAATCCACGACTGGCATTGCGCCAGACTAAGTCGGGCAGGTCATCCCCATTAAAATCTGTTTTGCTATCATCAGTTCCGTTGACTGTAATAACGATATCCTGGGCAGTTCCGTCATCTGTTGTCACAGTAAACGTCTCCGTGACAGCATTACCGTCAACCAAAACATTAGTATCCTCATCAGCATTATTTAGCGTATAAAGCCAATTACCTTGAGCGTCGATGCTGAAGCTGCCATACATACCAACAGTATGAGTTTGAGCTGTAAAACCAACTGTGGAATCTATATCGCTCGCACTGAGGCTACCTGCAACACTACTAGTTGATGCATCTTCAGTCACAGTCCCTGCTGCGTCACCTGTAATGACAGCCGGATCATTAACATTCTCGATTGTTAATTCAAAGGTATCAAAAGACGTTGAACCGGCCTGATCTATGGCTGTAACGGTGATTGATAGGACACCAACATTCTCATTGAGAGGAGTACCACTGAAGTTGTTGCCATCAAAGCTTAGCCAAGATGGCAACGGTATGCCGTCAGCGAGAGTTGCACCCAAAGTTAAAGAGTCGTTTACGTCAATATCGCTAAAGGTATCTGACGGAATCGTATAACTGAACATCTCATCTTCGATTGCCGTTTGATTACTTAGCTCATTCGCAACAGTCGGTGCATCATTGACAGGAGTAACTGAGAAACTGCGAGAAACACCTGTGATGTCGCCACCATTACTGTCAGTTACGGTGTAAGTCAGAGTAACAGTCCCGTTGAAGTTTGCATTTGGTGAAAAGGTATAGGTGCCATCACCGTTATCAATAACGCTACCCTCATCAGAGGTTAGCCCAATGACCAATAGGACATCACCATCTGGATCGCTGAAACCTTCAAGCAGGGTGCTGAGCTGAATGATGAGATCGTTATCCTCTAATGTGTTAGACACTGTACCTGATGCCGTGCCTGTTGGAGAATCGTTAGTGTTTGCAATAGTCAAGTTAAAGGTATCAGAAGTGGTTGCTCCTGACTGATCCATCGCGATAACCGTGATTGATAAGACACCAACATCCTCATTAAGAGGAGTACCTGTGAAGCTGTTACCGTCAAAGCTCAGCCAGGAGGGTAGCGGTGTACCGTCGGCTAGAGTAGCGCTGAACGTTAGCGAGTCACCCACATCAACATCGCTGAATGCATTAACTGGAATGGTGTAGCTAAATACTTCATCCTCTATCGCTGTTTGATGACTAAATTCATTCGCAACAGTGGGCGCATCATTGACAGACGTAACCGAGAAAGTATGAGTAACTCCTGTGATGTCACCACCATTGTTGTCAGTGACGGTATAGGTTAGAGTCACGCTGCCGTTATAGTCAGCATCAGGGGAGAACGTATAGGTGCCGTCATTGTTGTCCATCAGGGTGCCGACATCAGCGGTCAATCCACTCACGGATAAAGTGTCGCCATCTGCATCAGTAAAGCCCTCAAGTAGAGTGCTAAGTTGAATGATGAGATCGTTATCTTCTGCGGTATCGGGGACTATACTAATCGCTACACCAGTTGGTGCGTCATTGACGTTTTCTACAACTAAATCAAAAGTATTTGAAATCGTGTCACCTGATTGATCAATAGCTGTAATCGTAATTGAGAGGACACCAACATCCGCGTTAAGAGGTATACCAGTGAAGCTGTTACCGTCAAAACTCAGCCAAGTCGGTAGTGGTGCGCCGTCAGCGAGAGCTGCATCCAAAGTTAAAGAATCGTTTGAGTCAATATCGCTAAAGGTATCTGACGGAATTGTGTAACTGAAAACTTCATCTTCGGTTGCGGTTTGATCACTTAGCTCATTCGCAACAGTCGGTGCATCATTGACAGAGGTTACCGAGAAACTACGAGAAACACCTGTGATGTCGCCACCATTACTGTCAGTTACGGTATAAGTCAGCGTGACACTGCCGTTGAAGTTAGCATCTGGTGAGAAGGTAAAGGTGCCATCATTGTTATCGACAATCGTACCTGCATCAGATGTCAATCCACTAACTGACAGCGCATCACTTTCGGGATCACTGAAACCTTCAAGCAGGGTGCTGAGCTGAATGATGAGGTCAGTGTCTTCTGCGGTATCAGGCACGATACCTGTTGCTGTACCAGTTGGGGCATCATTGATGTTCTCAATAACCAAATCAAAGGTATTAGAAGTGATTGCCCCTAATTGATCAGTGGCGATAACCGTGATTGATAGGACCCCCACATCCTCGTTGAGAGGAGTACCCGTGAAGCGGCTGCCGCCAAAGCTTAGCCAAGTTGGGAGGGCTGAGCCATCAGCCAAAGTGGCTGTGAACGTGAGCGAGTCACCCACATCAGTATCACTGAATGCATTAGCTGGAATGGTGTAGCTAAATGCTTCATCTTCGATTGCCGTTTGATTACTTAGCCCATGCGCGACAGTCGGTGCATCGTTAGTGTTCTTGACCACTAAACTGAAAGTGTTAGAGGTTGCGGCACCCGATTGGTCAGTTGCAGTGACAGTGATTAACAGAGTTCCCACATCCTCATTGAGAGGCGTACCGCTGAAGCTATTGCCATTGAAATTCAGCCAACTTGGGAGGGCTGAGCCATCAGCTAAAGTAGCGCTGTAGGTTATTAAGTCTCCTGCATCAACATCGCTGAATGCATCGTCTGGAATGGTGTAACTGAATGCTCCATCTTCGGTTGCGGTTTGATCACTTAGCTCATTCGCAACATCTGGTGCATCGTTGGCAGGAGTAACCAAGAAACTGCGGGTCACGCCTGTGATGTCGCCACCATTGTTATCGGTGACGGTATAAGTCAGAGTAACGTTGCCATTGAAGTTTTCATCTGGTGAGAGGGTATAGGTGCCATCACCATTGTCGATCAGAGTACCCTCGTTGGAGGTTAGTCCAGTGACGGATAGAGCATCGCTGTCTGGATCGCTAAAGCCTTCAAGTAGGGTGCTGAGTTGGATGATAAGGTCAGTATCTTCTGCCGTGTTGGATACAATACCTGTTGCTGTTCCTGTTGGAGCACTGTTATTGCTTGCGATCTCAATACTGTCGCTAGTAACTGTTTCAGTCGTACCACCCTGGTCAACATAGCTCATCTGTACCCGAATAAGTTGATCAACCTGATCGTTACCAGGAGTAAAAGTATTGTCGGTTGCTCCCCCAATATCATTCCAAGTGAAGCCATCAAACTGCTGCCACTGATAAGTATAGGTGCTGCTATCAGGTAAGCCGTCAGCATCTACTAGGTTAGATATGTCTGCTGTGAGTAAGCTGTCTTCTTCAGGAATACCATTAATTGCGATAGGTATATCGATCCCTAGATTGATTACATGAAGCCCAGTGTTGTAATCCACAACATAAGCGTAGTTACCAATTACACTTATACCCGTCGCATCTCCAGAGGTATTGTAACTGCTAACCAAGACGGGATTGCTTGGATCGCTGATATCTACAACTTGTAGACCACTGTCAGCAGCAGCGACATAGGCGTAGTTACCAACGATATTTATATCGTGCGCATAGAACGTAGTATAGTACTCGCTCACAGTGGTGAGATTATAAGGGTCGCTAATATCAATGACTTGCAGACCGCTATCAGCAGAAGCGATATAAGCATAACCCCCAACAATTTCTAGTTCTTCTAGCCTGCTAGCAGAAATATCGTATGTGCTGACGAGAAAAGGGTTATAGGGGTCACTAATATCAATGATTTGCAGACTACTATTAAAGTCATCTTCAACAGCAACATAAGCATAGTTGCCTATGACATTGATATCGCGAATTCCGCCTGAAACATCATAAGTACTAAGACGAGACGGCTTATATGGATAGGAATCTTGGTCACTAATGTCTACAATTTGCAGACCGCCATTAAATCCATTATCACCGATATAAGCATAGTTGCCTATGACTTCTACTGCTGAAACATCGCTTGTATTGCCGTAGTTATCATAACTACCGATAAGAGTAGGGTTATTGGGGTTACTGATATCAACGACTTGCAGGCCATCATAGCGAGTAGCAATATAGGCATAGTCCCCAACAATGGTTATATCTTCCGCATAGTTCCCTATGGAGTTGTCACTGACCAAAATAGGAGTATTGGGATCGCTAATATAAATGGCCTGTAAACCTTGATAATCGTTGGATATGACATAGGCATAGTTCCCTGATACGCTTATGTCCCATGCAGATAACAGCGCATCGTAGGTGCTAGCAAGAGTCGGATTTTCAGGAAGCGCTTCACCCACTGGTGCATCATTAACTGGGGTAACGGCAAATTCACGGATCACTCCTGTAATGTCACCACCATTATTGTCAGTGACGGTATAGGTCAGAGTGGCACTGCCGTTGTAATTAGCATTAGGTGAAAAGATATAAGTCCCATCACCGTTGTCAACAATTGAGCCTGTATCCGTAATAAGATCAACCACATACAAACTATCTCCCTCAGCATCACTAAAACCTTCCGTTAGAGTGCTGAGCTGAATGATGAGGTCAGTGTCTTCCGCCGCATCGGGTATTGTCCCCGTTGCAGAACCTGAAGGCGGTGTATTGTTTACATCGGTAATCCTGACCTGATCACTAGCAACCGTTTCAGTTGTGTCACCCTGATCGGTGTAGCTCATTTGGACTCGGATATCTTTGTTGATCTGATCATCACCAGGAGTAAACGTGCTGTCAGTTGCTCCTACAATGTCGTTCCATGTGAAACCATCAAACTGCTGCCATTGGTAGGTATAGGTACCGCTATCAGGCAAGCCATCCGCGTCTACTAGATTGAAACTATCCGCAGTGAGCAGATTGTCTGTTTTAGGAACGCCACTAATCGAGATAGGATCAATGCTGATGCCCAAATCTATAATCTGAAGACCTTCAGTCTCGTCTGTAAGATAAGCGTAGTTACCTACTACACTGATACCTGTTACATTTCCAGAGGCATTGAAACTACCAATCAAGACGAGATTATTTGGATCGCTGATGTCTAAAATTTGCAGACCGCTATCAGTGTCATTGACTGCAATATAGGCATAGTTGCCAACTATGTTTATGTCCCGTGCAAAACCAGATGTATTGTATTCACTTGCAAATATCGGATTGTATGGGTCGCTAATATTAATAACTTGCAGACCACCGTAAGAAGCAGCGACATAAGCATAATCTCCGGCAATTTTTAAATCTTCCGGTCTGCCAGAAATATCGTATGTGCTGACAAGAAAAGGATTATAGGGATCACTAATATCAATGATTTGCAGACTACTATTAAAGTCATCTTCAACAGCAACATAAACATATTTGCCTATGACATTAATATCGCGAATCCAGCCAGAAATGCTATAAGTGCTAAGAGGGTATTCGTAGTTGATTTCTACAATTTGCAGCCCATCATTAAACCCACCACCGATATAAGCATAGTCTCCTACAACTTCAACTGCTGAGACACTGCTTATATTGCCGTAATCATCATAGCTACTAACGAAAATAGGGTCGCCAGGGTTGCTGATATCAATAATTTGTAGACCGTCATAGCGAGTAGCGATATAGACATAATCACCAACTATGCTGATGTCTTCGGCATAGTTTCCTATGTAATTGTCACTAACCAGGATAGGACTATTCGGATCGCTAATATCGATGACCTGCAAACCTTGAGCATCACTAAATATTACATAGGCATAGTTCCCTAATACCCTCAAGTCCTCCGCATGAACTAGCGTATCGTAGGTGATAACGAGAGTCGGGCTACTAGGAGCTTTTTTACCTACCGGTGTATCATTGGCTGGAGTGACAAAGAAACTGCGGGTTACACCTCTAATCTCACCGCCATTACCATCGGTCACAGTGTATGTTAAGGTGGCGCTGCCGTTGTGGTCTGCATTAGGCGAGAAAGTATAGGTACCGTCTCTGTTATCAATAATTGTTCCTGCATCGGCAGTAAGACCACTGATAAAAAGATTATCTCCATCCGCATCGCTGAAGCCTTCGATGAGATCTTGATAATCGATGATCAGATCCGTATCTTCTACAGTATCCGGTACTGTTCCTGTAGCTGTCCCGAATGGGGCATCATTGATATTGGTGATTATTACTCCCGCACTAGTAACTGTTTCAGTCGTACCACCCTGATCGGTGTAGCTCATCTGGACTCGTATTTCTTGCCCAACTTGGTCATCACCAGGAGTAAATGTGTTGTCAGTTGCTCCCGTAATATCGTTCCAAGTAAAGCCATCGAACTGCTGCCATTTATAGGTGTAAGTGCTGCTATCGGGTAGTCCATCTGCATCTGCCAGATTAGAAGTGTCTGCAGTAAGTAAATTATCTTCTTGAGGAGTCCCGCTAATGGCAATTGGGTTGCTACCTAGTTCTATGATCTGAAGACCGTCAAAACCCTTTGCAATGTAGGCATAGTTGCCGACCACGCTCACCCCATATGCACCTGATGAACCTGAGTTAATAGTACCCGTAGAAACAGGATTACTTGGATCGCTGATATCAATAATTTGTAAGCTTCTGAAGCCATCTGCAACATAAGCATAGTTGCCAATGATTTTGACATCAAGAGCAAACCCCAGAGTGTTGTAAGTTCCAATTAGAGCAAGGCTGTTTGGGTTGCTGATGTCGATAATCTGCAGACCGTCAGCACCATCTGCAACATAGGCATAGTTGTCGAATATAGTGACACTAGACGCGTAACCAGGTGTATCTTGTGCACTGAGCAAAACAGGACTATTAGGGTCACTAACGTCAATAATTTGTAGACCGTTGTAGCCGCTCACAATATAAGCATAGTTACCAACAATACTCACACCTTCAACTCGACTCGATATATCGCAGTTGCCAACAAGAGTAGGACTATTAGGGTCGCTAATATCAATAATTTGTAGACCGCTATTACCATCAGCAACATAGGCATAGTTGCCAACAATACTTACGTCATACATATGGTGTGAGCTACTATAGCTGCCTATAGAAATAGGACCAGCAGGGTTGCTAACATCAATAATTTGTAGACCATTCGTAGCATCTGTAACGTACGCATAGTTACCGACAACACTGATGCCATTAGCATAGCCTGAAGTATTGTAGTTCCCTATTAGGATAGGATTTTCTGGGTTGCTGATATCAATGATCTGTAGGCCACTAGAACCATCAGCAGTATAGGCATAATTGCCGATAACTACCACGTCTCGGGACTCGCCCGAAGTATTATAAGTGCTGGTCAAAGTAGGATTATTCGGAGCACCTTGATCGGCTGGAGGAGTGTTGAACATTCCTTGATAACTGCTGAGTACAGATGTGGTCCAAGGTGAAACCGAAATGCGGCCAGATGTTCGCCCTAGAAGCAAATTAAGTTGCCATGTTCCGCCATGTCTTAAGCTTCCTACAGCTTGGGAAGAGGCATATATGTTTGCCTGAGTTATGCAATACAGTTGGCCTAAAAACTCTTCACCAGCGTCACCAGCAGCAACATTACAGCCATATAGAAAAAGTGAAGATTGAGGAACACACCAGGTTTTGAGTTGTTGAGAATAGGTTTTTAGGGTATCAAGACTAAGCTGACTGTTACCAAGGTAAAGACAGCCAGGTGAGCCATGAGAGACGAGATGGAGAGAAAAGCAATTTATGAGTTGGAGTTTTAGACTTTGCAAAATTTCAGTGATTTGAATAATGCCGTCTCGCCCTGGGTCAAGAACGAAAATATCGAATTCAGGAGACGCGTTAGCAATCAGAAATTGGTGGTCGTTGACATGTGTGTCAATAATCAAAATTTGGCGAGATAGACTGTGACTGTCAAAAGACTGAAGGGATGGTTGTAGCATGTAAATCTGACCTTTAGAAACTGTGTTGAGTGAGAGAAGCGCTTTTATCAATAGATGTGCAGTTTGATGCCGTTTTGTGATATAGGTCGCAAATAGCACATCTATCGAAAGCGCTTTTCGAAACGTTATACAGTTCTAAACTTCCCGTAACCAAGCAAAGAATTGATAGTCAATAGTAAATTTATTATCTGTTTTTTATGCCTATTCAATATGGTTCTTTATTGAATAAGCATGATTTATTAAGTAGATTTACGCATATAACAATACTTTCAATATAGAAAATTTTAACTGGCTCTTTTTTTAAGCTGTTATTTTTAGTTCTCATCGTTATTCAATAGCTCTGTTTTTGGTTAAGCTAATGTTTTAGCTTAAGCTAATGTTTTAGCTTTTTTAGACATTTTAATTTTGTAATATGAATTGTGATTATAGGTAATTTTAGAATGTGCAATCGCACTCCCATCTGCTCTTCTAAAGTTGCCCAATTTTCACACCTATAATACATGTTATGCCGATTGTTTAGGGTGAGAGGGATGAGTCTTATAATTGGCTTTATAGAAAGAGTGCTGAGTCTCAAGTTAAGAATAAATGGTTAGTAGGCTTAAATCTAAGTATTTAGGTTGCCTTTCCGATGGGGATGCTGGAGAGGTATTCAACAGTCGTCACAGAATTTAATCCAAAATTTCCTCTTGACAAGTGTTTGATAGTGGTGCCATTTTGAATACAAAGCAGCTTATCGATCAGGGCAGGCAGAAGCCTGGGTTCTCGTCTCATAAGCAGCATCTCTGAACCTTGACATTACATACCGCTGTTACCTTGGTCTAGCAGTCCGCTGGCGTAGGTATCTCGGCAATAGATATGCAACGCCTTTAGCATAAGTAATGGTTCTATTTCTTGTGCTGAATTTTCTGCCTATCTACTGTCTGGTTATCTGGGTGAGTGTATTGCTGGTTCAAGTTAGTAGCTGTGTGTGATGGCAGGGAGCAAAGATACTGCGGGTTGAGACGGTAATCATCTGACACTGAATACGTCTGGGGCAATCCAGTGGTATTCAGTTCATCAGTCATAGCTTGATAGGTATTGCTGCCTCCAATTTATTAAGAGGCAATTCTATGTCTAACCAAGCAAAGTGTTTGGTCACTTCGTCTGTTGCAATTTTGTGTGATTGGCAAAACGTTAGGGGAACTCAAGCCCAACTGCGGTGTTTGATGAGTTTTGCATGCAAACTTGGCACAATCGCTTTCAAGAGAGTCTATGCACACTGGCGGCATGAAAATTCTAAATGGGAAGAGCTATTTGACGAGTTGGATTTTGATTGTTTTAACGTGCCTTCCTCAAAGCAAAAGAGGAACAATGTTGACAAGAAGCTGATTGCCCATTGCAGGCAGCAGATTCTCAACAATCCTGATATCACAACAGTGATTCTGCTCTCCGGCGATGGTGATTTTAAGGGGCTAGTCCGTGACCTCAAAGCTAAAGGGAAGAAAGTCATTGTGATCGGGGAGTGCTCGAACAAGACAAGTGGCAAGCTCATTGAGTTGGCTGATGAATTTCATCTGCTGAAACAGCTTTGTTAACGAATTTGGAGGTTTGGCTATCTCTCCATTGGAGGGATAGCTAAATGCTGTCATGGATGAAGTAAGGAGAATTGGTAGAAATGCATCAACTCTTGATCTTTCGGAACGAAAAGCTTTTGCGTCAAGCATTAACACATCGCTCATATACCAATGAGAATCCCGGTGAGAAGCATAATGAGCGGCTGGAGTTCTTGGGGGATGCCATCTTGAACTTTATTAGCGGAGACTACTTGTATCGTCGCTATCCAGACATCGGGGAAGATGAAATGACGCGGCGGCGATCTTCTCTGGTTGATGAAAAGCAACTGGCTAAGTTTGCCAGAGAAGCTGGATTAGATTTTAGAATGCGGTTGGGGAAAGGAGCAATCCAGGAAGGGGGATTGAATAACCCAAATTTGCAGAGCAGCACCTTTGAGGCAGTTGTTGGTGCTTACTATATTGACCATGATCATGATATCGAAGCTGTGCGTCCCATTGTCGAAGGTTTATTTGACTCGGTATTACCAACAGGTAAAGAACATCGCTCTAACGTTGATTCAAAGAACCGGTTTCAGGAGTGGGTACAGGACAAGATTGGCTCGGTACTACCCAAATACGTCACAGAGCGCATCGGTGGCCCGGATCATGCGCCGGAGTATTTAGCGCGGGTCTTGGTCAATGGCAAGGTGTATGGAGAAGGAAAAGGATGCGGCAAGAAAGATGCAGAAAAATGGGCAGCCGAGAATGCTTTGTCTAAGCTCAAAGCCCAGGGCTTGATTTAGGGCTTAAAGTTGTTGAAGCTCAAGTAGAACGGCTGTGCAATCTGCAATTGCCATATCTAAATTGGGGTGCTCGGTATGCTCATGAATAAATGCCCCTATCTTCTCTGCCTCCTGTTCTAACAACTTGGTATACCGCTCGATCTCGGTTGCCGTAAGATAACTGAGAATTGAATTGCTGTTCGTCGCAACAATTCAGAAGCAGCCTAGCCTTTTAAAGCAGGTTGCAGATCACGCACAATCCGAATTAGGCCAACAAAGACCGTCAAGAATTCCAGCCGTCCTAAAAACATAGCTACAATCTCTGTCCATAGCAGGGTTGGGGGAGCATCTGGTGCCGTTACACCCACTGAAAGTCCAACTGTACTCATCGCACTGGCTGTTTCAAATAGACTTTCTTCCAGAGAAAAGCCGTGGCTTGAAATGATGATGCAGATCAAGCTGTAGGTGACCAGGTACAAGAAGACAAATAGAGCGGTTTGTCGAACTTGAGCATCTTTAACAAACCGACGGGCATTAGTTTGCCAAATTCTGGGTTCGCTGACTAAGCGATCAGGCATCAACATGTGATGAATTTCCCACAGTAAGCTGCGGTAGAGAATATAAATGCGCAGTTGCTTGATGCCTCCAGCCGTGGAACCCGATCCGCCGCCGATCAGCATCAGCAAGATTAAGATCAACCAGCCCAAGCCACTCCAGTCACCATAGCCAACAGTAGAAAATCCAGTTGTCGTTAAGGCCGAGATCGGCTCGAATAGAGCAACGCGAATTGATTTTCCCAAAGAGTCGTAGCGTGTTCCGGTGACTCCGACCAAGATGATGAAGGCGCTAATGCTGATCAACACCGCTTGGATACGCATCTGCCCATCTCGCCACAGGCTCGACCACTTACCTCGCAAAATTAAATAGCTAATGACAAAATTGAGGCTACCCAACAGCATCAGTACCCACGTCACGATTTCGATTGGTGGACTGTTCCAATAGCCAATGGAGTCTACTCGGGTCGAGAAGCCTCCGGTTGATAAGGCGGCAAAGGCATGATTTACAGCATCAAACCAATTCATGCCTGCGATTCGCAGTCCTACGATGCCTAGTACTACATATCCAAGATAAATACTCAAAACCAATTTGGCGGAACGGCGAACATGAGGCGCAAGCTGTTCACTGCGACCTTCGGCACTGGATAAACCTGAACCTGACGGGCCTGCGATCGCACTTAAAGTGATAATCGCTAACCCAGCTCCACCGTAGAGTTCAGTGATACTTCTAAACAGCAAAATTAGCCGAGGCGCTTGAGTTACATCCACGACCGACAAGCCAGTTGTCGTCCAGCCACTTGTGGATTCAAAGAAGGCTTGGGTAAGGGTCAGTCCTGATATCCACGAAAAAGGTACTGTGCCGAAGCCAATTACCAGCAACCAAGCGAGTACGACAATCACCGCCCCCTCCTGCAAGGTGAGGCTATAGCCAGATCGAGGAGTTAACCAACGCCAAGCAATCCAACCCAGAGCAAAAAGGAGTCCTCCTGGCAGCAGAAAACCTCCAGCTAGAACCCACTCTTCGGGATAGAAGATCAGAGCCAGCAGTGGCGATATAATTCCTAATCCGGCAATCCAGCAGACTAAGCCCGTATAACCTAAAATCGCTCGATAGCGCTGGCGCAAAAAAGTTTGATAGCGACTCATCTAGCTAACGTCTCCCATAATCACCTGATAAGCCGCCTCATAGGTTCCGGCCTGACTAATCACAATTAGCCGATCGCCAACCTGTAGTTGGCTGCCGCCTTTCGGGATAATGACGTGGCCCTGACGCACAATACAGGCGACAATTGCCTCTGCCAGCTCCAAATCTTGTAGTTTTTTACCGACAGTGGGGCTAGAGGATTGCAGAGTGATTTCGGCGAGATGCACATCACCATCCGCCACAGGCATCAACGCTTTAATGTTGCCGTAGTCCGTCTGCTGCTCAATTAAATGGCCCAAAATTTCGGTCGCTGAGAAGGCGACTGATACTCCTAGTTGCCGAAAGACGGCTTGGTTGGCTGGATCATTGACCAGTGCAATTGTGCGAGGTATACCAAACCGCTTTTGGGCTATCTGGCAAGCCACCAGATTATCTTCGTCTTGGGGGGTCAATGCTAAAAGAACATCAGCTCGATAGGCTCCAGCATCTTCTAAAACCGCTGGCACACTGCCATCACCACAAAGGACGGTTGCTTTTAACTTGTGGGACAGGGCTAATGCTTCATCGCGGTTAGGGGTAATTAACGTCAGAGTATATTGTTTCGCAATAAAATGCTTGCCTAGAAAATAGGCTAGTTTGTCTTGGCCAATGACAATGACTCTCATGATGATATCAACGTATTTTGGTGCAAGATTTCCAGAAGTGCATTTGCAGAGAGCTGAGTTGGGCTGATAGTCGCAATGCCAAATTCTTTGTAAATGGCTTCTCGGGTTGGGTCATAAACACGGGCAATGACAACAGGAACTTCAAACATGACATTGGCTACTTGAGCAACCATCAGATTGATGTTGTCTTGATCGGTGACGGCTAATAAACAGTCCGCGCGCTGGATCTTGGCCTGCTCCAGAATCTCCATTTCTGTCGCATCCCCCGTGATCCGAAAGCCGCTAAATTCGGCTGATAACTGGTTAAAGGCCGCTTCCCGAACGTCGATAATGACAACGTTATGTCCTTCATGACTCAGGTGGCTGGCCAATGATGAGCCTAAACGGCCACACCCAACCACGACGATATTTTGGTTTTTTGCCATCAGTTTGTTCTCCTGTTCTACACTTGCATTCGTGATGACGACTTCTGGCAATGAACATGGTGTCAACTGTGCCCACAGCATCTTTTAATGCGGTGAGTATCGCTTATCCCTGGAACTGATCACTTCGAAACCAGTTGGAATGGGGTTCACCGAGCAGAATAAGTGAACAGTCAAGCTGCTGAGCAACCCAGTTAGAGAGATTACTAATGTTGAGATCTCCTGTGCGGCTCCGGCGGCGATAGGTGCGCATAATCACCAAGTCGTGAGAGCGAGATTCTTGTAAAATTCCTTGAGCCGGATCGACCTGGTGAAGAATTTTAGGGATGACTTCGACAGCAGAGATGCTATTCCCGGCCAGCTCCGTCATCTGCTGCTTAAGCCATTCTGTGCGATTGCTCGATGGCTGACGGGGCGCGACGTGTAGAAGCGTTACCCGAGCGTGATTCGGTTGGGCTATGGCCAATGCGAGCTGAACTTTATATGCTTCTGCCGCCGTGAACTGTTTAATGGGCACTAATATACTGCTCATCTCGCGAGGCGACATTCGCAGGCGGATAATCGCTAGCGGACAGTGGGCCGACCAAAGCACATCATCAATTAGTGTGCCGAACAAGCGGGCCTTGATGCCATCTTGTTTACTCCAGCCCATGATAATCAGGTTAGCTTTCTGCTCTCTGGCAGCTTGGCTGATACCATCGGCAACATTGTTCGCAATGCGCAGCAGTGGTTCAACGGGAACATTGAGGGCAGAGCCAATTTCGGTTGCAGTAGCCAACAGGGTTTCTCGCTGACGAAAAATGCGGTTCATACGGGGCGAATCCATGCGGGACTGTGCTTTTGCGATCGCAAGTGGCTTGATTACCCCGTTTCGTTGCTCGGCCAGTAGAGCTGCAATTTCCAGCAGCCCCTTCTCAGTTTCGGGGTTATAGACAGGTACTAAAACCGTGAAGGATTGGCTTTGAATCTCTTGGGTCCATTCCCCGCCGCTCTGCGGCGTAAGATCTAAGAATGAGTGAGTACATCCACAAGAGTCATAACGTTACAGTTTTGCTATACCACTTAGTGTTTCCAGCAAAGTATCGACGGGTTGTGTTTGATGAGCAAGTAGATGCGGTTCTGCGAGAAGTCTGCCTCGAAATCGAGAAACGCTACGAGGTGAAGTTTGTCGAAATTGGAGTGGACAAAGACCATGTCCATTTTCTAGTGCAGTCCGTGCCGACCTATAGTGTGACCAAACTGGTGACGATGCTGAAAAGTTTAACTGCACGAGAAGTCTTCAAACGATGCCCTCAAGTGAAGCAGAAACTCTGGGGAGGCGAGTTTTGGAGTGATGGATATTTTGCGAGTACAGTAGGCCGCCACGGGGATGAAGGAATGATCGCCAAATATGTTCAAGCCCAAGGCAAAGATTACCTCAAATTGCATCGGGATAATCAACTTGCTCTTTTTTGATTCTGATACCCCGTCCGCTTGCGGCGGGGTATTTCATTGTTGACCTGATTGCCTTCGCCAACCAAATTAATCGAGTGATCGCTATTGTCCACTTGGTTTCCTGACCCATCAATGGTTACAGAGCGATCTGTATTTGTTACAGTGCCGGGTGGATTCGTTGATGCATTGCTGCCACCGGGGAATAACTTAATCCACCAGGGCGAGGTGCCTCCAGCAATCAGCGCAATCAGGATCGGGAAAATGAGTCCTTTCAACCAAGGACGGTCTTCAGACGGTTTACTCTCGCTGTTGCTCATAGAGCACCCCCTTCTAAGCAAATGGTGGTACTTCTAATCTACAAAGGACAATTTGCAGTTTCCTCATTTTGAGAGCAAAACTTTTACTGCCCTAACCGCTTCCTTGCGCCTCTGACACTACCCAACTGTTTTAGCGTCATTCCGGCCACCAGCGTTACACCGCCGAAGATATACAGTGACCTGTTATCCGTACCCAGGCCGACAAAGCGCACGATGCCAAAGGCCATCAGACAGGCAACGATGACGGGCATGATCACGACGTATTGAGTGTGTTCAGGCTTCTGGTGTTTGATGCCTAACTTGCGCTGGCGGACAACCTTCTTGGCCA
This sequence comes from Thainema salinarum CENA647, assembly GCF_057732415.1. Lineage (NCBI taxonomy): Bacteria > Bacillati > Cyanobacteriota > Cyanophyceae > Leptolyngbyales > Leptolyngbyaceae > Thainema > Thainema salinarum. The sequence continues at coordinate 172,222 of NZ_JBYJZJ010000035.1, forward strand.
GCATTGGGTTACGTCCGGCCAGCGGTTGCAGTTCGGCCAGTTCTGCGCGGGAAAGCTGTAATCCTTGGCGCTGTGCTTCCTGCTCCATCACCTGACGAATCGCAGCATCACTGGGCAGCTCCACCTCAATCTCCAGCAGGTTGAGAAAAATATCTCGGCCAGGGTTTACAGGTGAAAACATGACGACGCGACAACCATTTGCGATCGCATCTTCCAGCCAATAGCGAATCGATGCCGAAAGCCGCTGAGCCTCCGGCAAAATCAGCAGCGTCTGAGCGCCAATGTTATCCAGCAGCTCATCTTTCTGATCGTTAACGTTGAGCGCTTTCCCTTCGCCGTTCTCAGTCGGGATATCCAGTGCTTGGGCCATCCGTTTGAAGAACAGTTTGGCACTGCCCTTATAAATTGCGATCGCAACTCCACCCATGACCAAGCTCACCTCGACAGGTGCGGTACATCACTAAATTAAGCCTGAAATGCTGAGGACTGAGCCTGAATCCCTATATAGACAAGCTCAAAACCCCTACTGCTCAAGCGTTCAACCATCGTCTCTCTGCTCAAACTCTCTAACTGCCTACTGCGCTCCCTATACTCTCCTCCTAGCCTGGTCTTCGGATCGGGCTTTTTAGTTGGGGAGTTGGAAGTTGCGATCGCACGTTTCACTGTTATCTAATTGTTGTGATTGACGACTGGATAACAACCAGCTGCTTCGTATCGATAGTTGGCCATCCAATAGCAACGGAGCAATTTGGCCAGTAGAAGAGCAACTGTCCCATTTACGATGTTTGAGCCGCTGTTAGAGAAGATCCTGAAAGCCTTAATAATAAAGGGCTTAGAGAGATTAACTGTTCCATTAACGGTTAAAGATCGGCCAGTAGAGGATCATCAGAGATTACCCTTTGAAGAGGCAGCGCATAAGAAAGAGTGAAATCTTGAAATGCCTTTCTGCACTAGCTTTCATGATTATGATTTTTGCCTACTGGCCAAATTGCTCCATTACTATTGGATGGCCTAGTTGACTGAATGCCCCTAAATTTTGGAACAAGATCGCGTACTATCTTATCTTATCTTCCCATTCTTATCTTGTCCAATTATTGCATTTGTGTTTGATTTCAGAGACGCCGCGATCGCAGAGAATCCAGGCTATCCAATGAGTTCATGTTCTGAAGTAGAAGAGTAGTATCTGCTCTAGTTAATTGCTACTAGAAGCTCCCTGGTTACCAACAAGAGTAAACCAACGATAGAAGCAGCCAGAGACTCACATACGCGCGCTCATCCTCTGCCAAAAGCACACATTCTAGACAACTGTCATTCAACTATCGACCTGCGATCGCAGGTATTGAGCGAAGCGATCAAATTGCTGAAGTCAGGGAGCTAAAAGAACAGAAGCTGTGGTGAAGCGAGGTGACTAGAAGGCTGGAATAAGCTAATGACCTGTTGAAAGCCTGTTTTTGTGCAATGCTGATGTATTTCAAACGAATTCTGAATT
>NZ_JBYJZJ010000036.1:0-5231 GCF_057732415.1 Thainema salinarum CENA647
TGCACCAGCCCATGCGCCTGCGTCACGTCGTTGACGTTGGCCGCTGTGCCCACCACCGTGTGCACCAGGCCCGAATCCGCATCGACTCCGATATGCGCTTTCATCCCGAAGTGCCACTGATTGCCCTTCTTGGTCTGGTGCATCTCGGGATCGCGTTCGCCGCTGCTGTTCTTGGTCGAACTCGGCGCAGCGATCAGCGTGGCATCAACCACCGTGCCGCTCTTGAGCAGCAGGCCCTTGGCCGCCAGCGTGGCGTTGACGGTGGCCAGGATCTGCAGGCTCAGGTTGTGGGTTTCGAGCAGGTGGCGGAACCGAAGAATGGTGCTCTCGTCGGGCAGGTTGTCCTCACCGGCATCCAGGCCCACGAACTCACGGATCAGCGCCATGTCGTACAACGCCTCTTCCATCGCCGGGTCCGAGATGTTGAACCACTGCTGGATGAAGTGGATGCGCAGCATGGTTTCGACGGCAAACGGTGGGCGTCCGCCCTTGGCACCGGGGGCCGGTGCGTGCGGCGCGATGAGGGACACCAGCTCGGCCCAGGGCACCACAAGATTCATCTCGTCCAGGAACTCGCGCTTGCGCGTCCTCTTGGTCTTGCGCTCGAATCCCGCTCTCGCCCAGGCTCAGTTGCTTCATGCCGTCAATGTCTCACATCTCGGACCAGCACGGCCGAGGTTGTGCAGACCTTCCCTAAGGGAGGGAAATCTCATAGACCTTGTAGAGGTTCGAGGCGGACCTTGGCGACGCCGGCGCCCTCAGCCTTTGAGTAGAACAAGAGCCTCGCCGGCGTCCTGCGTCATAGCGCTCGGTCCCTTGCCGCAATTTCGTGATATGCAGGACCCAATTCGTTCCTGTTTCCATGGTTGCGCAAACCAGTGCCGCTGGTGTCAATGACGGCACGGCTGTGGTCACCTTCCGGTCACTCCTGCGCAACTAGAGCGCTGTTCCCGTTCGTCAAGCGCAGATTCATCATCTTCTTGAGGATGGTGACATGCAACACGCGATCGGCACGTTCGACGGCTGCGCCGGTTCCCGCGGCAGGACAGTACAGCGTGGTGTCGGGCAGTGTGCGTGTTCTTACCTATTCACCGTCGGCGACAGGCGTGAGCCCGTCGACCAACTTCACCGGCCGCAGCGGAACAGACAAACTGCTGGCCGATGGGGCCGTGCTCCTAGTCGGCGGTGAGGTGTTGGTCGAATACAGTATCCGCGTCAATTTCGTCAGTCGTTCAGGCACGATCTCGACCACTGCCAGTGGCCTGGCGTCCCGAGGGGTAGGCGCAGATCTTACCGATCTCTCCGTCAACGGATCCGAACCGGAGCCCGCTGGTATGGGTCGTCCTGACACGCTGACCTCCCCCACGGTGGTCGCCGCTCCTCCTTTGCTCAGCCTGTCGCAAGAGGCATCTTTGCCACGCCGCATCGGTCTCGATCAGTTTGAGATCGACTACACCTTGATGGCGACGAACAACGGGGCAGTCGCGGCCAATGCGGTTCGGGTATTCAACAATCTTGACTGTGCTCTGCGGCAAAAAAAGTGCTGGCGCGGTGACGCAATGGCAGATCGTCACGGCGCCCAAGGCAAAGAACGGCCGCCTGGTTGGAATATCCCAGCTTTACAGGCTCGGCACCTTGCAATGACAGCGTAGACCGCGAAGAGCGGGGCGCCAGTGCGCGACCCGCTCTCTCTAACTGACGGAAGTGGTGCCCTTGGTTCGGGAGAATCCGAAGTAATAACCTTCACCGTCAAGGTGACGTTGACCCGTACGCCGGGAACGCGAGCTCTAGTTGACAACAAGGTCACTGTCGGCAGGGTTGACCGGCTGTATCAAGAACACGCCGTTAGCCGCGAGTGGCGTGGAGCGCCCCGTGGCACAGGACATGGGAAGTGCCCCCAAGACGGGCAACATCACTTGGACCTTCGGCGGAAGCCTGTTTCCTGCCAAAAGCAGTTGAGTTGCTGTTTGTCGTGGATGTCGCGCCATGACGAATCCTACAGAGGCTTCCAGCATCGCACCGCTTGTTGGAATTGAGGAAACTGATTATCCCAACACGCAGCTAAGCGAAGGCCATGAGATGAACGCCGTAATGGAGAAGCGTCCTCGTGGATCAGGAGTACGTTGGAAACGACGCACATCAAACGTGCGTGATGCCGATGAAGCGGCTCCTTTCAACATACCCGGTGCTGGAGCAAGCTATGTATGCGTTCGGAGATTTGCCCACTGCGCAAGCGTGGCTTGACGAGCGTCATCCCCGTTTGCGCGCGAGTCCATCCAAGGTCTTGATGCGTGGAGATGGCCATGTGGTCGTCGCAGCTATTGCAGGCGTTGCGGAAGGATCCGAGTTGTCACGACAGAACGCGTCTGGTACTGGCCACGCCCGCTATACACCCGTGATGTACCCTTTTGGGAGGAAATGCACCGCGCGGCTGCAATCGAGGGCGATCAGAAATCACCGCGGGTCTTCCATTCTGCGATGTGGGGGAGCGCTGTGATTCTTGGTCATGCATGGCGCCTCGTTCGACCTCTGCAAGGATTTAACTACACGCGGATAGTGCCGTGTTCGGTCGCGGGCCTCGCTTTCATGAGGCCGGGGACAAGGTTGCCTATGCTTGGTCCTCCAGCGAGATCGCGTTCTTGAACATGCTTCTGCTGAACGGGGTCCCGTCACTCCTCCCACGCAGCTCATTCGAGAAAAGCTGCAACTCCCATGCGATGGCCGTATCCCCACTCTGGACGCCTGCCTGGCAAGTGGCATTCTGCGTCGCTCCGACATATCCCCCACCTCGCAGCTCGCCGGACAGCTCAGACGCAGACCTCCCTGGTGTCTGGATTAGAAGCTACCTCGTTCCCTCTCAGTACATGTTGTTGCGTAAATCTGGACGATTCTGAGGTCTCTCGAATCAGCGCGCTGAGCTCTCAAGCGATGGACAGAAGCGCTTTCTCTTCTAGTTCAACTCTGAGCCTTGGCGGTGCACCGCATGAAGGCTCGCACGGCCGTCGCAAACGTGGAGATGCAACGGTAGAGGAATCGAAACTTGCATGGCTCCTCGCCGACCACCGCCACACAGCCGGTAGCTGGTACGCTATTGCTCGTTAGTTAACGCCGCAACATCCTCTGACTCTTCGTCGGTTCGCATCCAGAAGGTGCGAGTCTGGGTCACGAGAAGCGCGGTTTAATTTGACGCCTCTACGGCAGTCGATGCCACGATATGTTGTACTGTATGGCGCCCCATCAAAAGCAGCCGTTCGAGCAGCCGATATATGTGTAATTTCTTCGTAGTCTCTGCTTCCGCATCCTTCCCACAGGGTCGCATGAAATGCCACTGAGAAATTTTCTGCGTCCGCGTCGTTGGTTGAAAACCGCCGACATTGAACCTCGGGTTCTCCAAGCTTTCGAGTCGGCATCCTTCCAGGATGCACCTAGGATTGATCGGCGCTTCAACTGGGTGGTATTGCTTGCCGCCGCGTACTGCCTGACAGCATTTACACCCGGGTGGGAGACTTCGAACATCGTCACGATGGTGGTGATGTTCGCTTGTTTTCAGGCGATGCGGCTGGTGCTTTACCGTTGCTTTGCCGACAGCGTGGCAGCCTATCCGCGAATGACGATGGGAGCGTTGGCCAACGCGCTTCCATTGGGGCTGTTCGCCATAGGGGCTGCCGGGACTGGAGAAGTCCGAGCACATCGAACTGTCTTTGCTTTTGGTGGCGGTACAAATCGGCAGCATGACTGCCTACCCACGGTTCATAGGCATTCTAGCGCACCTATAACCTTTTGGTGATCGGTGGCGACACGCTGGGATGGTGGCTGAGCGACCATCCTGATCGCTTTGGAGTGGTCGCTGTTCTCCTTTGCTTGATGCTGGTTCTGGAAGGCGCATCCAGACGTTATTACCGATTTGCGATACGGACGGCTCGGCTCAAAGTCGCCAACCGGGCGCTGACGCACAATCTACAGGAGAAAATTGCCGAGCTTGAAAATCTGAATAGGTCAAAAACGAGCTTGCTTGCCGCGGCTTGTCACGATCTCAGACAGCCTGCACACGCAATGGGCATCCTGCTGGAGGTTGCCATGGCGGGCAATCTGGACGAGGAGACGCGTTATAAGTTGCAGGAACTGCAGCGCAGCAACATGGCGTCGAACCACTTGCTCACGGCACTCATGGACCTGGCGCGTTTGGACAGTGGGGCCCTGCAGTGCAACAAAGTTTCCATGAAGCTGGAAGACGTGTTGCAGGAGGCGAAGACCCAGTTTTTTCTCCCCGCGCTGCAGAAAGGCCTCACGCTTGAGATTCCTGAGGCTCGCCTCCAGGTTAAATCAGATCCCTACCTCTTGCGTCGCGCCGTTTTCAACTTGCTGTCCAACGCCATCAAGTACACGCGAACAGGCGGTGTCAAGATCACACTGCGTCAAGTAGGGAACACCGTAAACCTTGCCATCGTTGACACTGGTGTTGGGGTCGCAGCTTCAAGGCAGAAGCACATCTTTGAGGAGTATGCCCGCCTTGAGGAGGGTGGGGATGGGTTTGGCATCGGATTGTCTACCGTCAAGCGTGCTTGCCAGCTTATGGAGCATCCTCTTAGCCTGGAGTCCACTCTTCGGGCTGGGGACTACTTTCACGATCCAGTTAGAGATCGATGATCGGCCAACTGACCATTTGTGTGAAACCGAGCACTATTCGAGCATAAACGGGCCGCGAGAATTTGAGGAGGCTAAATTGATTGCTGTAATAGAAGACGACCCAGCGATCCGTCAGGCATCAGTCGAACTTCTTCAACTGTGGAACTTTGACGTAGTAGAGGCGGAAGGCGCCACCGCCATGATCGAGATGATTCGCTGCAATGGCCTGCAGCCTGCCTTGCTTCTGTCTGACCTGCACTTGAGGGGCGAGAGTGGCTTCGCGGCGATAAGGGCGATTCGAGCGTTGCCTGCGTTGCACGATATGCCCGCGGTGCTGGTCACAGGAGATCTGGATCCGCATTGTCAGCAGATGGCAAACAATACGTCTGTCGAGCTGCTGCACAAGCCCGTGTCACCGCGCCAGCTGCACGACATCATCGCCAAACTGGTGAGCTGAGGGGGCCGCATCCCCCTGCTAGAAGGGATGGATCGGACTGCCGGGCACCTAGCCAGTCCTGCCAGTTGGAGTAGCTCCGCCGGCACCAACAGCGAAAGCTTCCGCCCCTATGGCCCAACGCAAGACGCGTGGTGACCTGCCCCCCACC
>NZ_JBYJZJ010000037.1:0-6577 GCF_057732415.1 Thainema salinarum CENA647
ATGCGAGGCCCAGGAACTTGGCCGTTATAGGTGAGCAGATTGGCATTGCGATTGCCCAGTTTCACCTGTTGCGCCTCAGCCACTAAGTCAAAGCTGAGTAACCCGCCTTCGCTGCTCTGCACCGGGTCTTGAGCCAAGATTGAATTCGGCTCTAAGGACGGTGACGAGTCCTTAGAGCATTGGGCTAAGAGCACTGCCGCTGTAGTTCCCAAGCTTAGCCTCAAAAAAATTCGTCGCTTGATAGTTTTCCTAATGGTCATAAACGTGGTTCTACAAAAAACGATTGAAGCTTGATGGGGGATAGGGCAATCGTAGAATCTCTAGTTAGCCAGAGGATAAAGACAGTGATCAAAAATTCAATCTAGTGATCGCTATTCTATCGATGAACCATGAAATGGCGATGAAATGTAGGACATGGTGGCTCAATTTCAGGTACTTACAACGGATTAACATCTACCGATGAAATCAAAATGAAATGGCTCTATGACTTATGGCTGAAGTTAGATTTCACGCCATTGATAGGTGATAAGAGGCAGCATTTCTCGATATCTCTAAGCCATCACTCATCAGAAGAGATTAATGAATTTGATTCTTATAAACAGGCTTTATATTATTTCAACTTTGGAGCATTTCTACTGGCATAGCGGCAAATTCTTTCTTCTTTAGCGATGAGGCAATTTACGAGTTGCTCCAAATATTTTTTACTCTAAAAATCATTTCCAAAGTATTGATTGCAAGGAACACCGATGACTACTCAAGAAAATGCAATGAAAAACCATGCTGATGCGGGCCATGATGGTGGTATGGGCAGTAGCTACGTCCGATACTTTGCCATGATTGGTACTTCAATTGTGGTGATGTTCTTCTTGATGTACCTACATTCGTATCAGATTTTGGATCATGCCTGGTTTAGTGAAACACGGGTTTATATGGCGCTGATTATGGGTGCCGCCATGATGGTCATTATGCTGTCATACATGCTGCACATGTATAAGAGTCGCAGCATGAACATTGCCATCTATGTCGCTGCCATCGTTCTGTTTGGCGCTTCCCTGTGGTTGGTGCGCAGTCAGCTTACCGTAAGCGATGTAGACTACATGGAAGGCATGATTCCGCACCACTCGATCGCAATTTTAACGAGTGAACGTGCCCAGATTCAGGATGTTCGGGTGCGTGAACTGGCCGATGAAATTATTGAAGCTCAGCGTCGAGAAATCAATGAAATGGAGTGGCTGATTTCTGATATCCGAGAAAACGGCTTGGTCACATCAGAAGCTGAGTTGGAAGGAAGAGAGATTCCAGACTTTGTCTCTACTCCCATTCCGGAATAGGGCTGAACAGCAAAGATTTACCTAAACCGATTCTAGTTCCACACTCTCCGCAATACGTTCTATGACTTTAAGTTGGACTCATGTACACCTCTTGCTGAATCATTTTCCGATCATTGGTGCGATCGCAGCCTTGGTCATTTTCGTTGTTGGCTGGATACGTCACAGCCGACCGATCAAGCAGACCAGCTACTGGATGTTCATGAAGGGAGCGGCTCAGGCCATAGCCATTCAGAGGGAAGCAGTCGCTCTCAATATCCATCTCAGTCTCCCAATGGTCAAACGGGATCTGAATCCGGTCAACCCTCTCCAGGAAACTCGGAACCGAGTCACAGTGATAGCCACTCTCATGAGTAGTTTGATAGGGCTTTTTATCATCAATTTTAAGTTTTGTTGCAAACGCTAGAACTTATAGTCTACTTGAGGCTTTAGGGTTAAACATACCCACGATATCGAGCTGTTACTCACCTAAGTTCTATGAATCATCCTCGTCACTCCACCCCCCAAGCTGAAAACTCTAGCGTTGATGATGCCCATAATAACCACACTGGTCATCCCGTAGAGGCTGCTGGTGCATATCATGGCGACCACGCTCATAGCGCCCGTGGCGGACACCGGGGGCATGGCGGTCACAGCGGGCATGGGCATCACAGTCCGGCCATGTTCAAGCAGCGATTTTTCGTCTCGCTGATTTTGACGCTGCCGATTCTCTACTTTTCGCCACAGCTTCAGGGTTGGTTGGGGTATGAAGCGATCTCATTTCCTGGCTCTGGTTGGATTAATCCCATTCTCGGCATTGCCCTCTATTTCTATGGCGGCTGGCCATTTCTCAAGGGCGCGTGGCACGAGTTTCAGGGCAAGATCGGTATGATGACACTGATTGCGCTGGCAATTACGGTGGCGTTTGTATACAGTATTGCCGTGTCCCTGGGCCTGGAGGGAATGCCCTTCTATTGGGAACTAGCGACACTGATCGACATCATGCTGCTGGGCCACTGGGTTGAGATGGCCTCGGTGCAGGGAGCGAGCAAAGCGCTAGAAGAACTCTCGACCCTGGTGCCCAACGCAGCGCATCGGATGCGGAATGGTCACATTGAAGATGTTTCGGTTGATGAGATCCAAGTCAACGATGTCATCTTGATTCGTCCTGGCGAACAAATTCCCAATGATGGCGAAGTGATTGAGGGCCGCACCAGCATCAACGAATCGTTCCTGACGGGTGAATCGAAGCCTGTTCACAAGGAAGTCGGGGATGAAGTGGTCGCGGGGTCGGTGAATACGGAAGGTTCCGTACAGGTCAGAGTGACTCGTATTGGAGCAGACACGGCCATTAGTCAAATCATGCGGCTGGTGGAAGAGGCGCAGTCGTCCCGCAGTCGCTATCAGGTACTCGCAGATAAAGTGGCCTACTGGCTGACGATTATTGCCATTTCGGTTGGCACCCTTACCTTTATCATTTGGCTTACCCTCAGCGATCTAATCTTCTCCATCAACCGGGCGGTGACGGTGCTAGTGATTACCTGCCCCCATGCCCTGGGACTGGCGATTCCGCTGGTGATTGCCAACTCCACTGGACTGGCGGCTCGCAACGGCATTCTCAGTCCGAACCGTGATTCTCTTGAACGAGCTAAGGATATCAAAATCGTCGCTTTCGACAAAACTGGAACGCTGACCCAAGGCAAGTTTGGCGTCCAAAACGTCGCTGTGGACGGCATGGATGAGGATGAAGCGTTAGCCATTGCCGCTGCCCTAGAAAATCCCTCCGAGCATCCTCTTGCGAAAGCAATTGTCGATTCAGCTCATCGGCGGCAGCTAACGCTACCCCAAACGCATGACTTCCAAACCGTGACTGGACGGGGCGTAGAGGGCCTGATCAATGGACAAACCTATCGGGTTGGACGACCGGAATGGGTGCAGGAGCAACATCTATCGTTTTCTGCTCCACTGCAACAGGCATTAAGCCGAGCCGATGAGCGGGGTGAAAGTGCTGTTGTGCTGATGACTACTGAACGTGCGATCGCAGTTATCTCAATGGCTGACCAGATCCGAGAACGTGCCCGCACTACCATCGATCGCCTGCATGAGATGGACATCCAGGCGGTGATGATTACCGGGGATGCCGAAGCCGTTGCGCGTGCTGTTGCTGAAGATCTGGGCATCGATCGCTACTACGCCCGCGTGCTGCCTGAAGACAAAGTGAATCGCATCAGAGAGCTGAAACAAGAGGCTCCTACTGCCTTTGTGGGTGACGGCATCAACGATGCAGCCGCTTTGCTGGAAGCCAATATGGGCTTAGCGATTGGGGCGGGTACCAACGTGGCGATTGAGTCCGCTGACTTGGTACTCAGTGGAAGACGATCCCCTAGATGCAGTAAAGGCGCTGGTGCTAGCGAAGAAGACCTACAGCAAGATGATTCAAAATCTATTCTGGGCTACCGGGTACAACGTGATCGCCATTCCCCTGGCAGCAGGCGTACTGTCGGCTTGGGGTATCGTGCTTTCTCCGGCGATAGGTGCTTTATTGATGAGCCTTTCGACCGTGATCGTGGCAATTAATGCGGTGATGCTACGCCGAGCCAAACTAGCCTAAGTCCAACCCGGTAGGAGTTTGGCAGAAATCGTGCTTTGTTCTCAATGATCGAACATCGAATGCTGAATTGAGATGTATCAAGAAGTGTAAATTATGGTTTCTGCGATACGATCATCCCTTAACTCTCTAGTCAAGTAGAGGATTTAAAATAGAGGTATAACGCTTCAAGGGGATCACACCCTATGCAACTTCTTACCAAATCTATCGTCGCGATCGCAGGTGTTGGTGTTGCGATCGCAGGTGTCGCTACCTTTTCTTAATCTTTCTTCACCCTCCAATGCTGACCCATTACAGTCATCTGATCCAGCGGGCTGGCAAATGCCGATGAACTGGGATCAAATGCCCATGCACCAAGGCCAGTGGCAAGGGCACCACGGGCAGATGATGCACATGATGCAGGCCAATAGCGAGTTTGAGTTCTCTGAGCCTGATGATTCCTCACCATCAGGAAGCCATTGCCACCGCTCAGCGCGTGCTGGAGTACAGCGATCGGCCTGAGATGCGCGCGTTTGCGCAGGACATTATCGATGTGCAAACCGCCGAAATTGAGCAGATGCAGGCGTGGCTAGACGAATGGTATCCCGGTCAGGAAACCAGTCTGACCTACTCTCCCATGATGCGTGACCTCAGCCAGCTTGAAGGAGATGAGCTGGATCAGGCGTTTCTAGAAGATATGGTTATGCACCACATGGGAGCCGTGATGATGTCGCAGCGTCTGGTAAATCACGGTCTGGTTGAGCATCAGGACGTACAGCCTTTTGCCCAGAATATCGCCAATACCCAGCGGCAGGAAATCTGGCAGATGCAGTCTTGGCTGCAAGACTGGTACGAGGTTGGCGGTATGCCTGGCTGGATGCATCGAGGACAGCGATAGCCTAATCCGTTTAGACAGTGGGTAGCGTGATCGTGAATGTGCTCCCACTGTTTAACTGGCTTTGTACCTGGATGGTACCGCTATGACGTTGGATGATGGTTTGAGCGACGGCTAATCCCAGCCCGGTTCCTCCGGTTTCTCGGTTGCGGGATTGTTCTAGACGAAAGAACGGTTCAAAGATTTTGCCCTGGAATTCAGGAGGAATGCCGAAACCGCGATCGCGAATTACCACCTCAAGCCTTTCCTGCTTCGAGCGCAGCGTCACCTCCGCCTCGTTCCCGTAGATCACTGCATTGTGAATCAGGTTCATGAACGCTCGATGTAGAGCAGTAGGTTGGCCAACATAGGTCACGTGGAACTGCTGCCTGATAAATTGCCTTTTTCCCTGTATCAACAACATCATCACACAGGCTTTGAAGCAGGCTCGCCAATCCAGCTTAACGAAAGCTTCGGTGGTGGATTCTGCGCGGGCAAAGGTCAAGGTTTCCGTGAGCATGGTCTGCATCTGGTCAATGTCAGCAATCGCCTTCTGAGCCTGCTCCCCATCATCAATAAACTCAGCCCGCAGTTTTCGGGGTCGGGGTGAGGATCGTTCGCAAGTCATGGGCAATGGCGGCGGCCAGCATAAACGTGCGCTCATTTACCAGATGCCGCAGCCGTTCCTGCATTTTGATTGAAAGCTTGAGTGGATTGACGGAGTTCTCGACGCCAACCCGCTTCGGGAAGCGGCGGTGCATTGATATCCCGACCGAACTGCTCAGCGGCAGTGGCAAATTGGGTAATCGGCTGGGTGACGCGTCGAGCTGCCCAGAGCGACAGCAGCCAAATGGCAAGTCCGATAAACAGAAATACAAACCAACGGTGACTGCTGCTGCGGAGAGAAACGATGTCCGAGGGGGTGACAAAGACTAACCAGCGATCGTGAGTTTGTTGAACGGCAATCACCATCGTTTGACGGCTAGATAGCAGCGGCACAAGAGCAGAACCATCTGACTGATCGAGGAGCGAACTGTTCGACCAGCGGTCAGATCTGGATCTGAATGGGTTGGCTAAGCTGGGGTATGAGGTGAGATCGCACGTCCTGGCGAATCTCGTCGGCGTGCCACGCTTCCCCGCTGGGGCTGGACGGCGGCTGGTCTAAAACACTGACCTGAAACCGGGGCTGTGGAGTGCCTGCAATAGCTTGACCTGTTCATCCGGTGACGTTTCCATCACGTCGATAATAGTGACAACTCGATCCGCAACAGATAAACCAAATATTTTCATTGCGGTGACAGTGCGATCTGTGAACCAGTAGCCATACAGCAATCGACTGGGCTGAGAAGAATCCCATCGTCAAAATCAGCGTAATTCGCCCTGCCAGACTGCTGGATATAATTGCTTGATCCGCTTCATCGTCTTCACCACTGGTGTAAAAGAATAGCCACCACCTCGCACTGTTTTGATCAGGGTTAACTTCTGGGTCGCTTCAATTTTGCGGCGCAGACGGCTCAGTTGCACATCCACACTGCGATCAAAGGGAGCGGCTTCATATCCCTTCGTCAGCTCCAGGAGTTGATCACGGCTCAGCACCTGCTGGGGATGCTCTGCGAATGCAGCTAAGAGGTCGAACTCATTGGCCGTTAAGGGAATCAGCACTCCATCGGGAGAACAGAGTTCTCGTTTGGCCAGATCCAATTGCCAACCATCAAACCCAAATCCTTTTGGTGGTTTCTGCTGGACTTCGACCGTGACATACTCAATTCGGCGTAAGACAGCTTTCGTCATCCGTGCCAGCAGCTCCCT
>NZ_JBYJZJ010000038.1:0-9107 GCF_057732415.1 Thainema salinarum CENA647
AGGCGAGGCCCAGGGACTTGGCCATTATAGGCGAGCAGATTGGCGTTGCGGTTACCAAGCTGAACCGTTTGGGGCATTGCTGCCAGCGCAACCTGGAGCAGTCCGGCTTCGCTCGTCAAGATTTGGGCCTGAGTGCCAGCAACATCAGTAGAACTGACGTCATTGTTTTCCCGTGAACATTGAGACAGCAAGACTGCAACGGCTGCGCCTGCACTCAAGCTCAAAAAGTTTCTTCGCTTAATTGCGGTCATGGCTCAATCCAGTTCTCTCGCTCGTAATAGTTCTATCTTGCAGTCTCTACCTGACTAGAGAGTCAAGGGCTTAAGTTTATAGACCCTGGAAAAGCTGCTAGCCCATCAAGATGAAATCACCATGAAATGGCCCTACTCCAATTTAATGAAGTAGGGCTTCTTGCTATTGGTAGGTGTAGAAATATGCTCTTTTTCGCTATCCCGACAAGTACGACATGGATCACTGTAAAAAGTGTGCCCGTTCCTGCCGTGAGGCCGCAGAAGAATATCGCAAGATTGCCAAAGTTGGGATGGCAACCGCCTAAACCCACTTCGCTAGCCATACGGAGTGATCGGTTCATAAGTCAAAACCAGATCAAGTCGCTAACGTTGGCCCTCCAAGATTAAGTTTTACATCAAATACTGGAGCTTACAGTTGACTTGAGGCTTTAACGTAAACCCATTCACTCCTGCGAGCGGATGCTCAGCCAAGTCCTATGAATCATCCTCACCACCACAGCACCCAAGCCGAAAATTCTAGAGTCGATGGCGCTCATAAAAGCCACACTGGTCATCCCGTAGAGGCTGCTGGTGCATATCATGGCGACCACGCTCATAGCGCCCGTGGCGGACACCGGGGGCATGGCGGTCACAGCGGTCATGGGCATCACAGTCCGGCCATGTTCAAGCAGCGATTTTTCGTATCGCTGATTTTGACGCTGCCGATTCTCTACTTTTCACCACAGCTTCAGGGGTGGTTGGGGTATGAAGCGATCGCATTTCCTAGCTCTGGTTGGATTAATCCCATTCTCGGCATTGCCCTCTATTTCTATGGCGGCTGGCCATTTCTCAAGGGCGCGTGGCACGAGTTTCAGGGCAAGATCGGCATGATGACACTGATTGCGCTGGCAATTACGGTGGCGTTTGTATATAGTATTGCTGTGTCCCTGGGCCTGGAGGGAATGCCCTTCTATTGGGAACTAGCGACGCTGATCGACATCATGCTGCTGGGCCACTGGGTTGAGATGGCCTCGGTGCAGGGAGCGAGCAAAGCGCTAGAAGAACTCTCGACCCTGGTGCCTAACGCAGCGCATCGGATGCGGAATGGTCACATTGAAGATGTTTCGGTTGATGAGATCCAAGTCAACGATGTCATCCTAATTCGTCCTGGCGAACAAATTCCCAATGATGGCGAAGTGATTGAGGGCCACACCAGCGTCAACGAATCGTTCCTGACGGGTGAATCAAAGCCCGTTTATAAGGAGGTTGGGGATGAAGTAGTTGCGGGGTCGGTGAATACGGAAGGTTCCGTACAGGTCAGAGTGACTCGTATTGGAGCAGACACCGCCATTAGCCAGATTATGCGGCTGGTCGAAGAAGCGCAGTCCTCCCGCAGTCGCTATCAGGTACTCGCAGATAAAGTGGCCTACTGGCTGACGATCATCGCCATTTCGGTTGGCACCCTTACTTTTATCGTTTGGCTAACGCTGGCGGATCTGATCTTCTCCATCAACCGAGCAGTAACGGTTCTAGTGATCACCTGTCCCCATGCCTTGGGGCTAGCGATTCCGCTCGTGATTGCCAACTCCACTGGACTGGCTGCTCGCAACGGCATCTTGGTACGCAACCGTGATTCTCTCGAACGAGCCAAGGATATCAAAATCGTCGCTTTCGACAAAACTGGAACGCTGACCCAAGGCAAGTTTGGCGTCCAAAACGTCGCTGTGGACGGCATGGATGAGGATGAAGCGTTAGCCATTGCCGCTGCCCTAGAAAATCCCTCCGAGCATCCTCTTGCGAAAGCAATCGTCGATTCAGCTCATCGGCGGCAGCTAGCTCTACCCCAAACGCGTGACTTCCAAACCGTGACTGGACGGGGCGTAGAGGGCCTGATCAATGGACAAACCTATCGCGTTGGACGACCGGAATGGGTGCAGGAGCAACATCTATCGTTTTCTGCTCCACTGCAACAGGCATTAAGCCGAGCCGATGAGCGGGGTGAAAGCGCTGTTGTGCTGATGACTACTGAACGTGCGATCGCAGTTATCTCAATGGCTGACCAGATCCGAGAACGTGCCCGCACCACCATCGATCGCCTGCATGAGATGGACATCCAGGCGGTGATGATTACCGGGGATGCCGAAGCCGTTGCGCGTGCTGTTGCTGAAGATCTGGGCATCGATCGCTACTACGCCCGCGTGCTGCCTGAAGACAAAGTGAATCGCATCAGAGAGCTGAAACAAGAGGCTCCTACTGCCTTTGTGGGTGACGGCATCAACGATGCAGCCGCTTTGCTGGAAGCCAATATGGGCTTAGCGATTGGGGCGGGTACCAACGTGGCCATTGAATCCGCTGACTTGGTACTAGTGGAAGACGATCCCCTAGATGCAGTAAAGGCGCTGGTGCTAGCGAAGAAGACCTACAGCAAGATGATTCAAAATCTATTCTGGGCCACCGGGTACAACGTGATCGCCATTCCACTGGCAGCAGGCGTACTGTCGGCTTGGGGCATCGTGCTGTCACCAGCGATAGGGGCTTTACTGATGAGCCTTTCCACAGTGATTGTGGCGATCAATGCGGTGATGCTACGCCGAGCCAAACTAGCCTAAGTCCAACCCGGTAGGAGTTTGGCAGAAATCGTGCTTTGTTCTCAATGATCGAACATCGAATGCTGAATTGAGATGTATCAAGAAGTGTAAATTATGGTTTCTGGAATACGGTTAGCTTGTAATCCTCCAGCTAGGTATGAGGATTTAAACTAGGATGTGCAAACCGCCGAAATTGAGCAGATGCAGGCGTGGCTGGACGAATGGTATCCCGGTCAGGAAACCAGTCTGACCTACACTCCTATGATGCGCGACCTCAGTCAGCTTGAAGGGGATGCGCTGGATCAGGCGTTTCTAGAAGATATGGTCATGCACCATATGGGAGCCGTGATGATGTCGCAGCGATTGGTAAATCACGGTCTGGTTGAGCATCAGGACGTACAGCCTTTTGCCCAGAATATCGCCAATACCCAGCGGCAGGAAATCTGGCAGATGCAGTCTTGGCTGCAAGACTGGTACGAGGTTGGCGGTATGCCTGGTTGGATGCATCGAGGACAGCGATAGCCTAATCCGTTTAGACAGTGGGTAGCGTGATCGTGAATGTGCTCCCACTGTTTAACTGGCTTTGTACCTGGATGGTACCGCTATGACGTTGGATGATGGTTTGAGCGACGGCTAATCCCAGCCCGGTTCCTCCGGTTTCTCGGTTGCGGGATTGTTCTAGACGAAAGAACGGTTCAAAGATTTTGTCTTGGAATTCAGCGGGAATGCCGAAACCGCGATCGCAAATTACTACCTCAAGCCTCTCCTGCTTCGAGCGCAGCATCACCTCCGCTTCGTTCCCGTAGGTCACTGCATTGTGAATCAGGTTCATGAACGCTCGATGTAGAGCAGTAGGTTGACCAACATAGGTCACGTGGACTGGTCCCTGATAGATTGCCTTTTTCCCTGTATCAACAACATCATCACACAGGCTTTGGAGTAGGCTCGCCAAATCCAGCTTAACGAAGGCTTCGGTGGTGGATTCTGCGCGGGCAAAGGTCAAGGTTTCCGTGAGCATGGTCTGCATTTGGTCAATGTCAGCAATCGCCTTCTGAGCCTGCTCCCCATCATCAATAAACTCAGCCCGCAGTTTCAGCCGGGTGAGGATCGTTCGCAAGTCATGGGCAATGGCGGCCAGCATAAACGTGCGCTCATTTACCAGACGCCGCAGCCGTTCCTGCATTTGATTGAAAGCTTGAATGGATTGACGGAGTTCACGCGACCCCGCTTCGGGGAGCGGCGGTGCATTAATATCCCGACCGAACTGCTCAGCGGCAGTGGCAAATTGGGTAATCGGCTGGGTGACTCGTCGAGCTGCCCAAAGCGACAGCAGCCAAATGGCAAGTCCGATAAACAGAAACACAAACCAGCGGTGACTGCTGCTGCGCAGAGAAATGATGTCTGAGGGGGTGACAAAGACTAACCAGCGATCGCGAGTTTGTTGAACGGCAATCACCATCGTTTGACGGCTAGATAGCAGCGGCACAAGAGCAGAACCATCTGACTGATCTAGGAGCGGACTGTTCGACCAGCGGTCAAGCACTTGGATCTGAATGGGTTGGCTAAGCTGGGGTATGAGGTGCGATCGCACGTCCTGGCGAATCTCGTCGGCGTGCCACGCTTCCCGCTGGGGCTGGGATGGCGGCTGGTCTAAAACGCTGACCTGAAACCGGGGGCTGTGGAGTGCTTCCAATAGCTTGACCTGCTCATCTGGTGGCAGCGTTTCCATCACGTCGATAATAGTGACAACTCTATCCGCAACAGATAAACCAAATATCTTCATTGCGGTGACAGTGCGATCGTGAACCAGTAGCCATACAGCGATCGCCTGGGCTGAGAAAAATCCCATCGTCAAAATCAGCGTAACTCGCCCTGTTAGACTGCTGGGTAATAATCGCTTGATCCGCTTCATCGTTTCTCCACCACTGGTGTAAAAAGATAGCCACCACCTCGCACTGTTTTAATCAGGGTTGGTGCTTTAGGATTCGCTTCAATTTTGCGGCGCAGACGGCTCAGTTGCACATCCACACTGCGATCAAAGGGAGCGGCTTCATATCCCTTCGTCAGCTCTAGCAGTTGATCACGGCTCAGCACCTGCTGGGGATGCTCTGCGAATGCAGCTAAGAGGTCGAACTCATTGGCCGTTAAGGGAATCAGCACTCCATCGGGAGAACAGAGTTCTCGTTTGGCCAGATCCAATTGCCAACCATTAAACCCAAATCCTTTGGGTGGTTTCTGCTGGACTTCGACCGTGACATACTCAATTCGGCGTAAGACAGCTTTGATCCGTGCCAGCAGCTCCCTCGGATTAAACGGCTTGGTCACGTAGTCGTCGGCCCCTAGTTCCAGCCCCACAATTCGATCCGCATCGTCACCAATGGCAGTCAACATCACAATAGGCAGCGTAGAAGTAGACCGTAATTTTTGGCACAGAGCCAAACCATCATCTCCCGGCAGCATCAAATCCAGCACAATCAAATCGATGGAATGGATATCGAGTGAGCGCCACATGCCTGCCCCATCAGCCGCCGTCTCAACCCGATAGCCATGCCGAGTCAGAAATCGCGACAGCAAATCGCGAATCTCGCGGTCATCATCCACAATCAAAATCAAGGGAAGCTCAGTCATACCGCCATTCTAGATTGAGCGCTTAATCAACTTTGTTTCATCTCGGCAACAGTTGATTGCAGTTGTATTTCAACGTTTGTCGGCCCAGTAGGGACACTCCGGGCAGTTTTCTCCCTTAGGATAGTCAATACCTTCTTCATGGGGACAGCCGATAATTCCGTCAGTCATAATTACCCGCTTGGCCCGTTTGCGCTTGATGAAATCGAGAATTTGACGATTTACGGTGTCGTCCATCCGGATTTCGATCCCATCTGCAAGCCAACGCTTTAAATCGATGACTTCTTGGGACTGATCGACAATTCCAACGGCGACTTTGGTCGCAGTGTCCTCATCAGGGCCATAGTAAGCAATCGTTGCGATCGGATAGCCCTGGGTATCAGCTTGAGCCTTACGCCGCAGCAAAAGAGTAGCATTTTGCCGATGCTCAATTGAGCCAAATCCCTTAGGTGATTGATGACTGATTTTTTGTCGCATCATCTAATTCCCTGTTACTAACTATTACCAATTTGAAAGAATCTTGAAACACTCATAGCCTACCGTGTGAGCCGTAACCTCATCCAAGGAGGAACGGAGATATAAACCATGAACCAGCTCTCAAAGATATTGGCCTTTACAACCATTATTTCAACGGGATTATCTGCTGGAGTGGCCTTCGCTCATCTACTGGAATTGCCCAACAAAATATCACTCTCTGCTGAGAACTATCTCTGGGTGCAACAACGCCTTTATGAGGGATTTGGTCAAGTGTTAGGCCCGATTGAAGTTGTCGCATTTCTCAGTGCGATCGCAGTTACCGTCCTGCTCCGAAAACAGCGGCATTCCTTTCGCTGGAGCCTGCTGGCATCTATCTGCATTAGTCTGGCCTTGATAGTCTGGCAACTACACAATGGCCCAGTCAATACAGCGGTGGAGACCTGGACGGTCGATGCATTGCCCGCCAACTGGATGACCTATCGCGCTCGCTGGGAATATGCTCATGCGGCTCGATTTGGGCTGTATTTGCTTGGGTTTAGCGCTAGTCTAATGTCTGTCCTGGTTAAAATTCCAGATCATCACTCCCGGAGTCGTGTGCCTTCGGCCCCTGTGCTTTGACTCACCAAGAGGTATTCGTCATGTTAACTGTTTTACAGGTTTTGACTGTGGTGGTGGTTGCGATCGCAATGGCCCTTGCGCTGGCTCATGCTCTGGAGCTACCAGGAAAACTGCGGCTTTCAAAAGAGACCTACTACGCCGTGCAGCCCATTTATTATCCTGGTTTCACGATTGGCGGCATCAGTGAACCCATGAGTCTGATCCTGATGCTGATTCTGCTGTTCCTTGTGCGACTAGGCAGCATAGAATTCTGGCTAATCGGTATAGCCTTACTAGGCATCATCGGTATGCAAGGCGTGTACTGGCTGATTACCCATCCCGTGAACCAGTTCTGGCTGCAAAATGAGGACTTAAGCAACGTGAGTACTGGCTTTTTCGCCTTTGGAGTGAAGCCGGACGATCCCCGTTCGTGGGCCTGGACAAACTTGCGCAATCGCTGGGAATATTCTCACGTAGCGCGGGCAGGATTCGCCCTGGTCAGCCTGATTGCCCTGGTCATTGCCGCATCAATCAACTGATGGGGGTTTGCCATGCGATATTACGCAGTGCGGAGGTGGGCAACAGAATGGTGAAGGTGCTGCCCCGTTCTAGCTCGCTCTGAACCTGAATTTCGCCGCCGTGAGCCTGCGCGATCGCAAGGGCAATTGATAGCCCCAATCCCGAACCGCCGCTGTATCGAGAACGGGCTTTATCGACTCGATAGAACCGCTCAAAAATCCGCTGCTGATCGGCTGGAGCAATACCAATGCCTGTGTCTTCTACGGTAATTATCGCCTGTCGCTTTTCGCCTTCCGGGAATGTGTTGCGGGTACTTTGCTGTAGCCGGATGATGACCTTGCCACCCGGTGGGGTGTGCTGGAGGGCATTACTCACTACATTCAGCACCAGCCGATAGAGATGTGCTTCATTACCCAGGACGATGATCGGCGGTTCAGCGGGTTGGTCAAGCACCAGTTGAATCTCAGCTGCGATCGCAAGTGCGGCCAGTTCTTCTTCAATATCGCTCAGCACATCCTGTAAACAGCAGGGGGTTTGGGCAGTTGAACGTTGAATGTCTAATCGAGACAGCAGCAGCAGGTCACTGACGAGGGTTGTCAACCGCTGGTTCTGACGGGTGATTACCTGTAGCGTTTCCCGCGCTTCTTCATCCGAAATGTGGGGCAGTCGCAACACCGATTCCGCTGTTGCCTGCGTCGCAGTTAGAGGCGTACGCAGTTCATGAGCAGCATCAGCCGTAAATTGCTGAATATTGCGGTACGAGACTCGGACAGGTTTCAAGGCAACTCCCGCTAACCACCAACTTGCGATCGCAATTAGTCCTACCGTGAGCGGTAAGCTGAGGACGATAATCCAGCGAATCATGTCGAGGTAAGCGGCAAAATCGCTGAAGGAGCGCCCGACCAGCAGCGTGCCCAGACGGCTTTGATCGTTGAGGTTGTAAAGCGGTAGCGCAATCTGGCGATACTGGTTGTTCGCGTCATCTCGCAGCGTGTGCCAAGCGGCTTCGGTATCTGTCATTGGCAAGCCTTCGGGCAGGATGCCTGCCGTTGCTAGTAGCGTTTGATCCGGCGACAGCACGCGAAAATAGTAGCTGCCGCGATAGGGCGATCCGCCATGATGCCCCCGCGATGCCTCAAATGGCACCTGACAGGGTTCTCCGGCCACGCACAGATTGGGCAACAAATTTTGCGACAGGCCATCAATTTGACCGTTAGCCGTGAGCGTAGTTTCCAGGGCATCATGAACCGTTTCGGCCACAGACTTCAGTTCGCGGTCAGCCGTGACCCGATGGGCATGGGCAATCGCTTCATAGACGCCAAAGCCGCTCAGCCCCAGTACTGCCGTCATCACGCCAGTGTACCAGACCGTGAGCTGCCAGCGGCTGCGACGAAATAGCTTATTCGGTGTTGAAGCGGTATCCCATGCCATAGACAGTTTCAATCAAATCATCACAGTGATACTTGGCCAGCTTCCGCCGCAGGAGCCGCATTTGAGCCGCAACGACGTTGCTGTTGGGTTCAGCGCCAATTTCCCAGAGCTGATTCAGCACCTGATCGCGGGTCAGAATCCGGTTCGGGTGCTCCATCAGGTACTGAAGCAACTGAAACTCTTTCTGAGTTAGTTCGATGGCCTGCTCGGTTCGTTCACCAGCATTGAGAAAGGCCATTCTGCGATCGCAATCCAGCATCAACGGCCCCACCTGAATTTGACTCGGCTTAATCTCAGGTTGCCGTCGCCGCAGTGCCCGTAGTCGGGCCAGCAACTCGGCCATGCTGAAGGGTTTGACCAGATAATCATCGGCTCCAGCATCTAGCCCCGTAATCCGATCCTCAATTTGATCCTTGGCAGTCAAAATCAAAACGGGCAGGGCATGATGGTGCGATCGCAGCCACTGACACAGCTCGATTCCCGACCGTCCTGGCAGCATCCAGTCAAACACCCCAATTGTATAAAGCGGCAAATCATTTTCCAGATAGGCTAGCGCCTCATCCCCCGACCGCACCCAGTCCACCACATAGGCTTCTTGGGTCAGGGTTCGCTTAATCGCTTTGCCCAAATCCGGCTCATC
>NZ_JBYJZJ010000039.1:0-5422 GCF_057732415.1 Thainema salinarum CENA647
CTGGATTTGGGCAACAGCAGTGGCATCGGCAACGGCTTCGTGGGTGTCGCCCGTTTGCAGGTACAAATCTAGATGAATGCCATCTGCTTCGGACACGGGTACCAGTTCCATGTGGTCGGCTTGCCAGGCTTTCGACGAGCCTGGCCGCCTTTTGTCGCAGCACTGTGATCGTCTGATGCAGCCGTTTCGGTTGCGGCATCGTCGGCTGGGGTGGTGGTTGGGCTTTCTGCAAACAGAAGTGTCAGCCGTTGATTCAGGCGTCGTTGCCGTTTCGGAGTTACCGCAAGCAACTAAGGTGAGTAGACTTGTGAGCAGTCAGGCTTGAGCAATTTGAGAACGCATGGGATGAACCTTCTATTTTTTGAGTGGAGCTATGGTTTGGGTATTGGGGCAAGGGGGCAGGAGTAAGGGAGCAGGGGGGCAGGTTGGGGAATTGGGATTAAGCAGGAATTAAACGGGGCTCATGGGTTGGTCTGAAACAGCCGCTTTGGATTCAGTGGCCTGGATGTCAGAGGTAATGAATGCAGGTACGAGATAGCGGCCAAATTGAGTGTAGAGGGCGGGCAAAACAATTAGCGTGAGGGCGGTGGAGGTAAACAGTCCGCCAAGTACAACCACCGCTAGCGGCTGCAAAATTTCTTGACCGGGGTCAGAGCTGATCACCAGCGGCAGCATCCCCAGAGCGGAGGTAAAAGCCGTCATCAGAATCGCATTGAGCCGCTCCATTGAACCCGTGAAAATGACCTGTGGCAGAGGCATTCCTGCCGCTAGCTTGCTGTTGTAGTTGTCTACTAGCAGTAAGCCATTGCGGACGGCAACGCCAAACAGAGTGATGAAGCCCACGAGGGACGCTACCGAGAGAACGCCACCTGCGATCGCAACTGAGACAATGCCGCCCATAACGGCTAAGGGCAGGTTCAGCATGATCATGATCGTCGCGGGTAAGGATTTCACGGTGAAATACATGAGGATGGCAATCACCACAAGTGCTAGAGCGCCGAATACCAGGAGGTTCTGGGTGGCTCGCTGCTCAGATTCAAACTGGCCACCGTACTGGATGAAGTAGCCGGGAGGAAATGTAACCTGCGATCGCACTTTGTCCCGAATTTCGGCAATGACGGAACCCAAATCGCGATCGGCCACGTTTGAGGACACAATGATCAGGCGCGACACATTTTCTCGACTAATGGAATTGGGGCCAGTGCCATAATCGACCTGGGCAAGCTGCTCCAGCGGAATGCGATGTCCATCCGGCGTATCAATCAGCATGGCGCGCAGGGTACTGGGATCACTGCGGGCGGCAGACTCAAACCACACCACCAGGTCAAATAACTGCTGATTTTCCAACACTTGGGAGACGACGCGACCATTGAGGGCGGTTTCAATAGTTTCGGCCAACGCCTGCATACTCAGGCCATAGCGAGCGGCAGCGGCACGGTCGAAGCGGATCTGAACCTGACGCACGGGTAACTGAGGAGCCAGTTGCAAATCGACCACGCCCTCTACAGTGCCCATCACCTGTGTCACTTCGGTGCCCAGCCGTCGGAGTTCAGCCAGATCGGGGCCAAAGATTTTAACTGCGATCGCACTTCGGACACCCGACAACACCTCATCCATCCGGTGCGAGATAAAGCCACCCACACTGGCTGGAGCACCTGGAATTTTCTCGAATTCAGCCCGCAGATCGGCCAGCGTTGCTTCGCGGTCTTTCATGCCGACATCACTCAGTTCAATATCGAGTTCCGCAAAGTTGGAGCCGACCACATGCGGATCGCCCGGTGCGCGGCCCGATCGCATTTGCAGACTGGCAAACCGAGGATCTTCTTGAAAGGCAGCTTGCACAGCTAATCCCGCCCGATTGGTAGCCGCCAAGGAGCTACCGGGAAACAGGTTCATGGACGCCACCAGCGATCGCTCCTGAAACTCCGGTAAAAAGACCCGTCCTAAAACGGGTAACAGGGTCAGCGAAGCGACCAGTGCCCCTACAGCCACCAGCAGAATCAGCCGAGGGCGCTCCAGAGCCAGCCGCAAACCTGGTCGATACAGGCGTTGGCTGCAGCGAGATACCCAAGTCTCTTCTTCAGGCAACGGCGCGTAGGCCAACAGAAATGCACATAGGGCAGGAGAGAGGGTGAGTGCCACCAGGGTCGAGGCAAAAATGGCTACTAGGTAAGCAATGCCCATTGGCGCAAAGATGCGGCCTTCTACCCCCGTCAGCGAGAAAATTGGGGCAAAGATGACGGCAATAATCACGGTGGAGAAGAGAACGCTGGTACGAACCTCCACCGAAGTGTCGTAGACGACCTGAAAGGGATGCTTGGGATTGCCCAACTGCCGATTCTGGCGGAGTCCCCGATAGCAGTTTTCCATATCCACAATCGAGTCATCCACCACCGAACCAATGGCAACGGCTAATCCGCCCAACGTCATGGTGTTGACGCTGAGGCCAATCCAATCCAGCAGAATCAAACAGATTAGGAGTGACATCGGAATGGCGCTGAGTGTAATCGCCGCCGTGCGCCAGTTCATCAAAAACAACAGCAGGATGACCGACACAATGATGATGCCGCCCCGCAGGGAATCCCGCACATTATGAATCGAGGCTTCGATGAAGTCAGCCTGACGGAAAGTGCGATGGATCGTGACATCCGCTGGCAAACTTGGCCCTACTTCCTCCAGCGCCGCCTCTACCTGCTCGGTCACCGTTAACGTATCGGCCAAGGGCTGCTTATTGATCAGCATCACCAAAGCTGGTTGGCCGTTAAGGCTCGCATCGCCCCGCTTTAGGGCTGGGCCGACTGTCACCTCTGCCACATCTTGCAAAAGCACAGGTTTTCCATCTCGTGCCGTAATCACCGCCTGCTGCAAATCCTGAATCGACTCAATGCGACCAATCCCTCGGATCAGCAGTTCCTGATCGGCATCAATTAGGTAGCCACCTGCCCCGTTCTGGTTCGCTGCCGCCGCCGCTTGGCTGACCTCCTCTAGCGTCACCCCAAAGGCGTTGAGTTTAGCAGGATCGACCAGCACTTGGTACTGCCGCTCCTCGCCACCAAAAACGGTAATTTGAGTAACGCCAGGTACCGCGAGCAGCCGATTGGTTACCTGTCGGTCGATCAGCTGTCGTACGTCCATCAGCGGTGTGGATTCAGCCGTAAAGGCATATTCCAGCACAATGCCCAGCGGCGAGTTGAGCGGAGCCAGTTGAGGCGCTTCCACCCCTTCCGGCAAGCGAGATTGGGCCTGCTGAATTCGTTCCGTGATC
Source organism: Thainema salinarum CENA647 (assembly GCF_057732415.1). Taxonomy (NCBI): domain Bacteria; kingdom Bacillati; phylum Cyanobacteriota; class Cyanophyceae; order Leptolyngbyales; family Leptolyngbyaceae; genus Thainema; species Thainema salinarum. The sequence goes on from NZ_JBYJZJ010000039.1 coordinate 3,266, forward strand.
AGCTGCCGCGCCTGATAGATATCGGTATCCCAGCCAAATACCACCCGTACGGCAGAAGCACCCGCCACCGAGGTCAGATCGCACCGCTGTAACGCCTGGTGTGCCGTTGACGGCGCTTTCAATCGGCAGCGTGACTAAGGATTCCACCTCCTCTGGAGCAAGACCGGGCGCTTCGACTTGAATTTCCACTTGGGGCGGCGCAAAGCTGGGAAACACGTCCAAGGACATGTGGTTGAGGACACGCAGTCCGTAGAGGGTGACGAGGACGGCTCCGATGACGACGATCCAGCGTTGGGCGATTGACCATTTGAGGATTGAGTTGAGCATGGGAAAGTGAGGAGTGAGGAGTGAGAAAGGGGTGGATGGGTGGATGAGGGGGGTAAGTAAGGGAGCAGGGGGGCAAGGGAGCAGGGGAGAGAGGGGGGATTACTTTTTGTCTAGGGTGGTGGTTTCTGGGGAGGTGGTGGTGAGGGCGTAGGGAGGGGTGGGTTCGGTAGGGTGTGGATTGAAGGGGGCGAGGGGTGTGGGGCGGGTGCGGCGTCCGATGAGATAGGCGGTGCTGGTGGTAGTTGCGATCGCACCTATGCCTCCGACAATGAATAACCATTGGGGAACGGCGCGACCGGAAGGTGCGGCTTCCATCTCGGCTTTGGCTGTAGCGCTGTCGCCTCGCAGGGATTGGGCATAAAGCTGCAATGTGCCTTGGGCAACCACCTGATCGCCTTCAAACAGTCCTGATTGCACCTCTACCTGATCGCCAGCCGTGCGCCCGATGGTCACTTCAACGGGTTCAAAGGCATCACCATTTTGCACAAATACGAGGGACTGGCCCTCGGCGTCTACCACGGCACTGGCGGGAATGGTCAAGACGGCTGTGGGGGTGCGATCGGTCAAGATCTCCAATTCGGCGAACATGCCAGGTTTGAGCGCGGCTCCAGCATTCTCTAGGGCGGCTGTCACGGGCACAATGCGAGTCGTGCCGTCTACCACCGCGCCAACCCGAATTACGCGCCCTTGGAAGAACTGGTCAGGCAAACTAGCAATCGTCACGCGCACTGACTGGCCTTCGGCCACCTGATCTAAATCTTTTTCATAGACGTTGGCCGTCACCTGGAGCGCATCGCCATTGACAATCCGCATCAGCGGCGTCACGGCTTCTTCGACCGCTTCACCCAGGGTGACGGGACGGTCTGCGACCTTGCCGGCAATTGGGGCTTTTACTGTGACGACGCCCCGCTCCGTTGCCGAGCTGTTCAACTGCTGGAGGCGCGTTTCATAGGCTGTCGTACTAAGTTGGACATGGGAACGAGCTGCATCTAGTTCCGCCTGCGCCCGCTCTAGCTCCGCCTGGGCTTCCAAAACTGCTTGTCGGCTTTCAGCACGAGCCATTTCACTCTGGGCGGCGGCCAGCTCAGACTGAGTTTCTAAAAACTGTTGGCGGGCGATCGCACCGGCTTTGAGCAGCAATTGGTCTTGCTCAAACCGTTCCTGGGCAAGGGCGAGATGCTGCTGAGCTGCTTTTATTTCGGTGTCTGCGATCGCAACTTGACGCTCATAATTACGTTGAGCTAGCGTCAGATTGGCCTCTGCCGATCTGCAAGTCGGCCTCTGCCCCAACTCGATCTTCCTGGGAGGCAACCCGTAGCTCAATCAAATCGGGGGCAATCACCTTGGCCAAAGGCTGTCCGGCTGCAACCGTTGCGCCCGGTTCCACCAATAGTTCGATCACCGTGCCATTAATCGGCGCATTCACCATCACCGCTTGATCGGGCTGCGCCACCAGTTCTCCAGTCGTTTCAATGCCAATGCTCAAAAACTGGGACTGGACGGGGGCCAGCTTAATCCCCAACCGCTCCGCCGTGGTCGGATCAACTCGAATGCCGCTCACAGGTTGGCTCGTGCCGGATTGAAACTCTGCACCGTGATCATGTCCCGTAATGGGCCACCACCGCAACTGGTAAAGTGATTAACGCAACTGGTAAAGTGATTAACGCAACCCCAAATACTGATCCGACCCAAGCCGCTAGCCGATAGTGAACATGCATACCGATTCTTCCAGAAAGCGAACAGGACAAACGAACGCGAATGTTGGCTGGACGGCATAGTATCAGCTAAATATGAAATCACGATGAATTTTTATGCGTATCCTCTTAGTGG
>NZ_JBYJZJ010000040.1:0-28882 GCF_057732415.1 Thainema salinarum CENA647
TATTGCTAAGGTTAATTGCGTACTGTTACAGAACTCATCAGCACCTCTGGGCCGCCTTGTCGGCCGGCACCGCCATGAAGGATTCCATCGGATAGGCATACCAGGTGTGGACCAGCTTGCTCTTGCCTGGCGTGTAGCTCTTGAAGCCGCCCTCGCCAGCGTAAAGCTGCGTCATGCCGACATCGGCCGTGTAGCCGATCTCGCCGTTGCCATCCATCGCGGCCTTCATGGCGGCGGTGGTCGCGGGATAGGGATTGACGGTGATGGTGTATTCGCCGCCCAGCGCTTCCTCGGCGACCTTCACCATGGCGGCGGCCGCCTTATAGCCATAGAGTCCGCGCTCGAGGTGGACCAGCGGATGAACTTGCGTTCCTGCGATTGCGCGAGCGGCGAGGTGGTGGCGACGATCGCGGTCGCCAGTCCCGCCGCCAATAGCGCCAGCCAATGGCGGCGTTTGATGCCTTGCATTGCGTCTCTCCCTGTTCGTTTCGCGTCCCGGTGGCCCGGTTGTTTTTTTTCCGGTTGCCCGCTGAGCCGGTTGACCCGGCCATGGCGAAGTCTAGCCGATGACAATGGCTGGCGCGCACAAAAAGGGGCTGCAAAGTGGCAATCGGTCGCGGCCAACCAGGCGCAGGAACGGGAAACCTGTCCGATATTTAAGTTGAAGCGCGGCAGTCCCGCCTTAGTTTGACGTGAGTGGAGACGGGATATGGCGCTTTTGCCGGTGTGACAGCGCAGATTGCCTGGTTTCGAGTTCGGCGGCCGGACCGTAATGACGATTAGGATCCAGCGAGGCGACATCTGACCTGGCGACAATGGTTCTAGCTACGGAAGCGGCGATTATTCTGAGCCCCCCAGCCCCCACAATCGCCGCCTTACCGGAGGCCGCCGGGACCCCCCGCCCGGCGGCCTTTTCTTTTGAAACCCGGCGTTTTGTCACGGTTCGCATCTTCGCGGGATCGGCCCGAAGCGTCGCGCGTTGACGCCCTGACAGGTCCGAACTCGCCGTCCCACGGTCGCCGAGGCCGGCAGCGAAATCGGCGTTTTGAAGGAGATGTGGAATGAGCGGGCAAGCGGGCGGCTGGATGTGGCTGTTGTTGAATGTTGGTCTGGTGGTGCTGCTCGCGGGAGCCTTGGGCTACGGGATGTGGTCCTGGCGGGCCAAGCGGCGCAGTCCCGCGATGGATCGGCTCCGCGACCGGAAGACCGAGGAATTGCACCACCAGCCGGATCCGGACGAGGCTGCGCCGCTTCCAGGGGGCAAACGCTAGCGCAAACCGCGGCGGAGCAGGGCGTGGGCGGTCTGGTCAGGGCGCTGCGGAGGGTTTTTGTCCTGCTGGACAGCCGGACGGTGCCTGGAGAGCGCGTGGTTCCGGTTCGGCGCGCGTCAGGCGGCAGGATTTCAGCTCGACCCGTGGATTTAGACGTGCGGCGGGCGAATTTAGTCGCACCTTCGCTGGACACCGCAAAGGCCTTGGTAAGCCAGCCGCGCTTCGCCTGATGGCGAGTGAGTGGCCCGGGCGCATAGCTCAGTTGGTAGAGCAGCTGACTCTTAATCAGCGGGTCCAAGGTTCGAAATCCTTGTGCGCCCACCACACTAGGAATGTTGTCACAAAGTTTCCTCGTGTCCCGCCACTTTCAGTGCGAACACGGCTGAGTTTCGAGTTCAGTGAAGTCTCCGCAGAGCCTTATTTCACTGACGCGCCCGCAATTCCGCGCTGCGTCTCTGACCCCCAAAAATACTTTTCCAAGTATTTCGAACTTTCAGAGCAGAGACGGGTCGAATCTAACGCTCTCAACGCAAATCAGAGTGCCACTCGGCTTCTGGAGACGGGTTCGTATCAAGTGTGGTGGCACGCTGAATATACGAACCGGTCTCCACAGGAGTTTCCGAATTGAACGGTACTCACGAGAGGCCCGCACAAGATGAAGATCGTATCGTCGATCGGTAGCCCGCTTCGATTTACGATTATCGCCTAAGCAGCTATCTCTCCGAAATGCCTCCGTTACCAGCGCTGAGTTCAGATTCGCTTTAGCTTCTGAAACTGGAACAGAAATTCACGATGATTGTGCGCAAGGTAAGAGACAACACGGCCATTTCAACTTCCCCGATATAGCCGTGGGCTAACACGAGATCGAGATGGTCTGCACCGTAAGTTTGTTCTGCGACTTTGAACTCTCGGCCAGAACTTAATTCTCTCTCCATGAGCGCCAACTGATCGTCGGACAGGCCCTTCGGCTGACGTGGCTTAAATCCAGCGGCAAGTTGATTCTTGGGCGTCGCCGCGACCAAGGACCGAACGTAGCTGTTTGAAAAGTTATTCATTGCTATCATTAGTTCCGCAGCTTCTATCTGCCGTATCGAATTCAGCTTTTTCAGCTCGGAAAACGTGTTCAGAGCAATGTGTTTGTCCTTCAGAAGTTCGGCGGCTTCCTGACAATTCCCTAGCAGCCGACGCTTCCGACGAATGCTGCCTACGTCCACGTTAAGAGACTCGCGATTCGCGCCTCTGATACTCCATTCTCAATGGCCTTCAAAATCATTCTATGTTCTTGAATTATTGCAATTCTGTAACTCTCTTGTTGTAGGTGAATGCTTCGTCGTCTGTCGAAACTAGGCAGTCGACCTCCGTTGCACCGCCCAGCTTGAGCGCCTCCAAGCGCAGGAGAAGTCCCGTCGAGCAGTAAGTAACGACCACTGTTATCCTTGCAGCGCGAAACCACGGGCCGTAGAACCAAGCCAACTTCATCAATCGAAGATACGATTTGCTTGAACTTCGCCGACTTCTTAACATCGTCGCCCACGAGCTTGAGCGGTTGGATGTCCGCGATCCTTATCGTCGCGGGCCGCTCTTCGAAACCCATTCGAACGGATACTTGGATGCGGCGTGCAGTAGTTGATACTCACATGTGCAATCTACCGGCAAGACTCTCGGGCAACGAATCTGGTAGCCAGCTTCCAATATTCCGATAAATTCGCCATCGCCATACAGTTTGCGTAACGCCTCTACAATAAACGTCAGCCGTTCTCTCGTTGTGTTTGATTTTCGAATCAGGACCTTTTTCCGATCTACGTCCGCGCGATAGGCTCGAAGCAGGGCGTTCGAGCTCAACGTTTGTCCTAATCGAAGTTGGGCGCCATCCCGGTTTTGTAGCCTTTCCCCCGCCTGCGCCTTTGCTCAATCAGTTGCTTTGCCAAGCATGAGGCGCCGGCCGCGCAACAGCCTATCTTCATAGGCTTGCTGTAGGATTTGTTGAACCTCGGTGTCTTCTGAGTTTGCGATCAAAACAGCAACGGAAATAGGGACTTGACCGGCCTCCACCGCTCGCAACAAGCGCAACTCGCCGTTTTCTAACAAGTTGCTGACCCCTCAAACGTATTCGGGGAAAGACCCGTCTTTCGGGCAACCTCATCAAAGTCGTATCCCCGCTCTCGCAAACCTTCGATGTCGCGCAGCAAATCGATTGATCGGTGCCGACGCCGCGCACAATTTTCAACCAAACTCATTATTGCGCTATCTTCATTGGAGGCGTCTACAACGATTGCCGGGATCTCGCGCTGACCGAGCGCTTGATAGGCCTCGAGACGCCCTTGGCCGCACACGACATCGTATTGAGCGACGGCTCCGTCCATTCTACGACGCACGGTAATAGGTCTCTTCAAGCCAAGTGCAGCAATGCTGCCGACGATCTCCTTAAATGCCTTGCGATTTCTTCGCCCTTGGATTTGGAACGTTTATCGAGCTGATTGGAATTATCTCTACGGCTGAGCGTTGTCATTGCGACAACTCCATGAGTTGTGATCGCGCTGCCAAAAAGAACAGCGCGTCTGAGTTCGCAAAATTGGTACGCATCGAGTGCAACACCGTTGCTTTCCTCCTAATCTCACATGCAGCGCGTCCATGTCGAAGCGAGGCAGCAGGTAGTAGTCCAAAATTCCGCTATTGGTATGGTTCATCCGAATTGCGACCGTGATATCGGGCCTTAGCCCCATGTCAAACCGGATATGCCATCTAAATGAGCCGGCAGGTGTGTCGTGACAGCGCACGATGCACAGAGACGCGGTAAACTCCTCATTCACAGTGAGCAAATCGGATTCGGGATCCCGAAGCGCCTGACCACCTATTTGACTGATCCCTGAGATCGCCTGCTCAATTAGAGCTGGATACATCCTCCGCAGCGACCTGTTGATCTCGATGTATCGGAAATCCCGACCAGGGGAGTAACCAATCAGGTCATAGGCTCGAACGAGACTACCAAATCTCTGCCGGTACGTACTGCTGGAGGGCCCCAGTTCAATTTCGTCGATTAAGAGGCCCGATACATGGCCGTGCGTGTCCAAAATGCCTCTTAGAAAATCGAGGAGATCCCCATCCGAAAAGTGACGAGACCTCTCGCAAATTCGCGATTGCGCGGCCTGAAACAGCGCTAGGTCCACGACAGGCTCAAAAGCGCCATTGTTCCTGATCCACTCGAGTCGTGGATTCACGCGGCGTCGGCCCTTCAGCTTGTGGGACACACCGGTTCCAAACATTGTTTCCGATATACTTCTCGTTGACCAGAACTTCGTAGAACATGGCCCGGGTCCATTGGCGGCCCAGGTCGGTGGGAATACTGGCGATTAAGAGCTTCCGCAATTTCAGCCTCGCCTTTCCGATCGTTTACGAACGACTGATATATCCGATTGACCGTTCGGATCTCCTCAGCTGGGCCCGGGACGAGAACAATGCGGTCGGTCTGAATGCTTTTCTGTTGACCAACTTTGAGTTGATCCTTCCAAGCTCCGTCTTCAGCCAGAAGCTGTCGGCGTAAACCAAATCCTGCGGGCCCGCCTTGCCTATAACCGAGCTCGATCAACCTTCGCTGGCCAGCAAAAACCTTTACTGAAAGCTCCCGACTGTACTCGCCAGCCATGGCACGCTTCACGCCTTTAACAATGGTAGAAACAGGGCTTCCGTCGTTCTCGAACTGTTCGGCGCAATAGAGAACGGCGATGCCGGCCCGCTTGCAAATGTACTCGTAATAGGCGCTTTCGTCTGCATCTTGGAACCGCCCCCAACGGCTGACGTCGTATACAAGAATTACAGAGAATTCGATCGCTCCGCTCTCAACATCGGCGATCAATTGCTTAAGTGCATCGCGGCCATCAAGGCTGAGACCACTCTTTCCGCTATCCGTATACGTCTTGACGATTTTAATGTCCCGACGGTCGGCATATTCTGAAATCGTCGCCGATTGATTCTCGGTTGAATATTTTTGGTGCTCCGTCGACATGCGAACATATTCTGCAGCGAACCTCGGCGTCTTGGTCGTAGGAGCGATAGAGGTGTTTTCGTACAGGCTCATCGCGATGCCATCGGTATGGTGAGGACGGTCACTGAGGCGATAATAGTCATGAATGACCGAAATGCTTTTCCGAAAACGGGCAAGAAGTTGCCTATGTGTCGGTCATCGCAAGGGCGCAAATACGCAGCAACGATTGCTCACGCGCTCCAAGCCGAGCTCGGCAGTAGCCATCAGGCCGTAAAAACTTTAATGCGATGGAGTAATGCCAAGGAACGTACTGCGAAGAATTGGCTAAATGGCGTACACGGTCCGAGCGGCGAACACCTAATCTCGCTCGCTATGAATTCTGAAAAAGTCTTTGATGCCGTTTTGCTTCTAGCTGGACGACGCGGAGTTGTGCCGCATGCGAGATTAGCTTCGTTGCGGGACACCCTGCAGTCCACAGCTATAAAGCTCGCCGAATTCTCGGCGACAGCGCCGGGCCGAGACCCCATTAATGGCTACTATCTGGAGGACGCCCTACAGCTGAGGTCCGCTTACCAAAGCGAACGTTGGAAGGGTCCGCTGCTCTACGAAATAATTCCTGTGCCTGGGCCCTGTCGTTAGTCAGTCGACATGCTACAGGTCGCAGGCGCAGAAGTGCCTGTTTTCACGAGAGACTTTTCTGAATACGATCACGCAGCCCGTTCATTTATGGAATTTTCCGTGAATTGTTGTGCATCGCACGCGGAGACAAGGTTCGAATCAAACATGGTCCACCACACTAGGAATTTCGTCACAAATTTTCCTGGTGTCCCGCCAGTCTCAGCGCGAGCACGGCTGAGTTTCGCGGTCGGTTGCGTCTCTACAAAGCCTTGTTTCATCGACGCTGCCGCGCTTCCGCGCTCTGTCTCTAACTCCCGAAAATGCCTTTCCAAGCCGTTTTCGGATTTTCGCGCAGAGACCGGTTCAAATTTAACGCTTTCGATGCAGGTTCGAGCGCTGATTGTCTTCAGAGACGGGTTCGCATCGCGCGGCGGCCGACTGAATGTGCGAACCTGTCTCAGTACGCTGGCGCAAATTGCATCCGTTCCGACGTGGGCTGCCAACAACGGACGTACGCTGGGGGCGCAGAAAAGATTTTTTAGATGTCGGGTGATCCGCAGCGCGCACCTAACCGCCCGGCAATACCTGGGCAGCGGGTCCGCTGCGAAGAAATGCGCCGATCCCCTTTTTCATGACATCGTCATAGCCGGGCAGGCCTTCTAGAACAATTTCGCTGCCCTTGTTGCCCTCGTTATAGGCCGCGACGATCTCTTCGATGGTCGCCATGTTGCGCGCGACTCGGTGCTGCAGCGGGTGACCCTCCTTGCTAAACGGTACGAACAGCCGCCCGAGGGCGTGGGCAATCTCGTAGTTCTTGTCCTGACCGTGCGTGATCAGGCTCTGGTCAGTGCGCCCGCGAAAGCGCCCCATGGCAGGGCTGGCAGTCTCCGACAACAGAGCGAAGCTCGGTGTGTGGTCGCCAAATTCCCGATGGCTCAGCCCGTGAAGGTTTTCAGGTGAGGCGAGCACATCCATCGGAATGCCGCGGCTTTTCAACATCAGCGCGGCAATTGTTCCGATCTCGAAGGCGCGTTGATGCGCGACGATCATGTCGATGATCGGATACTCGGGACAGGCCTCGTGCATGTCCAGCACGCGAGCGTCGAGTTCTCCCTCTTCACGACCTCGGTTATCGCGTGGCCGACCCGCTCGGTGAAGCGTCCATCAGGACGCCCGGGGTAGTTCCGGTTGAGATTGCGGCGCCTCCAGACCGACCATGTTCTTCGCCAGACGGATTGTGAGTCTGCACGTCCGGATCCGGCCACTGATGGATTGGATTGGTGAGGCGCATGCCGAAGCGGAACCGGCGCTTTCCGTTCGGCGTGTCGATGTCATAGCTGTGCGGGAAACCCTCCAGCGGCTCGGTGTAGGTAAATCCGCTCCGGTTCGCCTGCGGAATGACGATCAACCGGCCCTTTTTGACCTGTACATTCTCTACCACCAGTGTTGCAGCGACGTGTCCGGCAACCTCCTGCGGATGGGTCCCGCCAAGCAGCACGAAGGTGCGCGCCGGGCTCCTTGCCGTCGAGAATGAAAACCGGCGTATCGCCGGGCGTACCAGCCAACGCGCCAAAATAGCTGCTGAGCGGGCGCGACTGGCTGACCGCCTGGACCAGGATAGATAGGCTCAGGGTTGTGCATCGCGTTGAAACTGGCGCCTGCGGTGATGGCGATGCCGATGCTGGCCAGCAGGAAGAGAGATCCGGTGATGGAGACTTTGCTCTTCATTTTATTCCCGAGGCACGCAGCGCGAAAACGACGAACACCAGCATCGCATAGAATTGCGGACGCCAGTCGTTTGATCGCAACATCACGACGACCATGGCGAGCGCGATGAAGATCGCGAAGCCGCGATATATCCAGAAGACGAGGATGTCAGCTGTCATGATATGCCGCTTTACCTCAGATATGGCGCGAGGATCGGATTGAAGATCAGCATCAGCACGGCGAGCACCGTCAGCAGCAACAATGTCGGCAAGGCCGCGCGGATGATCGTCCACGGTTCGTCGGTACTGCCGCGACGTAGGCCGCGAGCGCGGTCGAGATTGCCGTGGGCGGGCAGAAGTTCTGCAAGAGCTGAGATCGCAGACAGCGCGCTAATATTCAGGATCATGTCCTGGTGGATGAACGCGAAGGCGAACGGAACGCCCAGCGAGTTCGAAAACACCGATCGATGTCAGCGCCGGGGCCGAAGCAGGGGAAGGCCAGCGAGCGCCGCGTAGATCGCAGGAGACTCTGGGAAGACATCGCATTGATGACGAGCCAGCCGGCGTACGCCGGTCAGCGCCATGATTTGAACCAGCACGCCGACTGCGATTAGCACGGCCGCGAGCATCAGCGGCGCGGTGCCGGAGAAAACCTGCCGGGCGACGTCGGTCCAGCCACGGGCCGACAGCATGAAAAGGCCGGTCAAGGCGCCGACGACCAGCACCAGCGGGATGCTCGGATCGAACGCGATCGTCGGCCGATAGCGAATGATAGCCCAGAACAGGATGATGCCGAGAATGGAAATCGCACCGAGCGCAGCGTCTCCGTCGCCGGTTATCTGCGGCAGCAGTTGCAAGAGCCGGCGGCGCTTCGATGCCGCGTGCGAACGTCAGCAACGCAAAGGCGGCGCAGGGCAGAGATAGTGCCGAGCAGGCTGGTCGCAAAGCCGGCGAAAGGCATGTTGACGCCGTCAGCCATCACCATTGCCGGAACATTGAGCGGCGGAGCGATCATGCCGAGCGTTCCCATCAGCGCGATGTAGGCCGCTGCTGGCACCGCCGGCAGCCCTGCGCGGTTCGCGGATCGCCGCGGCAAAGGTGCCGGCTGGTCAGCACGGCCACACCCGCGATGCCGGTGAACATACCGGTCAGAAACAGCGGCAGGCCGGCTGCGAAGAGTGCGAGCAACGGGCGCTTCGGAGAATACGACGGAGGCGGCGAGAGCATCGGCTGCGCCGCCCTGCCGCATGACCTGCCCGAAGAACGCGCCGGCGAACAGTGCGAGGATCAGATTGAGATAACCGAAGCCACCTTCGACGAGATGGCGGAACGGAAGGCCGAAGCCGGCAATCAAGGCGCCGCCGATAGCTGAGAGAATAAGTCCGATCGGCAGCGGCCAGCGCAGCAGCCCGGTCACCACCAGAATGGCCGCCATCGTTACGAAAACCCAAAAGATATCGACCATGCTGAATGTCCGTCAGGGAATATCCGGCGAAAGCGGCAGGCGCCCGTAAACGCGTTTGCTTTGGGCAATCGTCGGCAGCGGGACCGGGTCGAATGGCAGGCCCCAGTCCAGCGCGAGGCGCTTGATGTTGAGGAGGTGCAGCGCCGGGACATTGCGTGCCGCAAAGTCGTGCACGAGTCCTGGAACGCCCCGATCGCAGGGCAGCTTTCTGGTGATGATACCGCTCGGCAGGCCGTAGGCGTCAGAGACAGGTTCCGATCCCGAGCACCGAGCCGCCGACATTGGATGACCGCCATCACCCCTTCGGGCGCTACTTCGTTGATCACGGCCATCACCGGCCGCTTCAGTGCGGCGAAGTCGCTCGCAACGATCGGCTGATACCCGTGGCGCTGCGCCGCGCGAATTAGCATCTCGCGGCCAGTGCCTGTTCACCGCCCCGCCGTGGCGCTTTCTCCGCCAAGCACCACCGCTGTCGTACGCGCGCGCAGGGTACCGCTGCGCCGCGATCGTCGGCCTCCATATCGAGCCAGCCGAATTCCGGATCATTGGCACCGAACATCGAAGATCCCAGCGAACTGATGATAATCGGCTTGAGCCCGAAGCGCCTCGACCGCCGCGATCGCGGCAATGTTGGCGCCAGGAAACGAACTCGAGGCCACGATTGCGACGGCCGCGCCCGGCTTCGGCTGAAGGCCGATGAGGACGCGCGCGATCGCGGCTGCGAGGTACGGAATTCGTCGTGGTTCGTTTCGCCTGAACCTCTCCGATCGTGGTCGTGGTTTCACTCCAGTCCGGGCCGATCATTCCTGTCCGGTTTGGGTCGATGTCTGGCGGCTGCATCAGTTGCAGCTTTTCCTTGGCCTTCGCCGACCTCTGCCTGTGCAGTCTTCGCCGTCAGCGCCGCGTTACGTAGGTCGTCGGCGCGCGCGTGCGGCCATTGCGCGATCAGCGCTTCAGTGCCCTGCCAGACAGCGACGCAAAGGCACCCAAGGGCGATCAGCCAGAGTGGAGGCCTGGCGGGTCCGCTGGCGGCATCGCTCGTCCAGATCGGCGCGAATGAGGATGTCACTGCAGCACCGCCATGGTCATCAGCGCCAGAACGCGCGTGATCGAGGCCGCAATCGCGAGCATCGCAAAGGTCGCCAGAAACCCCTGCCGGTACCATTGATGCGCGATCAAGCCCGGCACGATGTACCCAAGTCCCGCCCAGATCAGGGTCTCGGAGACGAACTCGCTGCGCGAGTAGCCGATCCCGGTTGCGAGAATGAGCCCGACCAGGATCGTGACTGTCAGGCGACGCGTGCCATAGAGCGACAGCCATGGCGCCAGGACCCACAGACACGATCACATGCGTACCAATCACCGCCGCGATCACGCCGAGCAGGGCCTTCGGCTGGTCGAGAAGCAGCGCGATATATCCAGGGGCGATGATCGCGCCCGCGGTGATGCCGGTGATCTCCGCCAGCAGCAGGCCGACCAGAACCCCGATGATGAGCGTCACAGTCAGCATGGGCGGGCCGCAGCATTCGCAAATGCGGCAATGTCGGCGCCGGCGCCGCGGAAACCCCCTGTTCCCCAGACGATCGTGCCTTCGGCAACGCGGCTTGCGATGCGCGCAAGCTGCTCCTCCCGCTGGTCCATGGGCGAGAAGATGCACGCGGGCTGCGGTCGAACCCGGCGTCAATCGCGTAACGAAGCAGCACGCGAGAGCCCTGAGTGATGCAACAACGCGGCGTCCTGCGGAAAGCAGAGGCAGGGATCTCCAGGAATTGGCGGCTTCGCAACGGCCGGTCGTTTCGCGCATTGAACAAAAAATGCTGCCGGGACGCCGGGCGGCTGGTGCCGATGCCATAACTGCCGGAATGGTACCGACGTCGTTGCAGGAAAAGGCGTTGGCGAAGCGGACTGAGCGCCCATGGAGCGTCTCTTGATCTGCAGCGCGAAGGCGCCGATGTCCTTTCGTGCGGCCAGCATGGCCGCCTCGGCGCCGGGTTCGTCGATCTTGTAGTGCCGGCAGACCGCACCTGCGAGCATCAGGTTCGCAATATCCGGATCGTGATCGTCAATGTCTTCCACGACGATCAATTCGCAATGACGCCGTTGGGCCTCGGCGCGGATGATGGGTGTCGCTGCCTCCGCCGTGACGATGACGCGCGCACCGGTCGGCAGGGCGCGTGCAATAGCGAGCGCCATCGCGTCCGGATCGTCGCCGAGTTGCTCCTGATGGTCCGGGCGGACATTGGTGATCACCAAGTCGGTCGCGCAAATATAGAAGCGCTCTAGCGCTCCGAGATATTCCGGCTCAATCGCCATCGCCTCGACGACGATCGCGTCGGCTTTCTTGCGCGAGGCCGCCCGCAGAAACGCCGATTGCTCACGTATCGAGGCGGCGCCCCAGCGCTTGATCAGGATTTCGCTGCCATCGGGACGGATCAGCTTGGCGTTGGGTTCCGGTTACCTTGGCAACGACACGATGGCCGCCCGCGCGCAGACCCGCGGCGACCAGCCGCGTGACCGTGGATTTCCCGCGCGTTCCGGCGACATGAATGCGAGTGGGAATGCGGCCGAGGCGCCTGCGCTGGACTGCAGCCGTGATCGCTAGAAACCAGACAGGCGACGCTCCCTGCGGCGAGAGCTGTGAAAAAGCGGGCTTCGGGCGTCACCTGATCGAGCAGCGGAGCCGTCAAGGATGTAAGGAAAGCATCGATCACGACACGCGCCGCGACCGAATCGTCAACTCGACGCCATCGATTTTTGCCAGTGCCTTCCCGACTTCCAGCGACTGGTCGATCAGCAGCAGCGGCGCGTTGGAGGTCTTCGACACCTTCTCGGAATAATCGTCGACGTTGCCGTCCTTGGTCACGATCAGCTGGTCCGCTACCGGCGCGACCGCCTCGATGAACTGTATCGAAAGTCCCTTGCGCCGTTCGGCACCGCCGATATGCACGAACACAACACGGATGTCCTTAGCCTTGGCGGTGTCGAGGATGGCCCTGGTCCGCGCCATCTCGGATTCCGCCGTGATGCCAGCCTGCCCAAATCCCTTGTTCGAGACGCCGACTGCTATGATCACGGTCTTGACGCCATCGAGGGCCGCGGCCGTCGCCTTCGGATCGTAATTGTTGTCGACGCCGGCCCGCCCAAGCAGTGTCTTGACGGTGAAGGCATCGAGCGCCTGACCTGCCGAAGTGACGAGAACCGGCTTTTCGAGCTTCTTCGCGGCCTGGGCATCGGCGTCAGATGCCGCACTCGCAAGCGCAAGCGCGCCAAGAAAAAGGACAGCCGCTGCGGTGCGAATGAAGTTCATGTCAGGTCCCCTTGTTTTCCTAGCGACCGCGACCGGTCCTGGACCGATCGCGGTGATTTGTGAGCGCGTGCCGAGCGCACTGTTGCGCTAGTAGGCGCCGAGATTGTCGCGGCCCTGCGGAGCAGCGCCGCCGAAGAACGTGCCGTTCTTCTGATCGACGGTTATCATCTGTGTGGTCCCGCGGGCCGGAATTCGCGGCTTGTCGACCGGCGACATGGAATGTCCGCGTGCGATCAGCGCGTCGCGAACGTCGGCCTTCATTCCGGGCTCGAGGAACGTCTCGGTGCCACCGGTATAGTGATAGATGTCACCATAGCGGAACCGCGGCGCATAGAGAGCCGCTTGCGGCTCCATGCCGAAGTCGATGACGTTCACGACCGGCTGCGCGATACCCCACATTGTGGATTCCGCACCGGCGCCACCCACCACCATCGACAGCTTGCCGTCCTTGAACAGCATTCCGGGCGCCAGCGTCCACCGGTTGCGCTTACCGGGATGCATCACCAGCGCGCCGGGCTGTTCGCCAGTCCAGATATTCACGTCTATGTCGAACCAGTCCATGCCGTTGGACAGGACAAGGCCGGTACCTTCGGCCACGACGCCGGCGCCGAAAAAGGTGCCGAGCGTGTTGGTCATTGACACGGCGTTGCCCCATTCGTCGATGACGGTCATGTGCGAAGTTGCCGTACCGACCTGTGGTTTGTTGAGCCACGTCTGCTTGACCGGCTTCAGCGCCCAGGCCTTGTCGGCGATCTTCTGGCGAACCTCGCCGGCACATTCCTTCGACAGAAGCCGCTCGACAGGCACTTTCACAAAGGCCGGGTCGGCATTGTGGCGATAGCCATCCATGTAAGCGTGCTTCGACGCCTCGATGAAGTGGTGGAGATAATCCGCCGAGTTGTGGCCCATCGCCTTCAGGTCGTAGCCCTCGAGGATGTTGAGGATCTGCATCCAAGTGATGGAGGACGAACTCGGCGGCACGCCATAGACCGTGTAACCGCGATAGGTGGTCTGGATCGGCTGGCTCCACTTAACCTGATACTTGGTGAGGTCGTCCTTGGAGATCAGCCCGCCTTCCTTCTTCATGAAGGCGACCAGCTTGTCGCCGACTTCACCGTTGTAGAGTGCGTCGGATCCCTTAGCTGCAAACGCCTTGTAGCTTTGCGCGAGATCGGACCGCTTGAGTACATAGCCCGGCCCGGGCGCATCGTTGTTGACCAGAAACTCTTTGGCCCAGCTCTCGTTGATGCCGATTTCCGGGATGTGCCGTTTAATGTGAAAGTTGGATTCGGTATCGAGTGGCCAGCCGTTTTCCGCATAGCCGATGGCGTCGGTCCAGAGCTCCGCCCATGGGCGGTTGCCGCACTTCTTGTGCACGGCTTCCCAGCCTTTCAGGGCGCCGGGCACGGTCGGGGCGATCGGACCGCGCAGCTTCTTCGCCATATCGAATTTTTTCGGATCGGTGGCCGCGGGCGCGACCCCGTTGTAATCAATCGACGACAGTTCTTTCTTCTGCGGTTCCCAGAGCAGCGCATAGCCCGAGCCGGCCGGACCCATCATGTCGGTCATTGCGATGCTGAGGACCGTCGCCGTTGCGATCGCTGCGTCACACGCAGTACCGCCCGCCTGCAGAACCTTCAGTCCGGCTTGAACCGCCAGCGGATGGCCGGCCACGACCATGCCGTTCTTTCCAACAACAGAGCGATCGAGCGCGGCGGCAGGCGAAAAACTTATCGTCAGCGCCGCCAATGCTGCGGTGCAGTGGAAAGCAAGCCTATTGTGCCCGCACAATGTGTGCATCTGGTCACCTCCCTCATCCGTTCTTGTGTTGAAAGGCTATTCGCCTTGGCCGCAGGGAGCAACACAGAAGGTCGGCTTGAACGCATGGCTGAGCCAACGTGGAAAGCCTTGACGGAGGCTCAAAATTCTATTCGCTGCTTCTAAGATCAGACGTCGAATTTTTAGTGATGTTCGGGCCGCTGTCCGAGAGACAGGGCAGGGGTGCGCGGAACTTCCATATATCCGCTTTCGGTCGGTTGAGACGAACGTCAAAAGCTGACGTGCTCTAAGCTACCGAAGACGACGCGCGACTGTCCGTAATTCGATGCCCGGAATAGGCGGAACCATTGCGACGGTACTGGTCGCTTCACTCGATTGAGAGATGACTGTCCCGAAATTGGCTGTTTTACGAACAACATTTCGGCGCTCGCCACTTAAAGTTGGCGCGCTGCCTCGTTGTCTGAGTTCGACAGGGGGCTAGGTCCGCTCGGCTCGTCGGATCAGGTCGTCGAGTTCGGGTTGCGCAATGGTTTCGTGGCGCTTAGATGTTTGGCGACTCTTGCGATGGCCTTCCAATGCCTCTCTACCAAGGCTTCTGTTTCGGCGAGCGTTTCTCCGAAGCGGTGTCGAAGTTTCTCTACCACTGCGGGGCCCATGGAAACCTCGCCGGACTCCGAGTTGTATGGGAGGCTATCTTCGATGCAGATCATTCTGTAAACGCAACTACGTGCTCGAACGAAGTCTTCGTCGTTGGTCGCTAAAGGATCTGGAATAGTGAAAGCGGCTAGGCTAGGAGCGTCCAGCCGATTTGCGCACGACCCTGCCAACGCGACGATAGCATCGGCGCGGTAAGCGGCGACCCCGTCACTCGAATCAACATTTTTGGACTGGTGTGCGGAAGAGGCCGTCACGGCGGCAGAGTTGCGGGCTACTGCACTTACGGAAGCAATCGATTGGCCGACCTTCCGTGCGATTACGGCGTGACCCGCTTCATGAATCGCACGGAAGTGCCGTAGCTTTCCCACCATAAGTCACTATCGCACCATGTTCTGCGTCCCTCGCCGGTTGAACACTCATGGGGAGACTTCGCTCTCCCAGCTGGAAGGCGATGCCTTCAGCCCCCATCGACGAAAGGGCGTATCGCCGCCCTTCGAACCCACTCGCCGGGCCTGGAGCTTTCCCGCTCCACCGGCACCGCACCATAGAGGAACGTCCGCCGTTCCATCGTGCTCGGGCGGAGCCTCCAAGCTCCCCCGAGACCCCCATGGTCGCGTTTGCCCAGAACCTCGCGGCATTCTCGTCCAGAGCACCGCAATTAAATCGGCGAGTTCAATCTTCGTTTTCGGCAAACACCCGTACGAACTGGCACGCGACTTAGAATATCGGGATTTCCAAGCGCGAAGTACAGTTTCTCGGGAGTGTCGTAACCTTTGCGCACGGCGGTTCCCAAGGCTTCGACCACATCCGCGCTAAGGTCCGCCTGCTCTTCGAATGGATCGAGGTCTTTAACGACTTTCGCAACGAGGCTCATCGTGAACGACAGCCCCTTCGGAATGATGCTTCCCACCAACTCCCGGGCCCTGGGGCACAGACGTTTAGGTCCCGTATCGTCCGGATTTCCTCCGAGGTCTATTTCGATTTGCTTCAGTGGATAGCCGTTTATCCAGCTGCGCATTGCTGGAAGCAATTTGGACAAATCACCATCTTCAAGCATTGCATTCGAACCTTTACCGAGCGCGGTGCAGAGTTTTCCAGCAATGTCTCCGACGAGCCCTTCACGAGCTACTTTATCTTTATCCAACCACGCGAGGACCCATTCCAGCCAGCCTTCGATCGTGATCGGCAGCTCTCCGATCTCGTCCTTTATATGATTGCGTAAATCCATAAGCAGCTGCGCGGACAAGCCACTCTGCGTTGCGAGGAGTGCGGTCGCGTCGTCGAGAGCGCCCGGCATCGCCGCTGTGATCGATGCTTTAAGTTTGACAACTTTGGCGACAAATTCCTTATCGCGATTTTCAGATTTGGCGATATATGCTCCTAAAGATTTCCTCGGGTCGAAAAGAACCGTTGGTTCTTCCGTGCCTCCCTCCACTTCGCGCAACACCGCAAACCGATTGACCGTATATTGAACATCCAAATCGGTGTCGTGCCCCTCCATCAATCGGTCGAGAACGATTTCGAGTGGATCGGATACGGTGACGCAATGATCGTCTTCCGGCAAAACAGACCTTAGTTTTTCGATGGTCTCGGAAGACACTTCGTCGGACTTCTCGAATGATATCACCGGTTCGGGAATCAAAAGCACGAGTCCGTTCGCCAGATGCCCTGCGCGCCCGGCCCTTGCGGCAGCGTTCAGAATTTCGTGTGCTTTCAGCGCTTCCCGCTTCGTTTCCTTCGCGGCGCGCTTGTCGCCTGCAAGTATTGCGAGTTGTGCAGGCAAATTTAGACCTTGCGCAAGCGTTGGCGTGGCTACGATCACGGACGCGCCATCCGAACGTTCGAACATGCTCTCGCACAAATTTCGTTCGAGTTTGAGCATTGCCGAATTATGGGGAACGGCGGCAGAAGGGCCGGAAACGACGGCGTGCCTAAGTCCGCCGAGTTCCTCCTCCAGAGCGGCCCATCGTTCGCTCTCGGAATTCGGTGGGCTCGACCTTTTCGGCCGATATTTTTCGAAACAACTTCCGCAACGTTCACCGCGTCGGCCTTGGTGTTCACGAAGACAATGGTTTTCAAACCGTTTCTTGCCGCGGAAGTCGCGAGATGTGTCGCCAATACGTTAGCATTGGGTGTCAATCTCACGCCATAAGTCGGGTGCCACGCCCCTGCAAGCAATACAGGTTCGTCGGACACCGCCGTCGTTATGCTCATGACGGTATCTTCGGACAGCCAATTGTGTTGAAGTCCCCAAATCGCGAAGGGACGGGCATTCAGCGTATTCTTAGCGGCCTGACGCAGATCTTTTGCAATCTTCCTGGCGGCCAGGTTTCCCGAAATTTGTGCGCTCTTGCCTGCCGATCGTGCCTTTTGAAGTTCGGCTTCGTCGTAGACGATAACACCACGTGCCTGCCTGCTTGGTTTCCAAGGCAAATCGATCGAACGACAGGGGCGCTCGGTCAGGGTTTCGATCCATCCGGCGAGCTGCTTCGGATTCCGGACCATCGCAGACAAAAAGAGCATATCGGCATCCGGCGCGACATGATGAAAGCCAAGGACGCAGAGAATTGCATCCAACGCTCTACGGAAGTGTCGCTCTCCGGACTAAGCAGATGACACTCGTCGAAGACGAGCAAGCCCACGTCCGCAAAGGCCTCGGGGGCGAAAGACAGCATCGCCAGGCAGCGCTCGGGCGTCATGACTTCGATGTCGTTGAGCGTTGCTTCGTCGAGCATCAAAAGATCGAAGTCGTTCGAAACAGACGAGCCCATGATATCGGCAGGAAACATCTTCTGCAGATCGTTGGTCAATTGCTCCACTAACGCATGCGTGGGGGCTAGAAATACGACCGTCTTGCCCCGCGCTAGTACTCCCGCAATTTTCAATGAAGAAATCGTGGTCTTTCCTGCGCCCGTCGGAAGAACCACAACCGCAGACACGCCCGTCAGGTAGAATCTGTTGTTGATTGCCTCTCGGTGATTAGGCCAGACATACGGCGTCAGAGCGGCCCGGGCACCGAGCCAATTGTTCCAGGTGGTTACGTTGGCTCCATCCGGCGGCGGCGTTGCCATCAGGCTCGCTTGCGCCAGGCCGTCCGTCGCCGCTATCAGCAAGGAGGCCAAATGATGCGGACCTGGATAAGCAAGCACCACGTTGTCTCCGAAGCTAGAAAGCAAATCGCTGGCCGACGTGGCAGAGTATTGCAGCACGGCTTCGAAAGCAGATCGTGCATTGTCGAAACGTCCGGCAGCGGGTGACGAACTTGGTTGCAGCATGATAGATGCCGCCAGCAATTCTATCCCCGTGACCAGGGCTTCTAAAAGAGCGGCTAGAGCCCGTTCTTCCAAGTCCGCAGTCCGATCCCGTCCCCTCCATCTTGAAGATCGCGCGAGAATCGATGAAAGGCGGCCCTTGGCCAAATCTACGATGCTTTCCGAGAGTATTGTTGCTTCGTACATCTGGCCATCGATGGCAGGAACGATTGAATCGGCAGCCTCGTTGGCATCGGCATATTGCTCGGCGGCCAGGAACAAGACTGCCGCCGCGAGGCTGGGATCAAGTCTCATCTCTCGTCTACGTTCGGTTTTCGGGCGTCCGGGGCGACCGAAGATTGGCGGCGGAACAGGATTTGCTGTGCCGTTGCCGCCACGAACGCGGCGGGCCGGCGCGCTTCGCCATTGAAAGCCAAGGATGTGGCGAGTTCGTAGGTGTCGGCAACTCGCTCTAGGGTCCAGCCCTCGATTAGCTCGCTGTCGCTATCGTCGCCAATGCCACGCAGGCGGGCGGAAGCCAAATTCGCATAGTGAGCCGTCAAGAGCGCTGGAATATCTGCAGGATCGAGCCCCGGCATCGCGGGCGCAGAGCGCAATAGTGCGGCGGTGGTCGCGTCGAACATTTACGAGCTTTCGCATTCCAAACTATCGAGATACGCCACCGCGTGTTTCCCAAGTCCGTCGAACCAAGTTCTCATCTTCGCAGGTACGACGAAGCTTGCGCCGATGCGTTGATCTTGAGTGATGTTGTCGATCCTATTGTAATCGGCAAAGAGCTTTTTTCGTTCGTCTTGACTGTCGACAGTAACTGCAAACGAGGCCCTATAACGACGCAGTGCGCGATCCGTTACCGCTGCTGAGAACTTGACGGCAGTCGCCTCGTCCACGCCCGACGTTTGAATCAAAAGTCGTTGCCGCCGAAATAATCTCCGCGCTACGCTCGTTCTTGTGCCGTTTTTGAAATTCCGGGATCACTCGGCCGAGGAAATAGCTTCGGGCATTGTCCGTGCACTTATCTTCAAATATCCGGAGCTCGCCCAATTCCCGACTTATCCTTGTTTAGTTCGATCATGAGCCCGTCGAGCCCTTGTGTCGTGGAGCTGATATGAGGGGCCTTGATCAAAACGCCTGGATATGCGGCTCGGGCAGCGAGCCATGAGATCGACTCGAATATGAAGCCATCGCGTTGAATTTGCGGATATCCAATCCGAGGTTTCGCTTTGGTTTCGTCCACGGTGAGCTTGATGCGCGCTTCGGCTCTCAGTTGTGCGTCGCTATATTCCGTAGCCGCGAGCCCCAGAAGAATTTGTGCCGCGTAAGCGGCTTGCCCCATGGCGACGATGGCAATGAGTTTGGCCAAGCCTTTATCGTCGGTCGCGAGCCAGCGCTCGCCAACACAATCTCCATCGATATCGACACTCTCGGTCGAGAGGCTTTTCAAACCTAAATCCGCCTTGGTGCTCGCGTTCGCCATAAGTAAAGTGGTGCTACATCATTTCAATAAATTTCAATCTCATGCCGCGCGCATTCGTTTTGCCGGGCGGCGCAAATCGGCGGATCTGGGCGGGCGTCCCAATTTGCAGATCATAGCGCGACGCAGGGGCTCGCACACCAAAATCGTCGGCAGGCGATACAAGCCGTGACAAGCCTTGGGTCGCGGCCTATCTGGATGGGATGGTCGATAATCTCAGCCCTCAGGCACGATCCGAGCGAATGTCGCGAATACGCGGTACGGACACCGTACCCGAGCTTGCAGCGAGACGGGTCGCCCACGCGCTGGGTTTCCGCTTTCGGCTTTATCGCAAGGAACTGCCGGGCCGACCCGACCTAGTTCTTCCCCGGCTCAAGAAAGTTGTATTTGTCCACGGCTGCTTTTGGCACGGCCATGACTGCGGAAAAGGTCGACTGCCTAAGTCGAACCAGGCATTTTGGGAGGCGAAAATCATCAAAAATCAAGAGCGCGACGTCCGCTCGATCTCCGCCTTGAAAGCGGCAGGATGGGGGGTCCTAGTCCTGTGGCAATGCGATACAAAAGACAAAAAGTTCTGAAAAATAAGCTTAAGCGCTTCCTTGGCGGTTCCGGACGCCAGACGATCCAGGACACGGTCTTTTGCCAAGGCGAAGAACGATAGCAAAAATTGCCTGGCTCGGCCGGTTACGGCTCAATTCATGGCGAACGATGTTATCGCGATGTTCCAACTTCACTTCGACGGGAACGAGGTGTCGATCGTCAGGGAGCAACATTACAAGTTAATGGAAGCCAAGGACATTACTGCGTCCGATCTTCAGACTTACGCGAACTCTTAGATATGACGGGCGATGTTGATCGCAACATCGTCGAACGTCATGTCGAAGGTTGTCGTGCCGATCGCCACCTGGACGCCACCGTAATGCAATTGGCGATGATGATTGGCGCAAACCGTCATGATGTTCGACGCGGCTAAAGAGCCAACCTCCTCTTTTCGCAACCGGCATCACGTGATGGGCTTCGACGTAGAAATCGCCATTTTTCTTCTTGAATCCGAACGGATGTAGGCCGAGGGCCTCGGCAGACTTGGCACTTGTATCCGTTGGCTTTCTTGACCAGCGCGCCGACTTCGCCACGCTCGATGTACCTGCTCAAGCGTTCCTTAACCTCCGGGCTCGCATTCTTGTATTTGTCTTGCAGTGCCGCGAGCGCATCCGCAGTGGGATTTTCCGGTAAATCTGCGGCGAGCGCATCCAAATCTTCGCCCATAAGCTCCATGATGGTGCGAAAATCCTCGGCGGGGAGCGGAAACGACGCGGCCTGAAATCCGTTGAGCAGTAACGGCGAGAGGTGTGGCAACCGTTCGCGTAAGTTTTCGATGGTGAGCGGGGTATCGCCATATGTGCGCAAATATCGGATGCGCACGGTTGGCCAGCCCGGCTCGCGCTCGGAGCCTGGGGACCAAAAGCCATCGTTCGCGCCGCTACCCTCGAAAGCCTCGCTTTCGACTTCGCAAAGCGCGTAAATCCCTGCTGCGAGAGGTGGCCGCCCATCGCGTTCCTGCGTTGATCGCCGATCCACCCCAACGCGCACGATGCCAAGCTGACCAGGCGCGAAGTGCGCCCGATCCGAGGGACGGATGCCCCAGCTGTCGCGCGTGATACCACGCGCGAGGAATTCGTTCGATTGCCCATTTTTTCGGATTGCAAACGAAAACCCAGTAAGGTGCGTCCTGATCGTTCGCTGTAACCGTACTTCCCTCTACGCCATCGGCGAAACGCGCGCGGATCGATGCAGCTTCACGGGCCAGCAAAGCAGGGTCGGCTGCGTATATTCGCCACACGGGCTCTTCGTCGTTATTGCCGCGGGCCAGACCGACGCGCCCTTGCGCGCGTGTAACCGGGATCGAGCCGACGGAAATTCATCAGCTTCATGTAAACGCCCGCTGCGTTCCGGAATGTCGCGGACTGCGTGCGCCCTAGGCGGCGTGCCATATGTCCGAGGAAATCCGATAACTCCGCTATCTCCTCGCTATTCTTGGGAATAGCCGTTTCCCGTACTCGAATATACAGATCGAGCGCGAGTATCAGCTCGTCCCTCGACCACTTCGGATTACGCTGCCTGGTTTGGCTATTTGCATTCGATATCAATTCCGCAGTGTCGCCATCGAAGGAACCAAACGCCCAATCGCGGACCTTGGTCTCATGCCCGGATAATTCGGCTTTCCAAACAATGTGAGCCTGACCGGGAAGGGTGCTGGCTCGATCGAGGATGGTTTCGAAATCCTCGGCGCTCCAACCGCGGGATTGTGCGGCTTCCCGCATATGGTCGATAGGAAAAGCCCAGGACCGATCTTGTTGACGCCAGGCATCCTCGAAAGGCGAGGTTGCGCTTAGGCCGAGCGGAGGCAGATTTGCGAGATAGCAGGCATAGTCCAGACGCGACTGAATATTTCCATGTACGCGCCCGTAACGATGCATGTCGTCCATGCCTAGCGCAGCAGCCGCCTCGGCGTTCGTATATGGAGGCATGACGCCACCGTTGGTTTCGCTTCGTGCCTGAAGCCACGATACAAGCTCTTCTGTGCGCCGCTGTATCCGGCTAGCGCCTTCGACCGGCGGCTTTTCTGTTTCGTTTGCCAGCCCCAGCGTGCGGCGAGAATACCAAATGGCGCGATCCGAGACTCTCCGGGTGTTCACAAGATGATCGTTTCGAACGACAATTCGGCCAGATTTTCCGAAGCCAGCGTTTCGAAGCCGATCGTAGGCTTCGATTTCGATACGGAAGCCTCGGCCGCGCCTATAAGACCTCTATTCCTGAATTGTTGAAACATTCGGCCAGCGTGCGAACCGGCGCGCTTTTGGAATCCTGCGTAGATCGCCGCTGCGCGTACGATTTTCTTCGGCGGGAGAAAGATTCGTCAGATCGAGGCCTGTCTGCTCGGCGACGATGGCTCGCCCCAAGTCGCCCGAACGTGCATCGAGCGCCCGAGAAATATCGTCGGTGAAAGCGTCGCGTCTGCGGACGTTCGATTTCGAACTGCCGTATGTCGTCGAACGATTGTAAGTTCGCGATGGTACGGGCAAGCCGTTCGTCCATTTCGCTGATCCTCCCGTCGTCGATAATTCGCGAAACCACGAATTCCCGCAATTATTCGCTTCGGATGTGGTTGGTGGCACGAAATATTATTTCAATACGATATGAGTAACGCCTTTGTCTTACGCGCTCGCAGCTCGCCTTGTGTATTGCATTCTTCTGGCAAATATCGTCTGGGCACCGCTGATCTTCAGGCGGTAACCCAGCATTGCGGCACTGACGCCATACAAGCCTTGCGCCTGACCCGTGAGACCTTGCTCTAGAATGTAGAGCGCTGCCTCCTTCGGGACCAGAAGTGCTCCCCCCAAGAAATGGGCCTCCGCTTCGTCGCCGCTATCTCGTGTCCGGTCCCCGTCGTCCGTAAGTGGCGGTGTGCATTTATGCCCGAGGAAGCAGTGGGCCAATTCGTGGCAAATGTTGCTACGCTGGCGATAGGGACTGTGACAATCGTTGTGCACGATGGCCGTATTCACGCCGCACGGCACGGTAACGGCCGAGAAAGCCGAGCTGTGACGACCCAAGAAATCGCAATCCGGGTGGATTTCGCTCAATTTGAGAAGCGGAATTCCGAAATGATCGCAGACCGCGACCGGGTCGATAGGATCATGCGCAAGCAAGCCCATCTTTTCGCGGATGCGAAGGGCGATACGATTTGCTTGAGCCTTGAACCCGTGCCGGAATTTCAAAATCAGTCACCCCGCAACTTCTTGTAGGTGCTGACCACGATCTCCTCCATCAGCTTCGCATTCGGTTTGGAAAGCTTCGGGTCGGCGCGTAGCAAGGCAGTAATTTCGGCAAGAGGCTCGGCCTTTTTGTTCCTCGCGCCGGGCATGAAGGCTTCGGCTTTCAGGTTGGCCCATTGCAAGAGGGCCGCAAGTCCGTTCACGTCGGGCTTTGCGCCTTGGCCGATGCGGGTGAGGGTGGAAGCGTTCACGCCTGCTTCCTCGGCTACGTCTTTCCAAGTCATTTGTTTGCTTAAACGCGCCGCGTTTAGGGCTGCGTAAAAGGCGTCGCTGTCGAACCGGTCCTCGGTCATGGCATCTCCGTTGTGAAAGTGAAATGAATTGCGAACTTGCAATCCTCGCGAATCCGCAATATACTTTATCAAATCGGTTGCACTTTCGCAATCAATGCTGCTGCCGGAAACGGCAAGGGAAGGAGCATGTCATGAAGATCGAAAATCAACGCAAACACGAGGAATCGGGGCCGAATAGCGCGGGCGACCAAGGGCCGGAGGGGCGAGGCAACGGCCGGGATAAACCAGACCCCGCCACCGTGACCATCGTCGTCAACGGGCGGGCGAAAAAGGTGCCCAAACACGTCGAACTCAGCTTTTGGGATGTCGTGAAGCTCGCCTTCGAGAATCCCCAGACCGGCGACGACATCCAGTACACGGTCCAGTACACCCGCGGCCCGGGAAACCGACCGTCGGGTACGCTGGTCGAAGGTCAAAGCGTGAAGGTCAAGGACAGGATGGAGTTCGATGTCACGTCGACCAATCGATCTTAGTCCGGACCTGCTTCGTCTCCAGAACGAAGGGTACGATATCGACATCCGGGGCGCTTACCTGCTCGCCGGTAACGTCCCGTATGTCGATTCGGATCGCACGATCAAGCGCGGGACACTGATCTCCAAGTTAAACCTGTCGGCAGACGTAACCAATAAGCCGGACGACCATGTCGCTTACTGGACCGGCAAGCATCCTTGCCACGCAGACGGCTCCAAAATTCGTTCGATCGAAAATGCCTCCGCGCCGCAGAGTTTCGGCGACGGCGTGCAGGCCGACTTCACGTTTTCCGCGAAAGCGGATTATCGCGACTACCACCACAAGATGACGACGTATATCGGGCGCATCGCCGGGGAAGCCGCCAAGATCGATGAAAATGTAAGTGCGCGGGTATACGCGCCGATAGCCGCCAACGATACGTCGAATGTTTTCAAATATCTCGACACGGCTTCCAGCCGCGCGGGGATCGGAGCCGTAAATGCCAAGATTGCGGGTCAGCGCATCGGCATCGCCGGACTTGGTGGCACGGGGGCATATGTCCTCGATTTCGTATCGAAAACCGCAGTGGCCGAGATACATGCGGCCGACGGCGATATTTTTTCGCAACACAATGCTTTTCGAGCGCCGGGCGCTGCGTCGCTGGAGCAGTTGCAGGCAAAGTTGAAGAAGACGACCTATTTCCGCGACATCTACGGCAACATGCATAACGGGATCGTAATGCACGACGTATTCCTCGACGAGGCCAATCTGCACTTGTTCGACGGGCTTGATTTCGTCTTCATCTGCCTCGACCAAGGCGAGATCAAACGGGCGCTGATCGAGCGGCTCACGGCCAACGGCACGCCATTCGTAGAGGTGGGTATGGGCGTAATATTAAACGACAACAGCCTGTCGGGCGTCGTAAGAGCGGTCGCCAGCACGGGCGACACGAGAGCGCTGGCCGCGCCGCACATATCGTTTTCCGAAAACGTCGACGGTGCGAACGAATACGCCACCAATATTCAGATCGCCGAATTGAATGCCTTCAATGCCGTCATGGCGGTCATTCTTTGGAAGAAACATTTCGGGTTTTACGACAGCGCCGAGAGCACCGTCTATTCCGGATATTCCTTAAGGCGGGGCGAAATCGTCGTGGAGTTGGCCGATGCGGAGTGACATCGCGCTTCGGCCGGAGTTCGTGGAATTCATTCCGGAAACCTTGGACGAGGGGATTATTTTCGTTTCGCGCAAATATCGCACGGCATCTCATCTTTGCTGCTGCGGCTGCGGCCTGGAAGTGGTCACACCCTTGAACGCTGCAAAATGGAGCATCACCGAGAACACGGACGGAACGATATCGTTGTGGCCCTCGGTCGGTAACTTGAGCTTCCCCTGCAAGTCGCACTACATCGCGACGAGGGGCAGAGTACATTGGGCGGGCGGGTTTTCCGCCGCGCAAATCGCTGCCATTCAAGCGCAGGACAAGCACGATACCATTGCGGCCATGCGTCCGCGATCGGTCTGGGGCGTAATGCTAGCCGGACTTACGCGTGCTTATCGAGCTGCGGTCGACAAGCTCGGATCTTGGTGGCGCTAGTAAGTCTCAAACCGAAAGAGAACTCGAAAAGTCAGCCGAGCGGGATTTCAAGAGAGGGGTTCGGATTAAGGGCGTGATCGGTGTTGCCCTAACCGAATGGAGGAGATGAAATTCGCTAATGTCGAAGGACAACGCCGCGAAGCCCAGCCGGGCCTGTCAGGCGCATGCCCGTCTTGCGGGGCAGTCATGGTCGCAAGGTGCGGCGATTACAGAGTATGGCACTGGGCGCATAGGGGTACTCGCGACTGCGACCCGTGGTCCGAGCCGGAAACGGAATGGCATAGGGCTTGGAAAAACGAATTTCCCGTCGACTGGCAGGAAATCGTGCAGTTCGCGCCTAACGGCGAGAAACATATCGCCGACGTGAAAACCAAGGCCGGCACGGTCGTTGAGTTTCAGCACTCTTTCCTCAAAGCGGACGAGCGCATTGCGCGAGAGAAGTTCTATCGGACCATGGTATGGGTCGTAGATGGACGAAGACGCAAGCGCGACGTGGCTCAACTGCAAAAATGCATTGGGCCGTGCGTCTTCGACCGCCAACCGTTTTTGCTTTTCGTTGCCAATCGGGAGGAGTCCGCGCTGCTGCGCGATTGGAACGACAGCCCCGTACCCGTTTATTTCGATTTGGGTTTCCAGGCAGAGGACGGCAGCCCGATTTTTTGGCGGCGCGATCCGATTAGCAGACGGGGTAGGGTGTATCTGACTCCAGTATCACGAGCGTCGTTCATAAAGGTACATCTCGAAGGAATCGACGCCGAAGCAAAATTCTCTGAAGGGGTTAGATTGATTGTAGAGAATATGCAACATGCAGCGCGACACTCCCAGCCATTTGCACTTTCTGGATACCAACGGCATCTGGCGCGACGGAAAAAACTCCGACGGTTCTAGCCGATCTTCGGGTGGCGATGCAGCGCATCGGCTGCCCGACCGGGCTCTATTCGCTGTACTCACCGAGCCAAAGCCTCGCTTCGTCTCGGCCCTTCGGGTGACGATCCCTCGCGCAATTCATATCGCGCCGCTCGCCGGAGGCAGTCGGTCCCGCGTCCCGCCTGATGGCGTCGCCATGCTGACGCTCCTGCGGCTGCCTTTTTAACCGGTCTCGCGGCCGCAGTCGGTCCCGCGCCAACAGGCGCTCCTGCGGCTGCATTGTTGCATGGATTGAAGAGGGGGCCTGCGGCCCCCCAGGCTGTCGGGGCGTTCACCGCCCCTTCCGGGAGGCCTGCAGATTAGCCCCGCTCGGTGTCGCGGGGCTAATCGGTCGCAGGTATTTATCGTCCTTAACTTTCACGGGCGGTAGGCCGGGGCGACCCATGTCCAAGATCGTCGAAGGCATGCGCATCGAAAAATGCGTGCGCCTCGACAATCTGCCCGTTCTGCATGCGCAGTATCCAGGCATAGCTGTTAACGTAACGTCTGCGCTTACTCGGGGTTTCCATGTGCAATCTCTACTCGCTGACAAAGGGGCAGGCCGCCGTCATCCGCTGACAAGAGCGATGCGAGACCGCACCGGCAATCTTCCGCCTCTGCCGGGGATTTACCCCGATTACATGGCACGGATAGTCAGGAATTTCGAAGGCGTACGAGAGTTGGCGATGGCCCGGTGGGGAATGCCGTCATCTCACCAGGCAATTTTCGAGGCGACGAAGAAGCGCGCGCAAAAGCTCGAAGGGAAGGGCAAGCCCGTCAATTTCAATGAGCTCCTTCGAATGGAGCCGGATGGCGGCGTCACGAATATCCGGAACACCTCTTCGAAGCACTGGACCCGATGGCTCGGTATAGAGAACCGTGGCGTTGTCCCGTTCACGTCCTTTAGTGAATTCAACAAGGCTCACGGCGGGAATGTCTGGTTCGCCCTCGATGAATTCAAGACCGCTCGC
Source organism: Thainema salinarum CENA647 (assembly GCF_057732415.1). NCBI lineage: Bacteria > Bacillati > Cyanobacteriota > Cyanophyceae > Leptolyngbyales > Leptolyngbyaceae > Thainema > Thainema salinarum. The sequence continues at coordinate 27,582 of NZ_JBYJZJ010000040.1, forward strand.
GTGCTTCGCGGGAATTTGGACGACCTGGATTTCGGTCAGGAAGGTGAGGGAAGGCGAGACGACCAATGTTCTATTTGGCTTTCTCACCACGACTCCCAACAACGTCGTTGGCCCTATTCATCCCAAGGCGATGCCGGTAATTTTGACACAGCCAGAAGAGATCGAGGGCTGGCTCACCGCACCGGTCGAAGAGGCACTAAAACTTCAGCGCCCGCTCGACGATGGGGTGCTGAAGATCGTCGCGACGAGCGAAAAGGAAGATAACGGGCAACTACAGGCAGGATAAAGCTTTGAAGAGCATCCCGATGTGTGCCGCTCCGTTGTTCGAGGGAAAGATGTCACCAGAAGACAAGGTGCTCCGCCATAAATTCTTAGCTCGTAGATAGGCCGTTTAGTGGTGGCGTATTCCAACGCGGAAAACGCGCTGAGCGTGATTTTTGTCGAGCTCGGAATATCCCGTTAGAGGCGCGAGTTCAGGCAGTTCCATGCTCGCTCCTCATTTGCGGAAGCTGACGCCGGCAGTTGAGAAGCAAAATCTGATCAGCATTGGAAACGCCTGAGCGAATGTCTGACTAGATATCGCAAGGTAAGGAACGCGGTCGCGCACAGCCAGATGGTGCCGGATGTTGAAGACAAACGCCGGGTCTACGTTTTACGAAACCCAACATTCACGCCTCATCGCGATGAGGACAGCATCCGGATTTCAGCACATAAGCGAGGCCGCGGCTGCCATTGAAGACGTCGTTGCAGAGCTCGCAAGTTCACGAGGATCACTCGGCAGCCTGGGAGAACGGCTCGGACCACAGATTGACCACAGAAACCCCGTGAACAGAAGTGAACAAACGTGGTCGAACACCACGAAAAACACCGTATTTTATTGAGTCTTCCAGGTCGAGAAGGCCGCTAGTAACGGTTTGGTTGCAGGTTCGGCTGCGACACAAGAGCCATGCTCTAGTTGTGATCAGACTGACGGTCCAAGACCAAGAGATCGCTTTTGCTCTAACCATCTCGGGGCAAATCGTAAAGTCGTGAGGTCATCACGCCTCGTGGCAGGCGGCCTTCGATTGCCGCCTTAACGAGGTTTGGCGCCAGGAATGCAAGCGAAATCGTCATAGTCACCTTTCGGACGCTGCAACGCTCGCGCTTGGCAATTTCCTCGGGGACTTTTGGCCTGCATGTGCCGACAAGTTCGTCGAGCCACCGGCGTGCCTTAGCGATTGATAAAGTCGCCATGAGTTTTGCCCGACGCGCGGCTAGGTGCTGATGAGTTATCCGTAACAGGACGCAATTAACCTTAGCAA